>JBAQKO010000204.1:0-5669 GCA_049301075.1 Rhodoferax sp.
CTTCTGCTTCGGGCAGTTCGGCCTTGCGCTTGGTGATGCTCTTCCAGCCGGGCAACTTGGCCAGTTCGGCGTTCAGCGCGGTCATGTGCTGCTGGTCGGCGGGCACATCTTCTTCGGCGTAGATGGCGTTGACCGGGCATTCGGGGATGCACACCGCACAGTCAATGCACTCATCCGGGTCGATGGTCAGGAAATTGGGGCCTTCGCGGAAGCAGTCCACGGGGCAGACGTCGACGCAATCGGTGTACTTGCACTTGATACAGGCTTCGGTGACGGTATGGGTCATTTTGGTTTCTTGGGCGATATAGGGTAATACACCCTTGATTTTATTGGCATTTGGTCCCAGGCCCTTCAATACAGATGCGTGGGGTAGGGAATAGGGGCCCCACACGGGGCCCCGGTCAGTTCAGCAACAGCGCCCCGGAGGTCTTGTGGCTGGCCGTGTCCACCAGAATCAGCGAGCCCAAAACCCGTGAACGGCTGTAGGGCAGCGCGGCAATGGGTTCCTGCAAGGCCAGCTCGATGTGGCCAATGGCGTTGGGCGCGATCTGCGTGGCGTCGTGTTCTTCCAGCGTGTTGATGTCCAGGCTGTGCACGATGCGTTTGACCTTGGCCTTGATCCAGCGGTGGCCGTGCAGCGCCCAGTAGACGCGTCCGGCCACCAGCGGCTCGTCGTCCATCCAGGCCACCGTGGCGCGAATCTCGCGGGTGGTGTCGAAATGGCTGGGCGCGTCATTGGAGGCCAGCAGCCAGTCGCCGCGCGATACGTCGACCTCGCGGTCCAGCACGATGCCGGCGCTGTGCCCGGTCGAGACGTTGCCCGGCGTGCGCACATGGTTGAGTACCTGGGCCACCGTGGCCGTCTGCCCGCTGGGCAGGATGGAGATGGTTTGCCCGGGCTGCACGCTGCCCGTGGCCACGCGGCCCCAGAATATGCGGCGGCCCTGGCTGGTGTCGCTGGAGGACGAGAACTTCTCCACCCACTGCACCGGGAAGGCGAAGGGCACGTCGACTTCCGCTGCCGTCACCGGCAACTGTTCCAGCAGGGTGAGCAGGCTCGGGCCGGTGTAGCCGCACCAGTCGGGGGTGGCCTGCACCACGTTGTTGCCCTTGAGCGCCGAGATGGGCACGATGGCGGTGACCGCAATGCCGGCATGTTCGGCAAAGGTCTGCAGCGCCGCGCGGATTTTGCCGAAGGCCTGGGTCGCGTTGCCGGCGGTTTCGGGCTTGTCCGAGCTTTCCAGCGCGTCGAGCTTGTTCACGGCAAACACAATGCCGGGAACCCGCAGCAGGTTCACCAGCAGTGCGTGGCGGCGGGTCTGCGCCAGCAGCTCCAGCGGACCGGCATCCTGCCATTTGAGCTTGGTGGCGTCCACCAGCACCACGGCGGCATGGGCGCTGCTGGCGGCAGTGACCATGTTGCGGGTGTACTGCTCGTGGCCCGGAGCGTCGCCAATGATGAACTTGCGCGCCGGGGTGGCGAAGTAGCGGTAGGCCACGTCGATGGTGATGCCCTGCTCGCGCTCAGCAGAGAGTCCGTCGGTGAACAGCGCCAGATCGGCTTCGCCGCTCTTGGACACGTTGGCCAGCTGGTCTTGCAGCACCGAGCGGCTGTCCACCAACAGGCGGCCGATCAGCGTGCTCTTGCCATCGTCCACGCTGCCGCAGGTGATGAAGCGCAGTGCCGATTGGATGTCAATCGTGCCGTCAGGCGGCGTGGATGGTGCGTGGTTAGCTATGGAAATGGTAGCGATTGTCATATTAGAAATACCCGTCTTTCTTGCGCTTCTCCATGGAAGCTTCGGAAGTTTTGTCGTCCATGCGCGTGGCGCCCCGCTCCGATACGTCGGCCGCCAGGGTTTCAATCACGATGTCGGCCGCGCTGGCGGCCGTGCTCTCCACCGGGCAGGTGCAGGTGATGTCGCCCACGGTCCGGAAGCGCACATCGCGCGATTCCACGGTTTCGCCGGGCTTGGCCGGCGTCAGCTCGGTTACGGGCACCAGCAGGCCCTTGCGCTCAACCACATCGCGTTTGTGGGTGTAGTAGAGCGACGGCAGGGCGATCTTCTCGCGTTCGATGTACTGCCACACGTCCAGCTCGGTCCAGTTGCTGATGGGGAACACGCGGAAGTGTTCGCCCGGTTGCAGGCGGGTGTTGAACAGGGTCCACAGCTCGGGGCGCAGCGCCTTGGGCTGCCACTGGCCGAAGCTGTCGCGGTGGGACAAGATGCGCTCCTTGGCGCGGGCCTTTTCCTCGTCGCGGCGGGCGCCGCCAATGAGCGCGTCAAAGCGGAATTCCTCGATGGCTTCCAGGAGCGTGACCGACTGGTGCACGTTGCGGCTCTCGCCCGGGTGGGCCAGGCGCACGGTGCCGCGTTTCATGGAATCTTCCACGCTGCGCACGATGAGTTCGGCGCCCAGTTCCTTGGCCCGGAAGTCGCGGAAGTCGGTCACTTCATGGAAGTTGTGACCGGTGTCGATCATCAGCAGCGGGTACGGGATGTGGTTTGCGCCAAAGGCTTTTTCCGCGCACTTGAGCATGACCAGCGAATCCTTGCCGCCCGAGAACAGCAGGGCCGGGCGCTCGAAGGCGGCGGCGACTTCGCGCAGGATGAAGATGGTCTCCTCTTCCAGCGCATCCAGGTGCTGGTTGGAGAGGCGTTCGAAATGGGTAGGTTCTGTCATGGCGTTCATGTGGAGGCGCGATTCGGGAGCAGGGAGGATACAGGGGCCGTGTCGGTGGCTTTGACGTGCAGGCCGCATTCCTTGGCGGTTTCGTCTTCCCACCACCAGCGGCCGGAGCGGAAGTCTTCGCCCAGGCTGATGGCGCGGGTGCAGGGCTCGCAGCCAATGCTGGGGAAAAAGGCGTCGTGCAGCGGGTTGTAGGCCACCTGGTTTTCGCGGATGTAGTGCCACACGTCACCCCAGGTCCAGTTGGCCAGCGGGTTGAGCTTGGTGCGGGGCTCCGAGGTATCGACCAGCGGCACGTCGGCGCGGGCACCGCTTTGCTCGCGGCGCAGGCCGGTGATCCAGGCTTTCTTGCCGTCCAGCGCGCGCGCCAGGGGTTCCATTTTGCGGATGCCACAGCACTCCTTGCGCAGGGCGATGCTCTTGTACATGGCGTCCTTGCCCTCGCGCGCCACGAATTGCACCACCGACTCCTGCACCGGGTGGTACACCGTGACGGGCGCGCGCGAACTGGCCTTGAATTGCTCCAGCAAGTTCAGCGTTTCCTGGTGCAGGCGGCCGGTTTCCAGCACGAAGATGCCAATGTCCAGCGCCATGCTGTTGATGAGATGGCTGATGACCACGTCTTCAGCCCCCAAGCTGGAGGCCTGGGTAACTTCAGGTGCGCCACCTTCCGCCGGACTGGCGAATTGCGCCGCGGCCTGGGACAGAACGGCGCGGGCTTCGGCCAGCTTGATGACGTAGTCGCTGGAGGGACGGGCGTGCAGGTCAATGGCGCTCATGCGGCCTCCGTCTGGGCAAAGGCGGGTGGCACCGTCACGGCGTCGCCCTGGTAGAAGCGGCTGAAGCGCTCGAATTGCGCCTGCGCATAAGCCAGGTTCTGGTCTTCGCGCAGCACGGCGGCATCAAAGCCGGTGCGCTGCATGTGCACCAGCTGGTCAATAAGCACGTCGCCGGTGGCCCGCAACTCGCCCTTGAAGCCCAGGCGGCGGCGCAGCAGGAAGGCCTGGCTGTAGGCGCGGCCATCGGTGAACTTGGGAAAGCTCAGGTCGATGCGTTCCACGCCGTCGAGCGCCAGCGCGCGGGGGTCGGCGTCGTTGGCCAGTGCAATGACTTTTTGGCCGTCGGCCCCCGTGGAATGTGCGGAAGTAGCTATCAATTTCATAGTAAGGGTTCCGTAATGGTGCTTAGGCTTCCTGGGTGTCGCGGGCGTAGCCTGGCGGGTTGTGCAGCACGTCCTCGCCTTGTGGCAGGTTGGGGATGCGCGCGGCATTGGCAGCGGCCTTGAAGGGCTCGTGGCCGACCCGCTTGAGGGTATCGATGAAGTATTCCTTGCCGATGCGCTGGGCCCGGTAGGTATCCAAAATCGCCTCGACCACACCCGGAATTTCGGCGGCGCCAAACGAGGGGCCCACCACCTTGCCGGGGGTGGCCGGACCGCTCAGGGTGGAGCCGTCGGAGCCGCCCAGCGACACCTGGTACCACTCGCGGCCGTCCTTGTCCACGCCCAGGATGCCGATGTGGCCGCTGTGGTGGTGGCCGCAGGAGTTGATGCAGCCGCTGATGTGCAGGTCGATATCGCCCAGGTCAAACAGCTCGTCCATGTCCTGGTAGCGCTCGGTGATGGCCGCGGCAATCGGGATGGAGCGCGCATTGGCCAGCGAGCAGAAGTCGCCGCCGGGGCAGGAAATCATGTCCGTCAGCAGGCCGATGTTGGCCCGGGCCAAGCCCAGCGTGCGGGCGGCGCGCCACAGGGCGGGCAGCTGGTCGGCGCGCACCCAGGGCAGCAGCAGGTTCTGCTCGTGCGTCACGCGGGCTTCGCCAGCGGAGAACTGGTCGGCCAGGTCGGCGGCGGCGTCGAGCTGGTCGTCGGTGGCGTCGCCGGGCGCGTAGCCCAGGCGCTTGAACGACAGCGTCACGGCACGCAGGGTGGGGTCGCGGTGCGCCGTCACGTTGCGCGCCAGCCAGCGGGCGTATTCGGGTTCTTCGGCGGCGGTGAGGGGCGCCACTGCGGCGGACGCGGTGTTCAACACGGGTGGTACGAAGCAGGCGCTCACGCGGTCGAACTCGGCCTGGGTGATGGTGTGCGGCGCGCCGTCGAGTTCCAGGATCTGCTGGTACTCGGCTTCCACCTGGTCGATGTAGCGCTGGCCTTCGGCCTTCACCAGGATCTTGATGCGGGCTTTCCAGACGTTGTCGCGCCGGCCATAGCCGTTGTAGACGCGAATCACCGCTTCCAGGTAGTTCAGGATCTGGTTCCAGGGCAGGAACTCGCGCACCACGGTGCTGATGAGCGGCGTGCGGCCCATGCCGCCACCGACGCGCACCTTGAAGCCCAGCTCACCCTGCTCCGAGCGCACCAGCTGCAGGCCGACGTCGTACCAGGCAATGGCGGCGCGGTCTTCCGCGCCACCGGTGACGGAAATCTTGAACTTGCGCGGCAGGAAGGCAAATTCGGGGTGCAGGGTGCCCCACTGGCGAATGATTTCGCAGAACGGACGCGGGTCCGCCACTTCGTCCACGGCTATGCCGGCCAATGCATCGCTGGCAATGTTGCGGATGCAGTTGCCGCTGGTCTGGATGCCGTGCATGTTGGCGCTGGCCAGCAGGTCCATCACGTCGGCCGACTTGGTCAGCGGAATCCAGTTGTACTGCACGTTGAGGCGGGTGGTGAAGTGCCCGTAGCCATGCTTGAGGCGGGGGGCCTTGAGCGCGCTCAACTGGTCCTGGGTATGCTGCGCCTGCTCGAAGAGCTCGGCGGCGGGCTGGTCGTACTCGCGGGCGATTTTGGCCAGCACGCGCAGCTGCGGGCTCGACAGCTCGCCATACGGCACGGACACCCGCAGCATGGGTGCATAACGCTGGATGTACCAGCCGTTTTGCAGGCGCAGCGGGCGGAACTCGGCGTCGCCCAGCGTGCCAGCCAGGTTGCGTTCGAGCTGGTCGCGGTACGGGGCGGCGCGGTTTTTTACGAACTGGCG
>JBAQKO010000205.1:0-6738 GCA_049301075.1 Rhodoferax sp.
GGAGTAGAACGCCTTGCCACCCAGCTGGGCCAGCGCCACCACCGTGTTGCCGGCCGAGCCGCCGCCCGTGCGGCGCGCGTGCAGGCCGTGCACCTGGGCCAGCAGCGCGGCGCGCCGTTCGGCGTCGATCAGGGTCATGTGCCGTTTGGCCACGCCCATGCTCTCCAGCTGGGCGTCGGTCACTTCGTATTCAGAGTCCACCAGGGCATTGCCGATGGCGTAGAGGTCGTAATGGGACATGTGCAGGTCTGCTGGTTTATTGTTCGACGAAAGCGCGTTCGACCACGTAGTCCCCGGGGGTGGTGGTGGTGCCCTCGACGAAGCCGCGTGCATCCAGCAGCGCACGCATGTCCTTGTTCAATGCCGGGCTGCCGCAAATCATGATGCGGTCGCGGGTCGGGTCCAGCTTGGGCAAGCCCAGATCTTCCTGCAGCTTGCCGCTGGCGAGCAGGTCCGTGGCGCGGCCCCGGTTCTTGAAGGGTTCGCGCGTCACGCTGGGGTAGTACAGCAACTGCGCCTTGACCGCCTCGCCTAGGTACTCGTGGTTGGGCAGGTCCATGGTGATGTACTCCGCATAGGCCAGTTCCTTGACCTCGCGCACGCCATGGAACAGCACGACTTTTTCGAACTTCTCGTAGGTAGCCGGGTCGCGGATGAGGCACATGAACGGCGCCAGGCCGGTGCCGGTGCCGATGAGGTACAGGTTCTTGCCCGGCAGCAGGTAGTCGATCAAGAGCGTACCGGTGGGCTTCTTGCCGACCACGATCTTGTCACCCACTTTGATGTGCTGCAGCTTCGACGTCAGCGGGCCGTCCTGCACCTTGATGCTCAGGAACTCCAGGTGGTCTTCGTAGTTGGCGCTGACGATGCTGTAGGCGCGCAGCAGCGGCTTGCCGTTTTCCTGGCGCAGGCCGATCATCGTGAAATGCCCGTTGGAAAAGCGCAAGGACTGGTCACGCGTGGTGGTGAAGCTGAACAGCCGGTCTGTCCAGTGGTGAACGCTCAATACGGTTTCTTCCAGAAATGCACTCATCAGGGGGTCCTGCAATAATTGAAAACGGTGAGGAAAAGCCCTCTAGTGTAAAACCTTCGCCCAACCTGCCTCCCACAAGGGCTTAGCGCCGTCCTGCAACAACCCTGCAAGCGCCCGTATTTCTGCGATCATTGACCCATGTCGACTGCCCACGCCCCTTCTGAAGCGACCTTGCTGGTCGCCTGCCTGTGCGCCAACTGGTGCGGCACCTGCCGGGACTACCAGCCCCTGTTTGGCACGCTCCGGGCGCAATTCGCGGGCGTGCGATTCATGTGGGTGGACGTCGAAGACGAAGCCGACCTTGTGGACCCGATTGAGGTGGAAAACTTTCCGACGATCCTGATCGCCACGCCCAGCCAGGTGCTGTTCTTTGGCACGGTGACGCCGCACCTGCAGACCCTGCAGCGCCTGATTGAATCGCAGCTGACCGACAGCCCGCGACCACTACCCGCCTCCCCCGAGCTGAACGGCTTGCTGCGCCGGCTGTGGCAGCGCACGCCTGCGGCACACTGATGGCCGGCTGGCTCAGCCAGCCCGTTTAGCCGGCGATTTCCGGCTCGACCAGATGGACCAGTTGGGCCAGCGACTCCTGCCAGCCCAGGTAGCACATTTCCAGCGGAATCACCTCCGGCACCCCCTCCTGAAGGATGGAAAGATCCGTGCCGCAGGAGACCGGTTTCAGGGTCACGGTCACGCACATGGCGCCCGGCAGGTTGGGGTCGTCAAACCGGTCGGTGTAGCGGATGCGTTCCCCCGGCACCAGCTCCAAATACTCGCCGCCGAACGCGTGCCCCTGCCCCGTGGAAAAGTTCTGGAACGCCATCCGGAACGTGCCACCGACCCGGGCATCCAGGTGCTCGACGGTGCAGACAAAACCATAGGGAGGCAGCCACTTGGCCACCGCGCCAGCTTCCAGAAAGGCGCGGTAGATCTTCCCGGGCTGGGCGCGGATCACCCGGTGCAGACGGACCGTTCCGGTGGTCATGTTTGGGTCTCCAGAAAAAGCGGGCCCGGCCGGCACGCGAAGGCCGGCCAAGCGTCAGCCCATGATGGGTTGCAACATGCTGTTGCGGTTGCCTTCGGTGTCACGGAACGCGATATAGCGCCCCACACCGGGAATCTCCATGGGTTCACCCAGTACCGTACCCCCGGCGCTTTGGACCCGTGCCATGGCCGCGGAGAGATCCTCCACCCCAATGGTCACCGAGGGGTGCTGATCGGGTTGGTCGGGTTGATAGGGGAAAAGCCCGCCGTTGATCGCCCCGGCAGGCACGCCGGCGCGGACGTCTTCCACCGCGGTTGTCACCAGAAGGTAGTTGCCCATCTCGGGCCCCAGCATCTGCGTCTGCCAGCCAAAGGCCGCAGCATAAAAACGGGCGGCACGCACCCGGTCGCGATACGGCATTTCAAAATGGATGACAGCATTCATTTTCATTGTGGAGCCCTCCTGCAGAAGATGCTAGGCCATCTCCCGCCAAATGCAAGCCCGCACATGATTCCACTGCTCCCAACGGGGGCATTCCGCCGGCACCGCGCCGTGCCCGGCCGCCTTACCGGCTGGTTTCCAGCAACGGCTCCCACAAGGCCGCCGCATCTGCGCCGCCCCAGTCCAGCCCACCCCGCACCACGGCGCGCACCCGGCCATCGGAGCCGACCAACACGGTAGACGGAAAGATCCGCACGCCCCACTGGCGCGCGATGGTGCCCTGGGGGTCCAACAGCACCGGCAGCGTCAAACCGCTGCGCTGGGCAAACTGGGTCGCCGCCGTGGCCGACTCCTTGAAGTTGACCGCCAGCACCACCAGTTTCTGCGGTCCCTGGCGCTGGGCCAATGCCTGCAGCGAGGGCATCTCGGCACGGCAGGGCTCGCACCAGCTGGCCCAGAAGTTGATCAGCACGGCCTTGCCGCGCAGGTCGGCCAGCCGCCAGACCTTGCCGGTCAGGTCGGAGGCCTGCAGCGCCGGCACCGGCATACGCGAAGGCCAGGGCTGCACATCAAAACCCTGCGCCCACGCGCCCGAGCCCAGCAGCGCCAGCAGACCGGCCAGCCTTCGGAGCCGGCTCCAGCAGGAAAAATTAGCGGTCAAATTGAACTCCAGACCGCATGAATCCTGCGCAGGCAGCTATCAATTCAGGAGCAAATCAGAGCTTGCCCGCCAGCCAGCCCTGCACGCTGGCCAGTGCGGCGGGCAGTTTGGCGGGCTCGGTGCCCCCGGCCATGGCCATGTCGGCCTTGCCGCCGCCCTTGCCGCCCACTTGCGCGGCGATGAAGTTGACCAGCTCACCTGCCTTGACCTTGCCGGTGGTGTCGGTCGTCACGCCCACGGCCACCTGCACCTTCTCGCCATCGACCACGCCCAGCACAATGACGGCCGTCTTGAGCTTGTCCTTGAGCTTGTCCATGGTGTCGCGCAGGGTTTTGACATCCGCGCCGTCGAGCTGGGCCACCAGCAGCTTGACGCCGTTGATGTCTTGCGCCTGTGTCAGCAACTCGTCGCCCTGGGCGGAGGCCAGCTTGCCCTTGAGGGCCGCCAGCTCCTTTTCCAGCGCCTTCGCGTTGTCCACCATCTGGCCCAGGCGGCCCGTGAGCTCAGCCACGGGCGCTTTCACCAGGGCCGCCGCAGCGCCCACGGTGTCTTCCAGGTCCTGCAGGTAGGTCAGCGCGTTCTGGCCGGTCACGGCTTCGATGCGGCGCACGCCTGCGGCCACGCCGCTCTCGCCCACCACCTTGAACAGGCCAATGTCGCCCGTGCGCTGCACATGGGTGCCGCCGCACAGTTCGCGGCTGGAGCCGATGTCGAGCACGCGCACCGACTCGCCGTACTTCTCGCCAAACAGCATCATGGCGCCGGTCTTCTGGGCGGACTCAATGTCCATCACCCGCGCCTGCGTGGCGGCGTTGGCCAGGATCTCGGCGTTGACGCGCACTTCGATCTCGCGGATTTGCGCGTCGGTGACCGGTGCGTTGTGCGCAAAGTCAAAGCGGGTGCGCTCGGCGTTCACCAGGCTGCCCTTTTGCTGCACATGCTCGCCCAGCACTTCGCGCAGGGCTTTGTGCATCAGGTGGGTAGCCGAATGGTTGCGCACGGTAGCGGCGCGCAGCGTGGCGTTCACGTGGGCCGTGACGCCATCACCCACCTTGAGGCTGCCGGTCTTGAGCGTGCCGTGGTGGCCGAACACGTCGGCCTTGATTTTTTGCGTGTCGCCCACTTCAAACAGGGCGTGGTCGCTGAAGATGGCGCCTTCGTCGCCCACCTGGCCGCCGCTCTCGGAATAGAACGGCGTGGTGTCCAGCACGACCACCCCGTTTTGCCCGGAATTTAGCTCGTTAACCGGCGTACCGTCTGCGTAGAGTGCTACTACTTTGGTAGCAATAGTGAGCTGCTCGTAACCCACGAAGTCGTTGGACACGCCGTTGTATTCCAGCGCGCGGTCCATCTTGAACTTGCCTGCGGCGCGGCCCTTGGCCTTTTGCTGCTCCATGGCGGCGTGAAAGCCGGCTTCATCCACTTCGACACCGTTTTCGCGGCACACGTCGGCCGACAGGTCCAGCGGAAAGCCGTAGGTGTCGTGCAGCTTGAAGGCCACTTCGCCGGGCAGCGTTTTCACGCCGCCGGCCAGTGCCTCGTCCAGAATCTGCATGCCGGTGGCCAGGGTTTCAAAGAAACGCTCTTCCTCCACCCGCAGCACTTCGGTGATGCGGGCCTGCTGGGACGCCAGGTTGGGGTAGGCCTCGCCCATCACGCCCACCAGATCGCCCACCAGCTTGTGGAAGAACGGGGTCTTCTGGCCCAGCTTGTAGCCGTGGCGGATAGCGCGGCGCACGATGCGGCGCTGCACGTAGCCGCGGCCTTCGTTGCTGGGTATGACGCCATCGCTCACCAGGAAGGCCGTGGCGCGGATGTGGTCGGCAATCACGCGCAGGCTCTTGTTCTCCAGGTCGGTGCAGCCGGTCTCACGGGCTGCGGCCTTGATGAGCGTGTCGAAGATGTCGATTTCGTAGTTGCTGTGCACGTGCTGCAGGATGGCGGCCAGGCGCTCCAGGCCCATGCCGGTGTCCACGCAGGGTGCGGGCAACTTGTGCAGGCTGCCATCGGGCTGCATGTCGAACTGCATGAACACGTGGTTCCAGATTTCGATGAAGCGGTCGCCGTCTTCGCCGGGGCTGCCGGGCGGGCCACCGGGGATGTGTTCGCCGTGGTCGTAGAAGATTTCCGAGCAGGGGCCGCAGGGGCCGGTGTCGGCCATCATCCAGAAGTTGTCCGACTGGTATTTCTTGCCGCCCTTCTTGTCGCCAATGCGGATCACGCGCTCGGGGGGCAGGCCAATTTCCTTGGTCCAGATGTCGTAGGCTTCGTCGTCGTCGATGTAGCAGGTGGCCAGCAGTTTCTCGGCCGGCAGACCGTAGACCTGGGTCAGCAACTCCCAACCCCACTTGAGCGAGTCGCGCTTGAAGTAGTCGCCAAAGCTCCAGTTGCCCAGCATCTCGAAGAAGGTGTGGTGGCGGGCGGTGTAACCCACGTTTTCCAGATCGTTGTGCTTGCCGCCGGCGCGCAGGCAGGCCTGCACCGAGGCGGCACGCACGTAAGAGCGCTTGTCGGCGCCCAGGAACACGTCCTTGAACTGCACCATGCCCGAGTTGGTGAACATGAGCGTGGGGTCGTTGCCCGGCACAAGCGGGCTGCTGGGGACCACCGTGTGGCCTTTGGAGGCGAAAAAGTCGAGAAACGTCTTGCGGATGTCGGCAACGGTAACGGTGGCTTGGGTCATGGTGGGCAAGAACTCCGGTGAAATAGCGGGGGTGCCCTGCAAAAGCAGGCGAACCCGTGATTTTAGGTGGCTTTGAGCCCGGTCAGGAAGCTGAGCACGGCCTCGTCCTGCGCCCAGGCCACATTGAAGCGCAGCCAGGGGCTGGGCTCCAGGTCCACCGAGAACAGGTGGCCAGGGCCCAGCAGGATGTCCTGCTCGGCGGCCTTGTAGGCCAGTTCGGCGGCGTTCTGCACCTCCGGGTGGCGCGCCCACAGGAACATGCCGGCCTTGGGTTCGGTGAACAGCTCAAAGCCCAGCTCCAGCAGACGGCTTGAGAGCTGCTGCTGCCCCAGCGCCAGCCGCTCGCGCAGGGTCTTGATGTGCTTGCGCCAGCGGCCGTCGATCAGGGCTCCGTAGGCGAGGCGCTCGGTGAACTCGGACGAGGTCAGCCCCGAGATCATCTTCAGACGCACCAGGTCTTCCAGCAGCTCCGGGTTGGCCGCCAGGTAACCCACCCGGATGTTGGGCGAAATGGTCTTGGAAAAGCTGCTGATGTACACCACCCGGCGCAACTGGTCCAGGCTGGCCAGGGAGGGGTGCGAGCCGGGGTCGAGGTCGGCGTAAATGTCGTTCTCCACCACGGTGATGTCGTATTTCTCGGCCAGCTGCAGGATCCGGTGCAGGTGGGCCAGCGAGGCCGTGGAGCCCGTGGGGCTTTGCAGGCGCGGCTGAGTAAAGAACACCTTGGGCCGGTGCTCGATGATGCGGGCCTCCAGCGTGTCCAGGTCATACCCGGCCGGTGTGCGGGGCGCCCCCACCAGCCGGGCGCCCAGAAACCGCAGGGAAAACAGCAGGTTGGCATAGCCGGGTTCGTCCACCAGCACGGCGTCGCCGGGGCGCACCAGCCGGCGGGCCGCCAGGTCGAGTGCCTGGCTGGAGCCCTGGGTCAGCAGCAC
>JBAQKO010000206.1:0-7211 GCA_049301075.1 Rhodoferax sp.
TTGAGTCAGCGCTTATTCCAGCCTTCGGCTGGCACTCGCTGCCCCAAAATTCTCGTGTAAGCCGTCACGCCTGCCTATCCCCTGATCGGGTGAGTTCCGCAAAATATTCGTTGTATCTGCTTCGCCCTCCCAGCGGCACGCAAGGCAACCTTCCATTTGCTATAAAAACAGTAGCTGTTCACGCAGTATCCACGAAGGCTAGAGTCCTGTTTTCCTTGAGAAAACGTGGGAGCGCAGCGCCGGCAAATCCAGCACGCGCAGGCCGCCGTACTCCACGCGGATGGAACCCTGGTCCGCTAGGTTGGTCAGGGCTTCGTTCACGCGCTGGCGCGACAGGCCCACCAGGTAGGCCAGCTCCTGCTGCGTGATGCGCAGCACCTCGCCCACGCCGGGGTAGAGCACCGGGTTGAAGAGCGTGGCCAGGCTGCGGGCGACGCGGATGTCGGGGTTGGTCATGCGGTCAATCTCGCGCGCGGCAATGAACTGGCCCAGGCGCTCGTTGAGCTGGTTCATGATGAAGCGGTTGAACCCGATGGAGTGGTCCAGCAGCCAGTGGAAGGTGTCCACGTGCAGGCCGGCCACGTGGCTGTTGCGCAGCGGCTGGATGTTGTAGCGGTAGGCTTCCCGTTTGAGGGCGGTGCCCTCGCCAAACCAGCCCCCGGGGGGCACACCGGTGAAAGTCATGGTCTGCCCCTGCTCGTTGTCGCTGCTCATCTTGAGCAAGCCGTCCACCACGCCAAACCAGTAGGTTGCCGGGCGGCCCATGCGGCAGACGTATTCGCCGGGGCTGGCCTCGGCAATTTTCAGGTCCGCCACGGCGCGCTCGCGCTCCTGCGGTGCCAGCAGATGGATCCACGGAATGGCGTCGAGTTCTCCCGCTGTCAGGGCGCGGCGGCGTTGGTGGAGCGAAGCGTCGATGGGCATGGGGCGGTGCGCTGTAAGGTGGGTGAAAGTGCAGGGAAAACACCTACCGAGAAAGACGCCAATTGTCGTCCGAATGACAACTCGACGTCAAATGCCAAGTTAATAATCACAACCATACAAAGCCCTGTTGCACAAGTTCAGGGCTACGCAAAGGTGACAAGGAACCGGAATGCAAACGACTTTCCCGCGACTACTTCTGAAGCATGCCAGCGAGCGCCCGGGCGCGCCCGCCATGCGCGAGAAGGAATATGGCATCTGGCAGTCGCTGTCCTGGGCGGATCTGGCGACCATGGTGCAGCAACTGGCGGCCGGCCTGCACCAGGCGGGTCTGCGCCGCGGCGAGCACATGGTGGTGGTGGGGGCCAACCGGCCGCGCCTGTACGCAACCATGCTGGCGGTGCAATCGCTGGGGGCCATTCCCGTGCCGCTGTACCAGGACGCCGCCGCCGCCGAGTGCGTGTTTCCCATCAACAACGCCGAAGTGCGCTTTGCCTTTGCCGAAGACCAGGAGCAGGTGGACAAGCTGCTGGAGATCCGCGAATCCTGCCCGCAGCTCGCGCACATCTACTTCGACGACCCGCGGGGCCTGCGCAAGTACGACGAGCCCGGCCTGGCCGCGCTGGACGAATTGCAAGGTGCCGGGCGCGCCTTCATCGCCGTGCACCCCGATTTCTATGCCAGCCAGGTGAACCAGGCGCAACCCGACGATGTGGGGGCCATGTTCTTCACCTCGGGAACCACGGGTAACCCCAAGGGCGTGGTGCACACCCACAACTCGCTGCTGAACCGGGCGCGCGTGGGGGCTGAATTCGACCGCCTGACCCACGCCGAAGAAGTGCTGGCCTACCTGCCGCCGGCCTGGATCGGCCAGAACATTTTCAGCTACGCCCAGTGGCTGGCGTGCGGCTATGTGGTGAACTGCCCCGAGTCGGCGGCCACGGTCACCATCGACCTGAAAGAAATCGGTCCGACCTACTACTTTGCCCCACCCCGCATTTTCGAAGGGCTGCTGACCAGCGTGATGATCCGTATGGAAGATGCCGGCGCCATCAAGCGCGGCATGTTCCATTACTTCATGCGGGTGGCCAAGCGCGTCGGCCCGGCGCTGATGGACGGCAAATCGGTGTCGGCGCTGGACCGCGTCCTGTATGCGCTGGGCAACTTCATGGTGTACGGCCCGCTGCGCAATAACCTGGGCATGAGCCGCGTGCGCGTGGCCTACACGGCCGGCGAGGCCATTGGCCCGGACCTGTTTAGTTTCTTCCGCTCCATTGGCATCAACCTCAAGCAGCTCTACGGTTCGACCGAGACCGCGGTGTTCGTGTGCCTGCAGCCTGACCACGAGGCACGGGCCGATACGGTGGGTGTGCCCTGCGACGGCGTGGAGATCAAGGTGGCCGACAACGGCGAAATCCTGATCAAGTCGCCCGGCCTGCTCAAGGAGTACTACAAAAACCCCACGGCCACGGCCGAGGTGCTGACGGCCGACGGCTGGTACCACTCCAGTGACGCCGGTTTCATTGACGGCCACGGCCACCTCAAGATCATCGACCGCGTGAAAGACGTGGGCCGCATCAAGGGCGGCGCCAACGACGGCGCCATGTTCGCGCCCAAGTATGTGGAGAACAAGCTCAAGTTCTTCCAGCACATCAAGGAAGTGGTGGCCTATGGCGACGGCCGCGACCAGGTGTGCGTCTTCATCAACATCGACTTCGACGCCGTGGGTAACTGGGCCGAGCGGCGCAACCTGCCGTACGCGGGCTACACCGACCTGGCGCAGAAACCCGAGGTCTACCGGCTGATCAAGGAGTGCGTCGAGCAGGTCAACGCCGACCTCAGCGTGGACGCCCTGCTGGCGGGCAGCCAGGTCAGCCGCTTCCTGGTGCTGCACAAGGAGCTCGATGCCGATGACGGCGAGCTCACCCGCACCAACAAGGTTCGACGCGGCTTCATTGCCGAACGCTACAACGTGCTGGTGGATGCGCTGTACAGCGGAAAAACCTCGCAATTCATTGAAACCCAGGTCAAGTTCGAAGACGGGCGCACCGGCAGCGTGAGCGCCACGTTGAAGATTGACGACGCAAAGACCTTTGCCCCCGTGAAGGCCGCAGCATGAGCAAGAAAATTGGCGACGTCATTCTGGACGTCAAGAACATCTCCCTGAGCTTCGGCGGCGTCAAGGCGCTGACCGACATCTCCTTCAACGTGCGCGAGCACGAAGTGCGCGCCATCATTGGCCCCAACGGCGCAGGCAAGAGCTCCATGCTCAACTGCATCAACGGTGTCTACACGCCGCAGCAGGGCTCCATCACCTTCCGCGGCCAGTCGTTCAAGCACATGGACAGCCACCAGGTGGCGGTGATGGGCATTGGCCGCACGTTCCAGAATCTGGCCCTGTTCAAGGGTATGAGCGTGCTGGACAACATCATGTCCGGGCGCAACCTCAAGATCAAGAGCAACATCCTGATGCAGGCGCTGCGCATTGGCCCGGCCGAGCGCGAGGAAATCCGCCACCGCGAGGCGGTGGAACGCATCATCGACTTTTTGGAAATCCAGGCCTACCGCAAGACGCCGGTGGGCCAGCTGCCCTACGGCCTGCAAAAGCGGGTCGACCTGGGCCGCGCCCTGGCCATGGAGCCGCAGGTGCTGCTGCTGGACGAACCCATGGCCGGCATGAACGTGGAAGAAAAGCAGGACATGTGCCGCTTTGTGCTGGACGTGAACGACGAGTTCGGAACCACCGTGGTGCTGATCGAGCACGACATGGGCGTGGTGATGGACATCTCCGACCGCGTGGTGGTGCTGGACTACGGCAAGAAGATCGGTGACGGCACGCCCGATGAAGTGCGCAACAACGAAGACGTGATCAGCGCCTACCTCGGCACCAGCCACTAAGGAACAAGACCATGGCATTTTTTCTGGAAACACTGTTTGGCGGCCTGATGGTCGGCATGTTGTATTCGCTGGTGGCACTGGGTTTTGTGCTGATTTTCAAGGCGTCGGGCGTGTTCAATTTCGCGCAGGGCGCCATGGTGCTGTTTGCCGCGCTGGCGATGGCGCGTTTTGCCGAGTGGATTCCCCAATGGACCGGGGTGCAGGACCCGGTGGTGGTGAACGTGGCGGCCTTTGTGATTGCCGGTGCGGTGATGTTCGCGGTGGCCTGGGTGATTGAGCGCCTGGTGCTGCGCCACCTGGTCAACCAGGAAGGCACCACGCTGCTGATGGCCACGCTGGGCATCACCTATTTCCTGGAGGGCCTGGGGCAGACCATTTTTGGCAGCAACATCTATTCCATCGACATCGGCATGCCCAAGGACCCGGTCATGGTGCTGGAAGGCGCCTTCGCGGGCGGCATCCTGATCAACAAGGAAGACCTGTATGCCGCCATCATCGCCGCCGTGCTGGTGGCGCTGCTCAGCGTGTTCTTCCAGAAAACCGCCACCGGCCGCGCCCTGCGTGCCGTGGCCGACGACCACCAGGCGGCGCAAAGCATTGGCATTCCGCTCAACCACATCTGGGTCATCGTCTGGTGCGTGGCCGGCGTGGTGGCGCTGGTGGCCGGGATGATCTGGGGCTCCAAGCTGGGCGTGCAATTTTCGCTGACCACGGTGGCCATGCGTGCGCTGCCGGTGGTCATTCTGGGCGGGTTGACCTCGGTGCCCGGCGCCATTGTGGGCGGCCTGATCATCGGCGTGGGCGAGAAGCTGTCCGAGGTGTACCTGGGCCCCTTCGTGGGCGGTGGCATCGAAATCTGGTTTGCCTATGTGCTGGCCTTGGGCTTCTTGCTGATTCGTCCGCAAGGCTTGTTCGGCGAGAAGATCATTGATCGCGTTTGAGTAAAAAATATGTTCTACAGAGAAAACGGCCAGTTCAAGACCCATTACCGGGCGGATCAGCAGATCTTCCCCATCGCGCAAGACCGCGTGGCAGTGTTCGCGCTGCTGGCCTGCGCGTTCGTGGCAGTGCCCCTGCTGGCCAGCGACTACATGTTCCGCGCCATCCTGATTCCGTTCCTGATCTTTTCGCTGGCGGCCATCGGGGTGAACATCCTGGTGGGTTACTGCGGTCAGATTTCGCTGGGCTCCGGCGCCTTCATGGCGGTGGGTGCCTACTCGGCCTACAACTTCTTTGTGCGCGTGGACGGCATGCCGCTGCTCGTGGCGCTGATCCTGGGCGGCGTGTGTGCCATGCTGTTCGGCATGGTGTTTGGCTTGCCCAGTCTGCGGGTCAAGGGCCTGTACCTGGCCGTGGCCACGCTGGCCGCCCAGTTCTTTGCCGACTGGATGTTCCTGCGCGTCCAGTGGTTCACCAACAATTCGACCTCCGGCTCGGTGTCGGTTTCCGATCTGCAGGTGTTCGGCCTGTCGCTGGAAAGCCCGCTCAACAAATACTGGTTCTGCCTGACGCTGCTGGCCGTGATCGCCCTGCTGGCGAAAAACCTGGTGCGCGGTGCCGTGGGCCGGGAGTGGATGGCCATCCGTGACATGGACGTGGCGGCGGCCGTCATCGGCATCCGCCCCATGTACGCCAAGCTGAGCGCGTTTGCGGTCAGCTCCTTCATCGTGGGCGTGGCGGGTGCCTTGTGGGCCTTTATCTACCTGGGTGCGTGGGAGCCGGCGGCGTTCTCGGTGGACCAGTCGTTTCGCCTGTTGTTCATGGTGATCCTCGGTGGCATGGGTTCCATCATGGGCAGTTTCTTTGGCGCGGCCTTCATCGTGGTGTTGCCGATTGCGCTGAGCCAGTTCCTGCCGGCCCTGGCGGCGTTGTTCGGCATCGAGATTTCCACAGCGGGCGTGTCCCACGCCGAGCTGATGGTGTTTGGCGGCCTGATCGTCTGGTTCCTGATCGTGGAGCCGCACGGCATGGCCAAGCTCTGGGCGACGGGCAAGCAGAAGCTGCGTTTGTGGCCGTTCCCGCACTGAGCGGGGGTGACCGGTTTTCGGGGTAGTGTGCTTTTTGATTATTTAGGAGACAACAATGAAAGTTCGCAATGTGATTCTGGCAGTGGCTGCCGTGGCGGCTGGCGTATCGCTCATGTCGACCAACGCATTCGCCCAAGCCAAGGAACAGTTTTTCCCGCTGCTGTCCTACCGCACGGGCCCTTACGCACCGAACGGTGTGCCATGGGCCAACGGCAAGCAGGATTACCTCAAGATGGTCAACGCCCGCGATGGCGGCATCAACGGCGTGAAGATCACGTTTGAGGAATGTGAAACCGGTTACGCCACGGACCGCGGCGTGGAGTGTTATGAACGCCTCAAGAGCCGCCCGGGCGTGTCGCTGTTCGATCCCCAGGCCACCGGCATCACCTTCGCACTGACCGAGAAGGCGCCCCACGACAAGGTGCCCCTGATCACGCTGGGCTACGGCCTGTCGGTGGCGCAGGACGGCCAGGCCTTCAAGTGGAACTTCCCGATGATGGGCAGCTACTGGACCGGCGCCGACATCCTGATCCAGTATCTGGGCAAGAAGGAAGGCGGACTCGACAAGCTCAAGGGCAAGAAGATTGCGCTGGTCTACCACGACTCTCCGTTTGGCAAGGAGCCCATTCCGCTGCTGCAGGAGCGCGCCCGGATGCATGGTTTTGACCTGCAGCTGATCCCCGTGACGGCGCCTGGCGTGGAGCAGAAATCGGCCTGGCTGCAAGTGCGCCAGAGCAAGCCGGACTACGTGCTGCTGTGGGGCTGGGGTGTGATGAACTCCACCGCCCTGAAGGAAGCACAGGCCACCGGTTATCCGCGTGAAAAAATGTACGGCGTGTGGTGGGCCGGTGCCGAGCCGGACGTGAAGGACGTGGGCGAAGGTGCCAAGGGTTACAACGCGCTGGCGCTGAACACTTCGGGCCAGGAACCCAAGGTGATCCAGGACATCCTGAAATATGTGCACGCCAAGGGCCAGGGAACCGGACCCAAGGACGAAGTGGGCCAGGTGCTCTACACCCGCGGCGCAATCATCGGGATGCTGGGCGTGGAAGCTGTGCGCCGCGCGCAGGAGCGTTTTGGCAAGGGCAAGGTCATGACCGGCGAGCAGGTGCGTTGGGGCCTGGAAAACCTGAACCTGGACCAGAAGCGGCTGGATGCGCTGGGCTTCACGGGCGTCATGCGCCCCCTGTCCACCTCCTGCTCGGACCACATGGGTTCCACCTGGGCCCGTGTGCAGACCTGGGACGGCAAGAAGTGGAACTTCACTTCCGACTTCATCCAGGCCGACGAACAGATACTCAAGCCCATGATCAAAGCCGGCGCCGACAAGTACCTGGCCGACAAGAAGATGACACGCCGCCCAGG
>JBAQKO010000207.1:0-5012 GCA_049301075.1 Rhodoferax sp.
GTTGTTGACCTTGATGGGCATAGAAGACTGACAACAAAAAATATGCGTAGGGGGAAAAGATGGTGTTTGCTCGTGAACCGTTTCAATCCTTGGGTCATGCCGGTCCCTGCCGCATTTTGGTGGTCGATGACGATCCCGCGCACCGGATGCTGGCGTGCGATGTACTGACGCCCTCCCGTTACGCCGTCACGCAGGCGGGCTCCGGCCGGGAAGTGCTGGACCTGTTGCGCGTGCACAGCTTCGACATGGTGCTGCTGGACAAACGCATGCCCGGCATGGATGGCGACGAGGTATGCCGGCGCATCCGGGGTGAGTTGGGGCTGGCCATGCTGCCCATCCTGATGGTGACGGGCGACGGGGACATCGACAATTTGACGCAAAGCCTGTCGGCCGGCGCGGACGATTTCCTGCGCAAACCGTTTGAGCCCCGTGAACTGCTGGCCCGCGTCGACGCCGCCGTGGCCCGCAAGCGCCTCACGGATCAGCTCGACAGCGCCGAATCCATGCTGTTCGCACTGGCCCGCATGGTGGAAGCCAAGGACGGCAACACGGGTGACCACTGTTCGCGCCTGTCCCACAGTGGAGTGGTGCTGGGCAAGGCCCTGGGCTTGGGGGCGGACGAATTGATGGCCTTGCGCCGCGGTGGCGTGCTGCATGACATTGGCAAGCTGGGCATCCCCGACCGGATTCTGCTCAAACCCGGCAAGCTGACGGAGGACGAGTGGGTCGTCATGCGCCAGCATGTGGACATCGGGGCCCGGCTGGTGGGCGGACTCAAGACCATGCAACTCACGGTGCCGATCATCCGCCACCACCATGAAAAATGGGATGGCAGTGGCTACCCGGACGGGTTGCGGGGCGACCGCATTCCCCTGCTGGCCCGTGTGTTCCAGACGGTGGACATTTACGATGCATTGGCCCACGCGCGGCCCTACAAGCAGGCGCTGGAGCGCCAGGAAATTGTTCGCATCATGGAGGCGGAGGCGGCGCAGGGCTGGCGCGACCCCGAACTCACCGCCATTTTTCTGGAGATCGTCAAGCACCAGCCCGAGGAATTGGGGGTTCCCCCGGCCTCGCCGGATGACCTGGGCATGCACCTCTTCAGCGCGATCCGCAGCACGGGCGCCATGGACTGGCACAGCGGGGTACGCGCGTGAGCCTGCTGCCCCGCTTGCGCGCGACGCGCGCCGTCAGCCCCTCGCTGTTGCGCGAGCAGGTGGCCCTGGTGGGGGTGCTGGGGGCGCTGCTGTTGCTGGCGATGGCATTGCCCCTGCAAGAGCTGCGCATTCCGCCCGGGTACTACCTGCTCATCCACACAACCGTCGAGTTTGTCGCCACCATGGTGGCGTTCCTGGTTTTTGCCACGGTGTGGCATACCCCCTCCAAGGAGGGCTCGGCGTCCTTGCTGTTCATTGCGGTGGCCCTGTTTGCGGCCGGGTGGCTGGATTTTTCGCACGCCCTGTCGTTCAAGGGCATGCCGGACATGGTGACGCCGTCCTCGGCGGAAAAGGGCATCGCGCTGTGGCTGGCGGCCCGTTTTCTGGTGGCGGCTACCTTGGCGGGGGTCAGTCTCGTGCCCGATCTGGCGCCGCCTTCGCGACGCATGCGCTACGACATCCTGGCGGCCTATACCGTGGTGAACGCGGTGGTGTTAAGCACGGTGATGTTCCATGAGGCGGACTTGCCCCGTACGTTCGTGGAAGGGGTTGGGGTGACCAACCTGAAGGTGGTGCTCGAGTGGGTTATCACCGGCTTGCTGGCGCTTGCCGCGTGGCGGTACTACCGGCAGGCGCGGACGACGGGAAGCGAGTTTTCCGCCCTGATTTTTTCTGCCGCCGCCGTGGCAGCGCTGGGAGAGGTTTTTTTCACGGCGTATTCGGAAGTCAACGACGCGCAGAACCTGCTGGGGCACCTGTACAAGATTGTGAGCTACAGCCTGATCTACCAGGCCATGTTTGTCATCAGCGTGCGCGCGCCGTATGTCCGGCTGGCCCACAAGACCGATTTGCTGCAACAGGCCAACGAAACCCTGCGAACCCAGGCGCTGGCGCTGGAGTCCACCACCGCGCCCGTGCTGGTGACCGATGCCCAGGGTCGCGTGCGTTGGCGCAACCGGGCGTCGCAGCGCTTGCTGGCGGCCGTGCCTCAGGAGCAGGAACCAAGTCTTTCCCTGTTCGCGGCGCCGGTAACGCCCGATCCGGAAGTCGCCGCGGCCATGCGGGAGGCGCTGATGGCATCGGGGCGCTGGCGGGGGGTGGTCGAGTTGCGGGATGACGGTGGCAAGCGCCTCATCATCAATCGCATGGTGACGTCCTTGCGCAGCGAATCCGGTGAGTTGGAAGGCTTTGTGTCGGTGGCAGAGAACGTGACGGAAAACCGCCGCGCGCGCGAGCGACACAAGCGGGTGCTGGAAACGGCGATTGACGGATTCCTGATTGCGGACGCGCACGGCAAGCTGCTGGAGGCCAATGCCGCTTTTTCCCGCCTGTCGGGGTATACGGTGGGGGAGTTGCGTGCCATGCATGCCCAGCAGCTGGGCGCCGCCAGCCGCCTGTCGGAAATCGGGGCGCGTATGGAAGAAACGACCCAGCTCGGCCACGACCAGTTCGAGGCACGCTTGCGCCACAAGCTGGGGCACGAGGTGTCGGTGGCCGTGTCGCTGACGTTTGACCCGGAAGTGCAGCAGTATTTTGTTTTTGTCCGCGACACCACCGACCAGGTGCTCTCGGCGGCGGTCCAGCTGGATCTAGAGCGCCAACTGCAGCAATCGCAAAAAATGGAGGCGCTGGGGCAGCTCACCGGCGGTGTGGCCCACGACTTCAACAACATCCTGGCGTCCGTGCTGGGCTACTCCAAGCTGGCGCTGGACCGGCTGGTGCCCGACAAGCAAAGCAAGCTGGCCAGCTACCTGCGCGAGGTCATCCTGGCCAGCGAGCGGGCCCGCGACCTGATCGCCAAGATGCTGGTGTTCTCCCGTACCAAATCCAGCGCGGCGGCGCAGGCCATCTCGCCGGCGGCCGTGGTGCAGGAGGTCCTGGCCATGGTGCGGCCCTCCATTCCCTCCAGCATTCAACTCGATGTCCGGCTGGAGGACGACCTGAGCATCCTGATGGACGCCGGGGACCTGAACCAGATTCTGCTCAACCTCATCATCAATGCCCGCGACGCCATCGACGGCCATGGCGTGATCGGTATCCGCCTGCACCGGATGCAGGCACATGGGCAGGTGTGCGCCATCAGCGGGCAGCGCCTGACCGGGCCCTATCTGGCGCTGGAAGTGACCGACACCGGCAGCGGCATCGCGCCGGCGCACCGGCAGCGCATGTTTGATCCTTTTTTTACCACCAAGGACGTCGGCAAGGGAACGGGCCTGGGCTTGTCCATGGTGCAGGGCATCGTGCTGCGTGCCGGTGGGCATATCGTGGTCGAATCGCAGCTGGGGCAGGGCAGCATGTTCCAGCTCCTGTTTCCGATCGCCTCACTCGCGCTGGCCGCGCCGGACGAGCCACTTGGTGAAGGGGCGTTGCTGCGGGGCATGGGCCAGCACATCTGGGTGGTCGACGACGAGCCCGCGGTCACCCGGTATCTGGGTGAATTGCTGGAGGGACAAGGCTACCGGGTGACGCTGTTCAGCAGTCCGGACGCCGCCTTGGCCGCGTTTGCCAGCACCGGCCAGGAGGTGGATTTGCTGATTACGGACCAGACCATGCCGGGCATGGATGGCACGACACTGGCCGAGCGCCTGCATGCGGTCCGGCCCGACCTGCCGGTGATTCTGTGCACCGGACACGGCGGCGGCATTGACCAGGGCGATCTGGCGCGGTCAGGCATTCGCCATTTCTTTACCAAACCGGTTGCGGCCCATGACCTGCTGCAGGTCATGGCCGATGAGTGGGGCGTGGACGTTCGAAGCCCCTGAACCGGCTTACGGCGTACCCCGGGAAGCCAGGTATTTCTGGAGGTTGGTCGCGGCCTGCCGGCGCACCTTGTCGCGCAGCAAAGGGGTCCAGCCCAGCAGCCAGCCGGGCGCGCCCAGGGCCTGGCGCGACCAGGCCCAGAAATCGAAACGGTCCCGGTGCGTCGCAATCAGCCCCTGGCTGTTGAAGGTGAAGCGGGCATCGATGCGGTTGAGCACCAGGCGGTTGGTGGCGCTGAAGCGGTAGCGCGCCTCCCAGTGCGCCTGCCCCGTTGCGGCGTCGGCGGCCACGCCGCTGTAGTCGAGTTGCCAGTCGTCCCGTCCTTTGGCCCGGGTGGCCTCTGTCAGCATGCTCCACATGCCCGCCACCTCGCGCTTGCCGCGCAGGGAAAACACGGCGTCCTCGAACGTGGCGTCGTCGGCATAGCACGCGGCCATGGTCTGGGCGTCCAGTTGTGCAAAAGCGTCGTAAAAGCGGGTGAGGGTATGGGCGTTGGGGTGCATGGGGGCGGGCGGTAGTGGGCAACGGGTTGCAGTGTACCGGTGGTGCGCAACCGCTGCAGCGGCCCGTGTTCCGGCGGTATGCAGGTGTCGGTGTCGGGATAACAAACGCTATCAAAAAAATAGCTGCAGGCGCAATTGGAATGCGCTTTGCAGCTATTTTTGTGCCCAAAATATCGGGCAAGCGAAATGTTGGGCGAGGGGGAATCAACCGCCCTTCTTGGAGCGCTTGCCAGGGTTTTTCTTGCTGCGGGTGGCAGTGCCACGCTCGAGACTGATCTTCTGGCCGCGGCCACCGGTTGCCAGGGTCATGCCGGGCAGCGGCTTGGGTGCGGGGGTGGCTTTGCGGTCTGCTTCGGTGACGATTTGTTTGCCCATGAGATTTCTCGGCTTTAGAGTTGAAAACCGTTATTAAGCCATAGGTGGAGACCGCACTGGCCGACAGGGTGTCGCGGCAGGCCACGGCCATAATGGACACCGTATGAACACCACGCCTCCCGCCCGATCTTTGAACCTTGCCGGTGCCACCAATTTCCGTGACCTGGGGGGCTATGCGGGTCACGGCGGACGCACGGTGCGCTGGCGGCGGCTGTTC
>JBAQKO010000208.1:0-1895 GCA_049301075.1 Rhodoferax sp.
GTCTTCCAGCGCCCAGCGGGCAGCCCGCAGCTGAACCCCGTCGCGGGCGTCCTGCGCCTCCCGGCTGGCCGCCTGTTCCAGGGCCAGCTGGAAGTGCGCGTCCCGCACCGGGCGGTCCTGCAAGGCATGCGCGCTCTCGGCGGCCAGCAGGTGCACCAGCGTGCGCAGCCGTCCGGCATAGGCCAGATGTTCACCGCCGTGCTCCACCGAGTCTTCCAGCGAAACCACCAGCTCGGCCGCCTTGCGCGCGCGCACAAAGCGCCCGGCCACCAGGTGGGCCAGTGAATCGAGCAGGGCACCATGGATGGCCCGCTCTTTTTGCAACAACCGCCATCTGCGCGCCTGGTGGGGAATGCTTAGCAAGGCCGACAGGGCCCGCAGGGCGAAATGCAGCACGACAAAACTGACCGCCAATACCAGCAGCGCGAGGTTGAGCGACAGGTCCACCCGGTACGGTGCCCAGAACACCGTGACCACGTCGTGGTTGTTGCCCGCAAACAGGGCACTCGCCACCGCAATGGCGAACAGGGCCGTAAGCCAGAGTGCGACCCGCATGGCTAGCGTCCGGCGGCGGCAGTAGCCAGGGCCGCCAGCGTGTCATCCACGCGGGGCAACTCCAGCGCCTTGAGCTGGCCCTGCACCTGGTTCAGCAAGGCCAGGGCGGTCTGGGTCCGGCGTGACGAGGTGTCGAAATAACGCCCCATGGAAACCGCTGCGGTGGCCAGATCGGAACGCACCGAATCGGTCTGGCGCGACAGCAGCCCCAGACGGGCATTAAGCAGCTTGAGCTTGAGGTTCTCACGCAGGAAGAACGACTGCTCTGGCGACAACAGGGCGGCCTGCGGGTCTTCCAGGCGGCTGACCCGCACCAGGTTGCGCGCCTCGTCGCGCACGACCAGCCCCATACGCATCCACCACGTGGTGACGGCTTCCTCCGGCTTGCGCTTGAGGGAATCGTTGATCCGGGGTGACGCCACGGCATTGGCCACCGGCAGCTCATCGGCCAGTTGCACCAGCTCGTCAAGCCGGACCAGCAGCGCCGGTGTGTCGGCCAGGGCCGTGGCCTTGATGCGCGCAATGTCCCGTGCCAGCGCGCGCTGCAGGGGGGTCAGGCGGGGCTGGGCCGCGCGGTTGATGCGGACCTCCGCGCTCTTGAGGGCCGCCAACAGGGGCTCCACGCTGCCGGTCAGCTGCGCCTGCTGCTGCGCCAGACGCACCGCCGACTCTATATCCACCACCAGGTTCTCGTCCCGCGAGCGTGACAGGCTCTGCATGAGGTCTTCCAGCTGGGTGCGCTGCAGCGACACTTCGCTCAACCGGGCTTCCGTCACCGCCAGCTTGGCGGCGGTCTCCAGCGCCAGGGCCTGCGCCTGCTTGGCAACGGCCGCTGCCTGATTGGCCTGGGCACCGGAATCGGCACTCTGGCGCGCCAGCTGTTCCTGGATGGACGAGAGTTTTTGCCACAACAGCCCGCTGACCAACAACGCGACCAGCGCCAGCACGCCCAGGACCCACTGCAGACGCGAGCCCGCAGGGCGCGCCGGGGGCACAGGTAGTGCGGTGGAAGCCCCCTCCATAGGGGACGGCGGCACGGTAACAGTGGACTCGGTGTTCATTGCAGCGATTCTATCGAGGCCAGCACCGCTGCCAGCGTCGGGCGTGATTCGCACACCACGGCAAAGCCGGCCGCACGGGCCGCCTGCGCAATGCGCGGATGGGTCACCACGGCCCGCGCCTGCTGCCAGGACTGGCCGCCACAGGCTGCCACCAGGTTGCCAATGGCCTCCGAACTGCTGAACAGCCAGACGGAACCATCCTGCGCCGCCTGGCAGGCCAACGCCCGCTGTGCCCCATCCAGGGTGGGCGCCTGGCGCTGGTACGCCACCACATAGTCC
>JBAQKO010000209.1:0-1848 GCA_049301075.1 Rhodoferax sp.
CTGGTGGCAACGCCGCGTGCTCTGGATCGCCGCTGCCGCCGTGCTGTTGGTGGCCGGCGGGTTGGTGTACTGGCAGGCCCGAAAGAGCACCAGTGCCCAGCCCAGCTATGTGACGGAGGCCGTGCGCAAGGGCAACCTGACGCTGACGGTTTCGGCCAACGGCACCTTGCAGCCCACGCGTGCCGTGAACATCGGAAGCGAGCTTTCGGGTACGGTTACCCGGGTATTTGTCGACGTCAATGACCGGGTCAAGAAGGGACAGATTTTGGTGGAGCTGGACACCTCCAAGTTGTCGGACCAGGTGCTGCGCTCGCGTGCCGCGCTGGCCGCCGCGTTGGCTCAGCAGGCGCAGAGCACGGCCACGGTCAAGGAGTCGCAGGCCAGTCTGGCCCGTTTTGAAGAAGTGGCGCGCCTCTCCGGTGGCAAGGTGCCATCGGCCACCGAGCTCGATACCGCCCGCGCCACCGTGGACCGCTCCGTGGCCGCCGAAGACAGCGCCCGCGCCAACGTGGCCCAGGCGCGCGCCACCCTGTCCACCGATGAGACCAACCTGTCCAAGGCGTCCATCCGTTCTCCCATCGACGGCGTGGTGCTGTCCCGTTCAGTGGACCCCGGCAACGCCGTGGCGGCTTCGTTGCAGGCCGTGACGCTGTTTTCCATTGCCGAAGACATCGCCCGCTTGCGGCTGGAGGTGAGCGTGGACGAAGCCGACGTGGGTTCGGTCCAGGTGGAGCAGAAGGCCAGTTTCACGGTCAGCGCCTACCCGTCGCGCCGCTATCCGGCCAAGATCACCCGCGTGGCGTATGGTTCCACCAAGACCGACAACGTGGTCACTTACACCACCTACCTGGATGTGGACAACACCGATCTGAGCCTGCGCCCGGGCATGACGGCGGCGGCCACCATTGTGTCCACCGAGCGCACCGGCGTGCTGCTGGTGCCCAACACGGCGCTGCGGTTCGTGCCGTCACGCGCCAGCGGTAAAGCGGTGGCTGCCGATGCGGGGGGCAGTGGCGTCATGTCCAAGCTTCTGCCGCGCATGCCCCGGACCGCGCCGCGCAAGCCCGGGGACGCCAAAGGCGCCACGGCCAGTGCCAAGCAGGTCTGGGTACTCAAGGACGGTCAGGCCGTGGCGGTGACCGTGATGCCCGGCATTTCGGATGGCCGCATGACCGAGGTGAGTGGCGAGGAGCTGCAGGAGGGCATGGCCGTCATCACCGACCAGCGCGCTGCCGGGGCCACGCCATGAGTGAGCCGCTGATCCGCCTGCGCGGCATCACCAAGGTCTACGGCGAAGGTGCCACGGCGCTGCAGGCGCTCAAGGGCGTGAACCTGGACATTGAGGCGGGCGACTTCGTGGCCATCATGGGGCCCAGCGGGTCGGGCAAGTCCACCGCCATGAATACGCTGGGCGGGCTGGACACGCCCACCAGTGGCGAGTACCTGTTCAACGGCGCCCACGTGGAGACGCTGACGCGCGACCAGCGCGCGCGCCTGCGGCGGCGCTACTTTGGTTTCGTGTTCCAGGGCTTCAACCTGCTGGCCCGCACCACGGCCCAGGAGAATGTGGAACTGCCCCTGCTGTACCGCGGCGAAGCGGCCGGCGCCCGCCATGCGGCGGCGGCCCGGGCGCTGGAATCCGTGGGCCTCAAGGGCTGGGAACACCACACGCCGGCCGAACTGTCGGGCGGGCAGCAGCAGCGCGTGGCCATTGCGCGCGCCATCGTTACCGAGCCGGCCGTGTTGCTGGCCGACGAGCCCACCGGCAACCTCGACACCCAGCGCAGCCGCGAGATCATGGACCTGCTGTGGCGCCTCAACGTGGACCACGGCATCACCGTGCTGATG
>JBAQKO010000210.1:0-2466 GCA_049301075.1 Rhodoferax sp.
CAGCATGGCCTGGGTGGCCAGGCCGACCTGGCTGAACAGGCGCTCCGAGCCGCAGCCGGGGAAGTAGAACACCGCCTCGGTCTCGGCCGTCGTGGTCTGCGGGTTGCGGATGATGGGCACGTAATCCGGGTCTTCGATGTCCATCAGCGCGCGCGAGGTCTTCTTGGGCAGGCCACCGGGCATCTTCTTGTTGATGAAGTGAATGACCTGTTCCTTGATCGGTGCGGTGCCCACGGTGGCGGGCGGCGCGCCGGTCTGCTTGCGCGCCACCAGCGACATCACGCGGTTGCCCAGGCGCTGGCCCTTGAAGCTGAGGTTGGTCAGCGCATGGGCAAACTGGATGCCGCCAATGCTCTGCGTGCCGATGAACCAGGCCTGGAACGCCGCCATCGGGCGCCAGCTCTTCTTGCCCATCTTGCGCAGCAGGTTGCGCATGTTCATGGACACGTCGCCAAAGTCGATCTTCACCGGGCACGGTGACAGGCACTTGTGGCAGACCGTGCAGTGGTCGGCCACGTCCTCAAATTCTTCCCAGTGCTTGATGGAGATGCCGCGGCGCGTCTGCTCTTCGTACAGGAAGGCCTCCACCAAGAGCGAGGTCGCCAGGATCTTGTTGCGCGGGCTGTACAGCAGGTTGGCGCGCGGCACGTGGGTGCTGCACACCGGCTTGCACTTGCCGCAGCGCAGGCAGTCCTTGACCGAATCGGCAATGGCGCCGATGTCGCTCTGCTGCATGATCAGCGACTCGTGGCCCATCAGGCCGAAGGACGGTGTGTACGCATT
Organism: Rhodoferax sp.; assembly: GCA_049301075.1. GTDB lineage: Bacteria > Pseudomonadota > Gammaproteobacteria > Burkholderiales > Burkholderiaceae_C > Allorhodoferax. Next base: position 784 of record JBAQKO010000210.1, read on the forward strand.
GGTCAAATCCGCATCCAGCCCTTGTGGATACTGCGCAGTTTGCTCCTTATTTCGTAGCAACTTGCCCTTGTTGAAGCGTCCCTCGGGGTCCACTTTGGCCTTGTAGTCGGTGAACGGCTGCAGTTCGGCATCGCTCAGGAACTCCAGCTTGGTGATGCCGATACCGTGCTCGCCCGAGATCACGCCGTCCAGCGCGCGCGCCAGCGCCATGATGCGCTTGACCGCGCCGTGGGCGGCCTGCAGCATCTCGTAGTCGTCGCTGTTGACGGGGATGTTGGTGTGCACGTTGCCGTCGCCGGCGTGCATATGCAACGCCACCCAGACGCGGCCCTTGAGCACGCGCTGGTGAATGGCCGTGCACTCGGCCAGGATGGCTTCGAACGCGCCACCGGTGAAGATGCCCTGCAGCGGCGCGCGCAACTGGGTTTTCCAGCTGGCACGCAGGGTGTGGTCCTGCAACTGCGGGAACAGGGTTTCCACGCCATCGCGCCAGCCCTGCCATTGCGCCCGCACCTCGGCGACCAGCGCCAGGGCCTGCGCCACGCGGTCTTCCAGCAGCTCGGCCGACGGAATCTCGCTGGCGTCGTCCGACTTGCCCAGCGGCAGGTTGCCGCGGGCAAAGAATTCCTGCAAGGCGTCGCACAGGGCCAGCTTATTGGCCAGGCTCAGCTCGATGTTGATGCGCTCGATGCCGTCGGTGTATTCGGCCATGCGCGGCAGGGGAATGACCACGTCTTCATTGATCTTGAAGGCATTGGTGTGGCGCGAAATGGCGGCCGTTTTCTTGCGGTCCAGCCAGAATTTCTTGCGCGCTTCGGGGCTGATGGCGATGAAGCCCTCGCCGCTGCGCGAATTGGCAATGCGCACCACCTCGCTGGTGGCGCGGGCCACGGCGTCGGCGTCGTCACCGGCGATGTCGCCAAACAGCACCATCTTGGGCAGGCCGCCGCGCTTGCTCTTGGTGGCGTAGCCCACGGCCTTGAGGTAGCGGTCGTCCAGGTGCTCCAGTCCGGCCAGCACCACGCCACTGCGCTTTTGCTCGGCGAACATGAAGTCCTTGATTTCGACAATGCTGGGCACGGCATCCTTGGCGTTGCCGAAGAACTCCAGGCACACCGTGCGGGTGTGCGCCGGCATCTTGTGCACCACCCAGCGGGCGCTGGTGATGAGGCAGTCGCAGCCTTCCTTCTGGATGCCGGGCAGGCCGCTCAGGAACTTGTCGGTCACGTCCTTGCCCAGGCCTTCCTTGCGGAAGGTCTTGCCGGGAATGTCCAGGCGCTCGGTGCGCAGCTTCGTCTTGCCATCGGCCTTGAAATACTGCAGCTCGAAGCTGGCCACCTCCGCGTCGTGGATCTTGCCCAGGTTGTGGTGGATGCGGGTTACTTCCAGCCATTCGGCCTGGGGCGTGACCATGCGCCAGGAGGCCAGGTTGTCCAGCGCCGTGCCCCACAGCACGGCCTTTTTACCGCCGGCGTTCATGGCGATGTTGCCACCGACGCACGAGGCTTCGGCCGAGGTCGGGTCCACCGCGAAGACGAAACCGGCGCGTTCGGCCGCATCGGCCACGCGCTGGGTCACCACACCGGCTTCGGTCCAGACCGTGGCCACGTCGTGCTCCAGCCCGGGCAGGCGGCGCATTTCCACCTCGGTCATGGCTTCGAGCTTTTCGGTGTTGATGACGGC
>JBAQKO010000211.1:0-1894 GCA_049301075.1 Rhodoferax sp.
GGTGACGCACAGCCGCGCAGCCATGAAGGCCGTTTTGCCGGCGGCATGGGCGAGCCCCGCGCCCCCCGGCCCGCAGCCGGTGGCCAGCCCGACCCGATGCGCACCAGTGTCGATATGATGGCTGAACGCGGCGCACGCCGCAGCTATGGCGGTGGCAACCGCAACGGAGGCGGCAATGGTGGCGGATCACGCTCGGGTGGCTTTGGTGGCGGGAGCAACGGGCCTCGTGGGCCGGGAAATCCTCGCGGCCCTTTTAGCCGATAAGACCTACTCCCAGGTCATTTGTGTGGGGCGGCGTACGCTGCCCCTGCAACACCCCAAACTCGTCCAGCACACAGTGGACTTCAAAGCCGCGGCACCGTTCGCGGCTTTGTCACATGTGGACGACGTCTTTATTGCGCTCGGCACCACGATCAAGGTCGCCGGCAGCCAGGCTGCCTTTCGTGCTGTGGATTTTGATGCCGTTGTGGCGGCAGCCAAGGCAGCACGTGCGCAGGGCGCTACCAAATTAGGAGTAGTCAGCGCCATGGGGGCGGACTCGAAATCCGCCATCTTCTACAACCGGGTCAAAGGGGAGATGGAAGAAGCGCTCACCCACTTGGGCTTTCCGTGTCTGGTGATTGCCCGCCCGTCCATGCTGGCCGGGGACCGCGAAGCCACGGGCCAACCCACGCGGTTGGGCGAACGCATCGGGCTGCTGGCAACGCGCTGGCTCAGCCCCATCATTCCCAACAACTACCGTTCCATTCAGGCCGTCGATGTGGCGAAGGCCTTGGTCAAAACGGTCAAATCCGGGAAACCGGGGGTTCACACCCTGCTGTCCGGCGCCATGCAGCCGGCCTGAACACCCTGCGGCACTAGCCGCGCACGAACAGCGTCACCAGCGGATCCGGCCCCACCTGGCGGCTCCAGTGGCCATGGATGGCTGGGTCGAAGGTGGCGCCTGCGGGCAACAGGTCGGCACTGTAGAAATGCTCTCCGGGCTTGAAGATGCGCGAAACGCCCCCCTGCAGGCCGATCTCCATCTGCCCGCCCAGAATGAAACACCACTGGGTGTGGCCGGAGCAATGAAACTGGCTACGAAAGCCCACCGGGCTGTGGCGCAGCTGGTACCCCCCCGAGGCAAACACCTCCGACAGCATCGATTGCGGGTTGCCCTGCTCCAGCGGCACGGTTTCCTCGCGGAAGCGCGCGCGGCCATCGGTATCGGTGAACAGAATGACTTTGGTGAAATGGCTCATGGTGTCGGACAGGGTTGGCAATGGGGCCATTATTCCCCACGCCCGTGGCCTCTTCAGGCTGCGGCCGCCCGCAGCGGCAGGCGTGCTTCACGAATGGGTAGATGGATCAGCGCGGCACCCACGGCCAGCGCAATGTCCACGTACCAGACCAGATCGTAGTTGCCCGTCGCGTCCAGCACCCGGCCACCCAGGTAGGCCCCCAGAAAGCCGCCTACCTGGTGGGCGAGCATCACCACGCCAAACAGGGTCGCCATATTGGCCGTGCCGAAAAATTGGGCCACCAGCCCCGCCGTGGGCGGCACGGTGGACAGAAAGGTCAGGCCCATCACCGCGGCAAAAGCCAGCACCACCGGGCCGCTCTTGGGCGCCAGCAAAAATAGCAGCACGGCCACAGCCCGGGTGGCGTACACCAGCGACAGCAGCGACTTCATGCGCCAGCGCCCCACGGCCCAGCCCATGCCCAAGCTGCCCACGATGTTGAACAGCCCCAGCATGGCCAGCGACCAGGCGCTCCACTGGGTGGGCAGGCCGCACAAGGCCACCACGCCTGGCAGGTGCGTGCCCAGAAAGGCCACGTGAAAGCCGCACACGAAGAAGCCCGCCGCCAGCATCAGGTAGCTGGGTGTGCGCAGCGCTCGCCGAATGGCAGCGCC
>JBAQKO010000212.1:0-3694 GCA_049301075.1 Rhodoferax sp.
GGGTTGGAGGGGGATGATCTGGAAGACGTGGTGTCGTTCGAGGATTTTCGTTGGTGGCTTACGCGTGCCGCGCTCGGTCACCACAATCTGCGGGTCGAGTTCTCGGATGCGCAGGCGAACCGGGGCAAGGTGGTGACCTTGTCGCTCAGCGGTGTGGATGCGCGCAATGCCGATACCCGCTTGTTCAGGCAAATTGGTGTTCTAGGGCCATTGTCCCGGGCACGTTTGGGGGCGCTGTCGCTGGACGGCGCCGCGCAACTGGCCGGGTTGGCGCCGGAGGACTTGGTGTTGCAGGTGGATGGAACGGCCATCGTCGATGCCGAACAGCTGCGTGAAGTGATACGTACATCCGGCGCAACCGGAACGGCCGTGCAGCAGCGTTGGCTGGTCGAGCGCGGTGCCTCCCGGTTGGTGGTTGCGGTGACCCCCAAGGTCGAAAAAACCGGCGACGGCTTCGTGGGGCGGATTGGCGCATTTGTCGGAGCGCCTCCGATGTCCATTACCGTTCGCTACGGGCCGCTGGAGGGCCTTGCCCGCGCCTTGAATCGCACCGGCGAGGTGTCAATGCTCACCCTGCGGATGATGGGGCAAATTGCCATGGGGGAGTCATCCCTGAAGAACCTCAGTGGTCCCATTACCATTGCCGATTACGCAGGAAAGTCCGCAGCCATGGGGCTAACCCAGTTTCTGGTCTTTTTGGCCTTGATCAGCATAAGCTTGGGGGTTTTGAATCTGCTGCCCGTGCCAGTGCTCGATGGCGGACACCTGATGTATTATCTTTGGGAATCGCTTACGGGCCAGCCGGTGTCCCAGTTGTGGATGGATCGGTTGCAGCGGGCGGGCCTGGTGATTTTGCTGATGATGATGTCCGTCGCCGTGTTCAATGATGTGACACGCGTGTTGGGTTGAACGTCCGGGATTTTCTGGAATATTCAGCGCACTTAAACTGAAAAACAATGCAATTCAATCGTAATTTTCTGCGTCGCCTCGGCTGTGCAGCAGCGTCTTTTGTCGTCATGCACAGCGCGTGGGCCTTGGAGCCGTTCGCCGTGCGGGACATTCGAGTTGAAGGATTGCAGCGGGTTGAGGCGGGAACCATTTTTGCCTCGCTGCCGGTTCGGGTCGGTGACACCTACAGCGATGAAAAAGCCGCGGCATCCATCAAGGCGCTTTTCAGTCTGGGTCTGTTCAAGGATGTCCGTATCGAGGCCAACGATGGTGTGCTGATTGTCATCGTCGAAGAGCGACCTTCCGTGGCCGACGTTGATTTTTCCGGGACCAAGGAATTCGATAAAGACACGCTGAAGAAAGCGTTGCGTGATATCGGGTTGACGGACGGGCGACCCTTTGACAAGGCACTGGTTGATCGGGCTGAGCAGGAGCTTAAGCGCCAATATATCAACCGCAGCATGTATGCGACGGAAGTGGTGACTACGGTGACGCCGATTGAGCGCAACCGTGTCAATTTGAGCTTCGCGGTCATTGAAGGGGAGGTCGCCAAGATCAAGGACATCCGCATCGTGGGAGCCAAGGTGTTCTCGGAATCCACCCTGCGGGGACTGTTTGATCTGGACACGGGTGGATGGCTGAGCTGGTACACCAAATCGAATCGTTACTCCCGCGCCAAGTTGAATGCCGATATCGAGACGTTGCGTTCCTACTATCTGACACGGGGCTACCTGGAGTTCAAGGTGGATTCCACGCAGGTGGCGATTTCCCCCGACAAGCAGGACATCAGCATCACCATCAACGTGAGCGAAGGCGAGCGGTTTGTGGTTTCCAGGATCAAGATGGAAGGCAACTTCCTTGGCAAAGAGGAAGAGTTCCGCTCGCTCATCACCATTCGTGCGGGAGAGGCCTACAACGCGGACCAGGTTGCCCAGACAACCAAGGCATTCACCGACTATTTTGGCAATTTTGGCTTTGCATTTGCCAGAGCCGAGGCGCGCACGGACATTGATCGTGCAACCAACCGGGTGGAAATTACCCTGCAGGCGGATTCTTCCCGCCGGGCCTATGTGCGCCGCATCAATATTGCCGGCAATGACCGCACACGCGATGAAGTGATCCGGCGCGAGTTCCGGCAGCTGGAAGCGGCATGGTACGACGGAGAAAAGATTCGCCAGTCCCGTAACCGCGTGGATCGTCTGGGGTACTTCAAGGAGGTATCCCTGGAAACCCAGGAAGTCGCCGGGTCACCGGACCAGGTCGACTTGTTGCTCACCGTGGCAGAAAAACCCACGGGTAGCGTGAGCTTGGGGGCTGGCCTGTCCAGCGGTGAAGGTCTCGGTTTTACATTCGGCTTCAAGCAAGACAACGCCTTTGGTTCCGGTAGTTCCCTGGGTGTGGAGTTGAACACCAGCAAGTACAACAGAACGGCCGTCTTCAGCACCACCAACCCCTATATCACCGAAGATGGCGTGTCCCGAACCATCGATGTGCACCAGAGAACCTCCAAACCCTATACGGATGTGGACAGCTACTCGATTGAAACGACAGGTGCGAGCCTGCGCTTTGGTGTTCCCTTCTCGGATTCCGACACCGTGTATCTCGGGGGTGGCTTTGACCGAACCACGATTTCACCCGGCACCTACCTTCCCGCTGCGTACCAGAGTTTTGCCAATGAGTTTGGTTACACCACCTATGCCGTGCCCTTGACGATTGGGTGGGCGCGGGACACGCGCGACAGCGCCATGGTCCCCAGCGTCGGTAAGGTCATCCGGACAACGGGCGAGTGGAGCGTCGGTGGTGATATGCGTTATGTGCGCGGCACGGTCCAGTACCAGCAATTCTTCCCGGTATCCCGGAAGGTGACGGCGGCGCTCAATACCGAACTGTCCATGGGGCAAGGGACTTCCGGCCTGTCGTATCCCATCTTCAAGAACTATTATTCGGGTGGCTTGGGGTCGGTAAGGGGCTTTGAGCAAGGGAGTCTGACGACGGGTTCGCAGCGCCTGCCGACATCGGACGGCATTGCCATCGGTGGCGCCAAGAAGCTCACCATCAACGCGGAATTGCTGTCACCCCTGCCCGGTGGCGGCAACGACCGGACCCTGCGCATGTTCGGCTTCTTTGATGCGGGTGGTATCTATGATGCCAACGAGTCGATTGCCATTGGCGACATGCGGACGTCCGTCGGGGTGGGTATCAGCTGGATTTCGCCGGTGGGCCCCCTGCGTCTGGCATTTGCCAGACCCATCAACAAGTTTGAAAACGATAAAATTCAATACATGCAATTTCAGATCGGGACTACTTTCTAATGAAAACACTTAAAACAAGCTGGGTTGCAGCCCTGTTGCTCGCTGCAGTGGCCTCTGGCGCGATGGCCCAGGACTCCAAAATTGCCTATATCAGCAACCAGCGCATCATTACGGAATCGGGCCCGGCGAAGCTGGCCCAGACCAAGCTGGAGCAGGAGTTCTCCCGGCGCCAGAAGGAACTGTCCGACCAACAGCTGTCCCTGAAGGCATTCAGCGAAAAGTTTGAACGGGATGCGCCCACGCTGACCGATAGCCAGCGTGCGAGCCGCCAAAAGGAATTCGCGGAGCAGAGCCGGGATTTCCAGCGCAAGCAACGTGAGTTCCAGGAAGACCTGAATGGCCGTCGCAACGAAGAACTGCAGCAAGTGCTGGACAAGGCCAACAAGGCCATGAAGCAGGTGGCAGAGGCCGAGAAGTACGACATGGTGCTGTCC
>JBAQKO010000213.1:0-14389 GCA_049301075.1 Rhodoferax sp.
GCCTTGGACTATGCCCTGTATCTGAAAGGCATTGTCAATTTCAATGACGACCTGGGCATGTTTTCCGGCGTCACCCGCCAGGACCTGTCCGAACGGGATCAAAAAGCAGCCAAGGAGTCTTTTGAAGCATTCAAGGAGCTCGTGGCCCGTTTCCCCGACTCGCGCTACTCGCCGGACGCACGCAAACGCATGGCCTATATCGTGAACTCGCTGGCCCAATACGAAGTCCACGTTGCACGCTACTACTACCGGCGCGGAGCCTACCTGGCCGCTGTCAACCGCGCGCAACTGGCGGTATCGGATTACCGCGATGTGCCCGCCATCGAGGAGGCCCTGTACATCATCTACAAGTCCTACGACGCCATGGACATGAAGCAGTTGCGTGACGATGCCAAACGGGTGCTGGAAATCAACTACCCCCAGTCCGAGTTCCTGCTCAAGGGTAGCAAGGGCACGGATCCGTGGTGGAAGGTCTGGTAAGGGCGTGCAACGCCCCCTCGAATTCCTCGTGGGTGGCAATGGTCCGCATGGCGGGTAATGCCGCCAGCATCTTGCGTCCATAACCCATCTGGTTCAAACGCACATCGCAAACCACCAGCACGCCGCGGTCGGTTTCCCGGCGAATCAGTCGTCCGGCGCCCTGCTTCAGCGCAATGGCCGCCTGCGGTACATGAAAATGCTGAAAGGGGTTCTTACCCTTACCCGCCATCTGGCGTGCCCGCGCCTCCACCAGGGGATCATCGGGCGGAGAAAACGGCAACTTGTCGATGATGACCATTTGCAGGGCATCCCCGGGAACATCGATTCCTTCCCAGAAAGACGCCGATGCCACCAGCACGCAGCCGGCGGCCTTGCTGTCCTCCCCGCAAAACCGCTCCACCAATTCACGCTTGGGTGACTGCCCCTGGACCAGCACCTGGATGGCGGAAAACGGCGCAAAGTATTGCCGCAGGGCATCGCCAATACTGCGCATGGCACGCAAGGTCGTTGTCAACACCAGCGTACGCCCACCCAATATCTCGGCGCCATGGGCTGCCAACAGCGCCACGCATGCGCTGTGGGACGGGTCGCCGGGTTTGGGCATGTGGGGCGGAATGTACAGGCCAGCCTGTGCAGCGTAGTCAAAGGGACTGTCCACTTGGAGAACCTGCGCCCCCTCCAGGCCACAGGTTTGCAGGAACCATCCCATGGAGGGCTCTGTTCCCAATGTCGCGGAGGTAAAAATCCAGGACTTGTTGCTGTCTGTCCGCCCGTCCTGCAACGCGATTCTGGACTGCAGGGTCACGGCAATATCCAATGGCGACTGAACCAGCCTGACGTGGTGATCCGCCTCCAGCCAACGGACATGGCCGGGGGGTACGGGGCTTGAAAACAATTCCAGTTCCGCCAGGAGCGCGACCGTGCGCTCACGCAGCCCCTTCAACTCGGGTGAAAGCTCTTCCACGCGCTCCAGCATGGCATCGACCTGCTGCAGCCCGCCCCGCACTGCGGCGAGGGCTGCACACCAGGGCTGCACAGGAATGCCCAGCGGAGCCTCAGCCAGCCAAGGACGCCGCCCCAGCGGACCGGCGCCGCAGCAAAGATGGCGCAGCAACCCAACAGCTTGGGTGAGTTCGGCGACACGTGTGCGCCAGTCCGCCGTACCCAACGCCAGTTGCGGCCCTTGAACGGCCAGCGCACGGCACAAGTTTTCCAGCCTGCCCGTGGTCAATTGGCGTCCCAAAAACTGCACACCAATTTCATTGAGCTGGTGTGCCTCATCAAATACAACGGTACGCACCGTGGGCAGCAACTCCGCCACGCCGGACTCCCTGACATTCAAGTCGGCAAAAAACAGGTGGTGGTTGATAACCACCACGTCTGCCGCCATCGCTTCCTTGCGCGCCCGGTTAACGTGGCAGGCTTGGGCTTGGGGGCACTGCGCTCCCAAACAGTTCTCGCGTGTGGAGGTGACCAGTGGAACAACCGGCGAGCGCTCATCAAGCTGCGCCAGTTCCGCCAGATCGCCGCTGCGGGTCACGGCAGCCCACATCTCCACGCGCGCCAGATCCAGCTGGGCCGCAGCATCATCGGCTCGGACGTCCTGCCGGGCCGATGCAAGCCGATGGATGCACAGGTAACTGCCCCGCCCCTTGAGCAAGGCCACGCGCACAGGCTGGCCCAACGCGGCCATCAAACGGGGAATATCCCGCCCAAACAGCTGGTCCTGCAACGCCTTGGTCGCCGTCGACAGCAAGACCCGCTCACCACTGAGCAGTGCAGGAATTAGGTAAGCAAATGTTTTTCCCACCCCAGTGCCGGCCTCAACGGCCAGTACCCCCCCAGACTCCATCGTGCGGGCTACCGCCTGGGCCATCACCATCTGACCGGAGCGCGGTTTGAACGCCTCTACCAGACGGGCCAGTGGACCATCGGGCTCAAACGCACGCTGCACCGCTTCTGGCAGACCCATGCGTCAGGCCGGCTCATCGGGCTGGAGCGCCCGCTCCACGCGGTCAATTTCGTCCCGCAGAACCAGTCGCCGCTTTTTCAGTCGCCGCATCATCAGCTCATCGGCTGGCGCTTCGATCGTGGCGCGATCGATCAGGGCGTCCAGGTCGGCGTGCTCCATGCGCAGTTCGATAAGACGCCGTTCGGGCGAATGCAGATTGGCGTTCACGTTACAAATGCGGGAAAGTCCGCAGGCAGATTAGAGTTAAAGATGCTTGGCTGGTTGGATAATACGACCTTCCCGCTCCTTCACTGAAAGTATTGCTGTACAAGCAAACCCATATGGCCACTGGTTACCGACTTACCGCTTCAACCGGGATTCACAAAGGCGACCGTGAATACCAGCAGGATCAGATTGCCTTGCTGAAGCACCCCCGGGTGAACGGCTGCATTCTGGCCGTCGTGGCCGATGGCATGGGCGGACGTAGCGGTGGCCGCAAGGCATCGGACCAGGTCATGATGACCGCCAAACAACTGTTCGAGCGCTACGACCCGCAAACCGATGATGCGGCCGCCGTGCTGCAGCAGATGGTGCAAGAAGCCCACATTGTCATCAAGCTGACAGCCGTCTCCTCTGAAGAGGAACCGCACAGCACCATGGCCGCCTTCCTGATCAACCCCGGGGGGGATTGCCACTGGGTGCATACCGGTGATTCGCGCATCTACCACTACCATGGCAACCGGTTCATCAAGCGGACCATCGACCATTCCTACGTACAGGCCCTGGTGAACCGGGGAGAGATCACGGAGGAAGAAGCCGCCGTTCACCCCCAGTCCAATATCCTGATGGGGTGCCTGGGTACCGAGAACGACCCGCCCATGGACTTCCACTTCATCCCCCAGCTGCGCCCAGGCGACGTGCTGCTGGCCTGCAGTGACGGGGTGTGGCACTACTTCAACACCGGAGAGATTGGCTCCGTGGTGTCGACGCTTTCCGCTCGGGAAGCCACCGAATTCCTGATTGAAAAAGCCCGCTCACGCGGTCACGGTGGGGGGGACAACCTGTCCCTGGTGATCGTCAAGCTCGAACCGCTGGACCCGCGTTGAACCTGGGCCCCGCGGGCTCCGGTTCAATAGCGCGCAATCACGGTGGTACGGGAAGCCCGGGGCTGGGTGTACTGTGTTCCTTCAACCGTTTATCACGCTCCAGGCGTCGCTGATTGAGCGCCTTTTGCTTCTCGGTATGCGTCTCCCGGGCCTGCACATCCGGTGGCGCAGCCGTTTTGGCCGTCGATGAACGCTCGCCCACCGGGGTCGCCTGCTTGCGATGGTTCACATTTTTTTCGTCTTGTGCCTTCTGCCGCTCCTCCAGCGAAGAAGAAGGGGCTTGTCCGGCGTCTTCACGTTGACGCTGTTCGCTATCAACCGCCTTTTCTTCGCTGCGCTGCAGCTGTTCGGCGCCCCTTTGCTGACGCTGGGCATCATTTAACAGGCGCTCCTGCCGTTTCAAATCCGACAACACAGCACGGCGGCGTCTTGCGACCGCCTTCAGGCAGTCATTCACCGCAAATTTGGACTGACAGGCATTCTCCTGCGCATCAAACAGGGTTTCCTGCTGCTGGCGCAGGTTTCCAATGCGTGCCCGCTCACTGGCAATGGCGTCCGCATCCAGATGGGGTGCCTCCTGGCTCCAAGCTACGCCCTGCAAGACCGTCACAAACACGAAAAGCCACGGCGTTGTCTTCATGTCAATCCGGTATCCACCACGCGCCGCTCCAGCGACAAATACTCCTTGGACTGCATCTCGCTCAGACGGGACGCTGTGCGCACAAACTCGTGCGCCATGGGACCTTCGGTATACAGCTCTTCCGGCTTGACCGCCGCCGACATCACCAGCTTGACGCGCCGGTCATACAGCACGTCCACCAACCAGGTGAAGCGCCGCGCCTCGGAGGCCAGACGAACCGGCATGTGGGGCACGTCGCTCAGAAATACGGTGTGGAAACGCGATGCAATTTCCAGGTAATCATTTTGGGAACGCGGTCCCCCGCACAGGGTCTTGAAGTCAAACCATACCAAGCCACCGGCTTTGCGGCGTGCCCGAATCTTACGGGACTCGATGTGCATGACCGGATCTTCGTCGTGTGACGAAGACAAGGCGTTAAAGGCCTGCTCCATGGCCTGGTCCGCATCCGGTCCGTTGGGAACGTGGTACAGCGTCACCGCCTCCAGCGTGCGCTGGCGGTAGTCGGTGCCATTGTCCACATTGAGCACCTCCAGACGCGCATTGAGCAGGGCAATGGCCGGCAGGATGCGGTCACGGTGCAGGCCGTTGGGATACAAGTCATCCGGGCGGAAATTGGACGTGGTGACAAAACCCACGCCGTTGTCGAACAGCGCTGCCAACAGGCGGTGCAGGATCATGGCGTCCGTGATGTCGGCCACGTGGAACTCATCAAAGCAGATCAGGCGATAACGCTTGGACATCCTGCGGGCCAACTCGTCCAGCGGGTTGACCGTGCCTTGCATATCCGCCAACTCGCGATGCACCTCGCGCATGAACTCGTGGAAATGCAGGCGCGTCTTGCGCCTCAGAGGCACTGCGTTGTAGAAACAGTCCAGCAAAAAGCTCTTGCCCCGCCCCACTCCACCGTACATGTAAACGCCACGGGGAATATCGGGCCGGTTGAGCAGCTTTTTGATGGGATTGGACCGCTTTTCCTTGAAAGCGGCCCACTCCCGTGCGCAGCGCTCCAGCGCTTCGATCGCGCGCAGTTGCGCGGCATCGGCAACATAGCCCCGAGCAGCCAGCTCGGCTTCGTAGGTTTGCTTGACGTTCAATGCATCCGCCTTCTATTTGCTACACATTCAATAGCTGTCAGCGCAATATTCATAAGGGATAACAGCCATTTTCATGCACAACAATCAGAAGTTCAGCGTGCGCTTGTCCACCGCCAGCGCCGCTTCCTTGGTGGCTTCACTCAAGGAAGGGTGGGCGTGACAGATACGGGCAATGTCTTCCGCACTGGCCTTGAACTCCATGGCCACGACAGCTTCCGAAATCAACTCGCTGGCCATGGGGCCGACGATGTGCACGCCCAGGATTTCGTCGGTCGTGGCATCGGCCAGGAACTTGACGAAACCGGTGGTGTCACCCAGGGCGCGGGCGCGGCCGTTGGCCAGGAACGGAAACGACCCCGCCTTGTACGCCACGCCGTCGGCCTTGAGCTGCTGCTCGGTACGACCGACCCAGGCAATCTCGGGACTGGTGTAAATCACCCAGGGAATGGTGTTGAAGTTGACGTGTCCGTGCTGGCCCGCAATCCGCTCGGCCACGGCAACGCCCTCTTCCTCGGCCTTGTGCGCCAGCATGGGGCCACGCACCACGTCGCCCACCGCCCACACATTGGCCAGGTTGGTCTTGCAATCACCGTCAACCACAATGGCGCCACGCTCATCGAGCTGCAGGCCCACTGCCTCGGTGTTCAGGCCGACGGTGTTGGGCACGCGACCAATGGAGACGATGAGCTTGTCCACATCCAGCACCTGGGCTTCGCCCTTGGCGTTGCTGTAGGCAATCGACACACCTTTTTTGCCGGATTTGATCTCGCCGACCTTCACGCCGAGCTCAATCTTCAGACCCTGCTTGGTGAACGCCTTGTGAGCCTCTTTGGCCACCTGCTCGTCCACGGCGCCCAGGAACGTGGGCAAACCTTCGAGGATGGTGACTTCCGCTCCCAGGCGGCGCCAGACCGAACCCATTTCCAGGCCGATCACCCCCGAGCCAATCAGGCCGAGCTTCTTGGGCACCGCGCCCACGCGCAGAGCACCGTCGTTCGAGAGGATGTTTTCTTCATCAAACGGTGTGCCAGGCAAGGCACGGGCGTTGGAGCCGGTAGCCACAATGATGTGCTTGCCGGTGAGCGCCTCTTCAGCCGCGCCAGCCACCTTGATTTCGTAGGCGCCATCGGCAGCCTTCACGAACGAGCCGCGACCATGGAAGAAGGCAATCTTGTTCTTCTTGAGCAGGTACTGGATGCCGTCGTTGTTTTGCTTGACGACGCTGTTCTTGCGGGCAATCATCTTGCCCACATCCATGCTCACACCCTTGACCTCAATGCCGTGTTCGGCAAAGTGGTGGTTGGCGTGGTCGAAATGCTCGGACGACTGCAACAGCGCCTTCGAGGGAATGCAACCCACGTTGGTGCAGGTGCCCCCCAGTGCGGGGCCGCCTTTGTCGTTCTTCCACTCGTCGATGCAGGCGACGTTGAAGCCCAGTTGGGCAGCACGGATGGCAGCAATGTAGCCACCAGGGCCGCCGCCGATGACGATGACGTCAAATTGTTTGGACATGTTTATTTCCAGAGAATGGCGGGAGCAAAACCGGCAGCCCGTGGGCTGCGGTTTTACCCCCGGGGCGTTTTAGATATCAAACAGCAGGCGGGCTGGGTCTTCCAGCGCTTCCTTCATGGCCACCAGGCCCAGCACGGCTTCGCGGCCGTCGATGATGCGGTGGTCGTAGGACATGGCGAAGTAGTTCATGGGGCGCACCACCACTTGGCCGTTTTCCACCATGGCGCGGTCCTTGGTGGCGTGCACGCCCAGGATGGCCGATTGAGGCGGGTTGATGATGGGGGTGGACATCATGGAGCCAAAGGTTCCACCATTGGAGATGGAGAAGGTACCACCGGTCATGTCTTCAATGCCCAGCTTGCCGTCCTTGGCCTTCTGGCCGAATTCGGCGATCTTCTTCTCGATTTCGGCAAAGCTCATCTGGTCAGCATTGCGCAAAATCGGCACCACCAGGCCGCGGGGCGAACCCACGGCAATACCGATGTCGAAGTAGCCGTGGTAAACGATGTCATTGCCGTCCACCGATGCGTTCAGCACGGGGAATTTCTTGAGGGCATGCACGGCAGCCTTGACGAAGAAGCTCATGAAGCCCAGCTTCACACCATGTTCCTTTTCGAAACGCTCCTGCATGCGCTTGCGCATTTCCATGACCGGGGCCATGTTGATTTCGTTGAAGGTGGTCAAGATGGCGTTGGTGCTTTGCGATTGCAGCAGGCGCTCGGCCACGCGGGCACGCAGGCGGCTCATGGGAACGCGCTGTTCCGGACGGTCGCCCAAATTCACCTTCGGTGCCGCCACTTGCGGCAAAGAAGTGGTAGGAGCCCCCGTAGGAATTGCGGATGCAGCTACAGTTTTAGGAGCAACACCAGCAGCGACGGCACCCAACACGTCACCCTTGGTAACGCGGCCATCCTTGCCCGTACCGCTCACCGCACCAACCGACAGGTTGTTGTCAGCCAGCAGCTTGGCGGCTGCAGGCATGGCCACACCGGCCTTGGAAGCACCACCGGCCGCTGCCGGGGCGACAGCAGCGGGTGCGCTCGCTGCAGCAACTGCGGCAACTGCCGCGGGAGCCGCCACCGCACCGGCCTTGCCCTCGGTGTCGATGCGGGCGATGAGCTGATCCGCCGCCACGGTGGCGCCATCACCCTGAACAATTTCCGCCAGAACACCGGCGCTGGGAGCCGGCACTTCCAGCACCACCTTATCGGTTTCCACTTCAATCAGGATCTCGTCCACAGCGACGAATTCACCCACTTTTTTCTTCCACTGCAGCAGGGTAGCCTCAGCCACCGATTCAGACAACTGCGGGACTTTTACTTCAACGATTGCCATTTTGTTCTTTCCGTGATTTGTATATGAGGTTTGAGCGGGGCATTACTTCGTCAAAACAAAGCCCTTGAGCTTGGCGAAAGCGCCCTCTACCAATGCTTTTTGCTGCTCCTGGTGCAGGTGCGAGTAACCCACCGCTGGGGAGGCTGATGCGGCGCGACCGGAATAACCCAGACGCTGTCCCTCCACCATGTTTTCGTGGATGTAGTGCTGCACAAAGAACCAGGCGCCCTGATTTTGCGGTTCGTCCTGGCACCACACGATGTCGGTGGCGTTGGGATACTTCTTCAGTTCCGTCGCAAAAGCCTTGTGTGGGAACGGGTAAAGCTGCTCCACCCGCAGAATGGCCGTATCGTCCAGCCCCTTTTCTTCCCGCTTCTTGACCAGGTCGTAATAGACCTTGCCGGAGCAGACCACCACGCGCTTGACCTTGTCGCCCTTGAGCTCCTTGCTCTCGGGAATCACGGTCTGGAACGCACCCTTGGTGAACTCGGATAGCGGCGACGTCGCATCCTTGTTGCGCAACAGCGACTTGGGCGTGAAGATGACCAGCGGCTTGCGCAGGTTGCGCACCATCTGGCGGCGCAGTACGTGGAAGATCTGGCTCGCCGTGGTGGGCTGCACGATCTGCATGTTGGCATCGGCCGCCAGCTGCATGAAGCGCTCCAGACGCGCCGAGCTGTGCTCGGGTCCCTGGCCTTCGTAACCATGTGGCAGCATCAGCGTGATGCCGTTCACACGACCCCACTTCACCTCGCCGGATGCAATGAACTGGTCAATCACCACCTGAGCGCCATTGGCAAAGTCGCCAAACTGGGCTTCCCAGATCACCAGGGTATTGGGGTCGTTGGAGGCGTAGCCGTATTCAAAGCCCAGCACCGCCTCTTCGGACAAGATGGAGTCGATGACGACAAACGGCGCCTGATTCTCGGCCACGTTCTGCAGGGGCACGTAGGTACCGGCATCCCACTTTTCGCGGGCCTGGTCGTGAATCACAGCGTGGCGGTGGGTGAAAGTTCCCCGCCCGCTGTCCTCTCCGGACAGACGTACCGGATAGCCGCTGGCCACCAGGGAGGCAAACGCCATGTGTTCGCCCATGCCCCAGTCCACGTTGACTTCGCCACGGCCCATGGCCGCGCGGTCGTCGTATACCTTCTTCACCAGTTGGTGCGGGTTCACGCTCGCCGGAATGGCCGTCAACTTCTCCGAAATGCGTTTCCACTCCACGAGCGGAATGGCAGTGTCGCCCGCGTCAGTCCACTTCTTGCCCAGGAACGGAGACCAGTCAACCGCATACTTGCTCTTGAAATTGGTCAGCACCGGGTCCACCGTGTGCTTGCCGGCGTCCATGGCGGCACGGTAGGCCTTGACCATATCGTCGCCCAGACTGTCACCCAGCCCTTGGGTTGCCAACTTATCGGCGTACAGCTTGCGCGTCCCGGGGTGGGCCACAATTTTCTTGTACATCAGGGGCTGCGTCAGGCTAGGGGTGTCCTGCTCGTTGTGACCCAATTTGCGGAAACAGGTAATGTCCACCACCACGTCCTGGCGGAATTCCATGCGGAATTCCAGAGCCAACTGGGTGGCCAGCACGACGGCTTCCGGATCATCGCCATTGACGTGCAGCACCGGCGACTCGACCATCTTCACGATGTCGGTACAGAACGCACTGGAACGCATGTCACGCGGGTCCGACGTGGTGAAGCCGATCTGGTTGTTGATAATGATATGCACCGTACCGCCCGTGGTGTAACCACGGGTCTGGGCCAGGCACAAGGTTTCCTGATTGACGCCCTGGCCGCCAAACGCGGCGTCGCCGTGCACCAGCACAGGCAACACCTGCTTGCCCAGCGGGTCGGCGCGACGGTCCATGCGGGCCCGCACAGAGCCTTCCACCACGGGGTTGACAATCTCAAGGTGTGAGGGGTTGAACGCGAGTGACAGGTGCACCGGTCCACCCAGCGTGGACACGTCAGAACTGAAGCCCTGGTGGTACTTCACGTCACCCGCGGGCAACTCTTCAGGCGCCGTGTGGTCGAACTCGGCGAACAAATCACCCGGCATCTTGCCCAGTGTGTTGACCAACACGTTCAGACGGCCGCGGTGGGCCATGCCGATCACGATTTCCTGCACGCCCTTGGCACCAGCCTGCTGGATCAACTCGTCCATGGCAGCAATGAAACTTTCACCACCTTCCAGGGAAAAGCGCTTCTGCCCCACGTACTTGGTATGGAGAAAACGCTCCAACCCTTCGGCAGCCGTCAGGCGATCCAGAATGTGTTTTTTCTTTTCCGCGTTGAACTGGGGTTTGCTGCGGACGGATTCGAGCTTTTGTTGCCACCAGCGCTTCTGATTCTGATCGGTGGTGTACATGAACTCGGCGCCAATGGTGCCGCAGTAGGTTTCACGCAGCGCGTTCATCAATTCGCGCAGACTCATGGAGTCCTTGCCGAAGAAGGTATTGCTGGTGTTGAAAACCGTTTCCTGGTCCGCGTCGCTGAATCCGTAAAAGGAAAGTTCCAGCTCGGGAATCTGGTCGCGCTCAATACGCTTGAGGGGGTCCAGGTCGGCCCAGCGTGCACCCACATTACGGTAGGCGGCGATCAGCTGCTGCACCGCCGTGCGCTTGCGCCCCATTTCGGGATCGGAACTGGCTTGAACCACGCGGGTTCCGCCTGCCTTGGCACGCTCTGCGAAGGCGTTGATGACGGGAAGATGCGGTACGTCTTTGGCACTGCTTCCGTCTACCGCCGGCACGTGCTGTAGGGCGTCGAAATAATCGCGCCAGGTATCCGGCACGCTACCGGGGTTGGCAAGGTAGTTTTCATACATTTCCTCAACATAAGGGGCATTGCCACCGAAGAGGTATGTATTGCTTGCGTACGCCTGGTAAATAGACGCAGGGGTCGTCTTTGAAGACGTGGACTCACTCATATTCCGCTGACCTCCGTTTCCCTTCAGGAAACATTAGCTGGTTAAAGCTGGTTTGATTAACCTTCCGCGGCACGGCTGAACCGTTTAGCGGATGCGACTGTGGCGTGGGAAGGGCCTAGTTACAGAGGGAATTGTGCCACCGAATGGGCCGGGAGGAAAATCTTTCGTTGCGTAATCTCTGGCAACTTGTAGGGAACATGTCAGTTTCAGCAAGCAGGAAAATGCGCCGATCCGCGCTATCCATTGTCCACCGCCAGCCGCGGTTTAGGCGTCTACGCCGATGCAACCGCAAGCTCCACCCGGTTGCGCCCCCGCCGCTTCGCCTCGTACATGGCCACGTCAGCCCGGTTCAGAATGCGGTCCCCCGCCTCTCCCGTTTCCAACGCAGCAACGCCGAAGCTTGCCGTGATCGAAATCGATTGTTCTTCGAACAGAAACGGCGTTTCGGCCAGCAGAACCCGTACCCGGTGCGCGATCTCCTGTCCGTCCTCCAGCGAGGTGTTCGGCATCAAAATCACGAACTCTTCACCGCCGTAGCGACCCAGGACATCAATCGAACGGATGGCACGCATAACCACCTCGACCGCATGCACCAAAGCAGCATCACCCACCTTGTGGCCATATTGATCGTTAATCAGTTTGAAGTGATCAAGGTCCAGCAAGGCGCAAGCCAGCGGCACGCCACTGCGATTCAGCCGCTCCTGCTCAACCCCCAGACGCTCACCCAAGGCGCGCCGGTTCAGGCATCGGGTTAGGGCATCCTTGTCGGCCAGTTCGCTGATTCTCAACAACAATTTCCCGACAACCAGCCCCGTTATGGCGATGTTGATCACGATGAGGATCACGACAAACGTCCATAAAAACAGGGTGAAACTGCCTTGCTTGGAGGCATTTCTATCGCTGCTGGCGAGCATCGCCAAAAACACAGCGGTCGTACGAACACCAAAAAGCACCCCGGCAGCTGAGAATGGAAAAGCCACAACCATTTTGGTGGGCAGCGAAAAGCCCTCCTGCCCCATTCCCTTGATGCAATCCCACGCGGTGGCGGCAGCAACCCAGCAGGCAATCACATTGAAGGGGACCGCCCGGTAAAAGTAGGAACTTTCATCTGGCGGGAGTGCAATGGTCAACACCACCTCCGCCAGCAAGGGCAACAACAGCGCCGCTCGCGACACAGACTTCCTGCCGATGATGGCCGTCACGCCTGCCCTGAAAGATGCAATGCCGCCAATGACGAGCCAGTCGGCCACCTGGAAGCTGACAAACCCGGGGTTGATCGCGCGTTGCATGACCAGAACGGTACCCAGGCCAATGCCGAGATTGGCCAGACAAAAACTCAGGGGTGCCTTGGGCGAAACCCTGAAGGCCAGCGCAGTACTGAGCCACGCAATGGCAAAGACACCCGCAATGACCAGCATTGCCACCCGCAGCGTACTGTCAACCTGCTCCATACCCCCCCGATTTCACGGCATTACTTGGGGCAGTGTAGCGTCGATACGCATTCCGCGCCAACTCCCTTTCCTTCCCGCGCACGCGCCGAATCTGGGGAGATAGCGTCATGCTTCTGTCACGCCACAAAGAAAAAAGGACTCAGCCTTCCGGCCAAGTCCTTGATTCGTTTGGTGGGATCTGAGAGATTCGAACTCTCGACCTACGGATTAAGAGTTTGAAAAATCGTTATAAATCAATGACTTAGGCTCGTCTTCGCTCGTCACGTTTCGCCAAAATTCGCCAAGATTGTCACGTTCAGCAGCTACGTCACCTTTTTAGATGAGCCCGCACATTGACCGCCATTACGCCGACTGCCGCGACAGCGGCACGCAACTGCGCTTCAGTGCAAGCAAACTCCTTGCACCAATAAGCACGTTCCCACGCTTCATTCACGTTGATACGCGCACGATCAGCAGGTCCACGGTTATTTAAGTTGTCGCTCATGGAATCTCCTCCTTGTTAAAGAGACTCAGTTATGTGTTGACACCTGCGATCCTGCAAACGGGTAAACCCTTAGGAAGCCGATACGGATTGTGTCGCCTCCTATTTCTCGGACAAGTTCAACACTGAATCGTCACATTCCGCTGAAGTCCTCCCGGAGTGTCACGCGAGCGAGCCCATAGAGACTGGGAAAGGTCAATGTTATAAAGTCAGAAAAATCACACAGGGGGACAGATGCTGATCGAGGTAGAAGCGATTCGCTTTGACAGGGCAATGGCAACAGGAAAGACCAAGCCGATTCTTGTTGCTTGCGAGAGGTCCACAGGTGAAGAAATTGAGGTCGTTGCGAAGTTCACTTATGGCTGCAACAACTCGCCTGAAGCCCTTGTTAGAGAAGCGATAGCGGCCATTCTTGCCAAAGATTTAGGTCTACCTGTTCCTGAACCTTATCAAGGCCCAACGCAGTTGGCAAGAAGCCGTGGTTCGGTTTCTCGATGTGAAGCGGAACTTGAGAAGTTATTCGGATGTGCAGCGGATATGCCGCCAGCTTGATCCCTACCTGGGGTCCATGATGCTTGCCCAAATCAATGGGGATGTCGTCTGGTCCATCATCCAGGGCGAGACCAAGCGGGGTAGCAAACCTGCCACGGTGAATCGGGTGTTAGCCACCATGCGCGCTTTGCTGACAATGGCGCGGGATCAATGGCAATGGATCGATACCTTTCCGAAGATCAGGCTCTTGTCCGGTGAAGTCGAGCGGGATCGCTGGTTGACGCGAGAGGAAGCGGAACGTTTGATCCGTGTCTGCCCGCCACACCTCGCGGCCCTGGTACGGTTTGCCCTGGCAACAGGCTGCCGTACGTCCGAGATCACGGGCTTGGAATGGAACCGGGTGGACCTGGATCGAAGGACTGCCTGGTTGAACCAGACCAAGAACGGAACACCTCGGGGAGTACCGTTAAATGAAGATGCAGTTGAAGTTTTGAGAGAGCAGATCGGTAAAAGTCTGACCCACTGCTTCACCTTTCGGGGTGAACCCTGGAAATGGCAAGTCACCAATTCTGCATGGCATACCGCGCTGGTGGCTGCTGGTATCTCAAACTTCCGGTTTCACGATCTGCGGCATACGTGGGCATCGTGGCATCGCCAGGCGGGAACGTCTTGCGATGAGCTCAAGGACTTGGGCGGCTGGAAGTCTCGGGAGATGGTGGATCGCTATGCAAAGTATGGAACTGAGCACCTGGCCGTAGCTGCCATGCGAATCGAAAGGGTTCGTGCCGAAAATGTACCAAATACAGTCACGTTTTTGTCACGGTCCCAAGAAAAAAGGAGTCAGCCTTTCGGCTAACTCCTTGATTCAATTGGTGGGATCTGAGAGATTCGAACTCTCGACCTACGGATTAAGAGT
>JBAQKO010000214.1:0-37358 GCA_049301075.1 Rhodoferax sp.
CCTTGGTGGCAATCACCAGCTTCTCGCGCAGGCCCGGGCGGGCGGAGAGCCAGTTGCCGATGATTTTTTCGGTGGCGTTGAAGGTCTCGGCGCGCGGCGGCACCGCGTACATTTCCGCCGTGTCAAAGAACGTCACGCCGCGCTCCACCGCGCGGTCCATGATGGCAAAGGCCGTGGGCTCATCGACCTGCTCGCCAAAGGTCATGGTGCCCAGACAGATGGGGGGGACGCGCAGATCGCTCTGGCCAAGTTGAACAGGTTTCATAAGACGCTTGAGAAGGAAAAATCAGGAGGGAGCAACGAGTTTACGGGCTCTCTCCTCTTCCTGCAGGCGCAGCACGCGCCGCTGCACCTTGCCGGTGGTCGTCATGGGCAGCGCGTCCAGGAATTCGATCTCCTTGGGGTACTCGTACGGCGCCAGCAGGCCTTTGACGTGGGCCTGCAGTTCACCCACCAATTTGGCCTTCAATTGGGCCATAGCGTCCGTATTACCTGCGCAGGCAGCTATGAAATCAGGAGCAATCACCACATAGGCCTTGACCAGCGCGCCGCGCTCGGGGTCCGGCTTGGGCACCACGGCGGCGTTCATGACCGCCGGGTGCTTGACCAGGCAGTTCTCTATTTCTCCAGGACCGATGCGGTAGCCCGCGGCCTTGAACACGTCGTCCGAACGGCCCTGGTACCAGAGGTAGCCCTCGGCGTCGCGCACCGCCAGGTCACCGGTGCGGCACCAGTCGCCGGTGAACTTGGCCCGGGTGGAGGCCTCGTTCTTCCAGTAGCCCAAGAAGAAAATCGGGTCCGGCTGGCCGTGCACGTCGTAGCGGTGCAGCGCCACGTCGCCGGGCACGCCCACCGGGCACTCCTGGCCGTCGTCATCAATCACCGCCACCCGGTGACCGGGGTAGCCCATGCCCATGCTGCCGGGTTTGGACGGATACAGGGCGTTGCAGTTGCCCACGATGTAGTTGATCTCGGTCTGCCCAAACATCTCGTTGGGCGCCACGCCCAGCTGCCGCTGGCAATAGGCGAACACCGCGTCGCCCACCGCCTCGCCGGCGCTCATGATGGCCTGCAGCTGCAGCCCGAACTGCTGCGCCACCGTGCGCCGGGGCGAGCCCGGGTAGGCCTTCATCATGGCCTTGAGCGCGGTGGGGAAGAGAAAAGTGTGCGTGACGCCGCACTGCCCCATCAGCTCCAGCGCCGTTTGCGGGCTGAAGCGGCCGTTGTACGCCACGATGGGGCGGCCAAAGTACAGCGTGGGCAACAGCGCGTCCATCAGCCCGCCGGTCCAGGCCCAGTCGGCCGGCGACCAGAAGACGGCATTCGTGGCCGCGTTGTCCTGGCCGTCAAAGCCGAACCAGTTCTGGCTGGCCACAAAGCCCGGCAGGTTGCCAATAAGCGCCCGGTGCGGAATCAGCGCGCCCTTGGGGTTGCCGGTGGTGCCACTGGTGTAAATCAGCACGGCGGGGTCGTCCGAGCGGGGCGGCACCGGGGCGAAATGGGTGCCCTCCTGCGCCAGCGTGGCAGCGAAATTGAAGTCTGCAACGCCCGCCGTGGCCTCCAGGCTGCCCACCCCCAGCACGGTGCGCAGCAGGGGACAGTTGTCGCGCACGGCCTGCAGGCTGTCGAGCGCACTGGCGTCGCCAATGGCCAGCACCGCCTCGCTGTCGTGCAGCCGGTACTCCAGGGCGTCGGGGCCAAACAGCAGCGACAGGGGCATGGCCACCGCGCCCATCTGCAGCACCGCCATGTAGGCCACCGCCGTCTCAAAGCACTGGGGCATGACGATGGCCACCCGGTCGCCCCGCTGCACCCCCAGCACGGCCAGCGCGCGGGACAGGCGGTTGGCCTGTTCCTGCAGCTGCGCATAGGAGTAAAAAATGGGTTCAGCGCCCGTGGAATAAGCGCAAACAGCTATTCTTTTTGTAGCGTCTGCCGACGCCGCCCAGCGTGCGCAACACACCTGGGCAATGTTGAACGACTCCGGAACCGCCCAGCGGAACGCGGCATGCAGCCGGGCATACGCGGGGGGTAGTTGCGCCAACACCCTGTTGTCACTGCTTTGACTCACGCTCACGTAACACCTCCGTATGATGTGCGTCAATGTACCAAGTCAAAAGAGTTTTCCGTAGCGAGTTTGTACCTATACGCACGCTGAAATACCACGTGCAGATCTGGGGCGAACCCGCCCCCGGCAAGATCCCCCTGGTCCTGGTCCACGGGTGGATGGACGTGGCCGCCAGTTACCAGTTCGTGGTGGATGCCTTCGCCCAGGACCACTACATCATCGCCCCCGACTGGCGCGGCTATGGCCGCACCCCCTCGGGCGGCGTGGATGCCTTCTGGTTCCCCGACTACATGGCCGATCTGGATTTCCTGCTGGACCACTATGCGCCCCAGCAGCCCGTCAACCTGGTCGGGCACAGCCTGGGCGGCAACGTGGTGATGATGTACGCCGGCGTGCGCCCCGAGCGCATCCGCCGCCTAGTCAACCTGGAAGGCTTTGGCCTGCCCGCCACCCTGCCCGAGCAGGCCCCGCTGCGCTACGCCACGTGGATGGACGAGCTCAAAAAATTGCACCGCGGCGAGATGGACCTCAAGGCCTACGACACTGTGAGCGGCGTGGCCCGCCGCCTGATGAAGACCAACCCCCGCCTGAGCCCGGACAAGGCCGACTGGCTGGCCCGCCACTGGGCCCAGGAAACCGTGCAGGGCCAATGGGCCATCCTGGGGCAGCCGGCGCACAAAATCACCAGCGCCCACCTGTACCACGTGGAAGAGGCCATGGCGCACTACCGGCGCCTGAGCATGCCCGTGCTGGCCGTGGAAGCCTCCGACAACAGCCTGGACCTGTGGTGGAAAGGCAAGTACACCCTGGCCCAGTACCACGAGCGCATCCAGGCCGTGCCCGACGTGGAGATTGCCCTCATCCAGGACGCCGGCCACATGATGCACCACGACCAGCCCGAGGTGCTGGCGGCGCTGATTGAACGCTTTATTGCCTAAGCGGCGCCCCAGAAGCGACCGGGGCCCCGGCATGAGAAAATAGCGGGTTATTCGAATACCTCTTGTTTAGGACCCGCACCATGGAAGCAGAACGCATCAACCTCATTGGCACCACCCTCTCGGACCTGAGCGCCAGGGCCCAAGAGTTACGGGGGTATCTTTGACTACGATGCCAAAGCCGAACGCCTGCGCACGGTCAACGCATCGCTAGAAGACCCCACGGTCTGGAATGACCCCAAGCGCGCCCAGGAACTGGGCAAGGAAAAGAAGCTGCTTGACGGCGTAGTCGTCACGCTCAACACGCTGGAAAGCGAGTTGGCCGACAACAGCGAACTGTTCGAGATGAGCAAGGAAGACGGCGACGAGGCCGGCCTGATCACCATTGAAGGCGAGACCGAAAAGCTGTCCGCCATCATCAAGGATCTGGAATTCCGCCGCATGTTCAACAACCCGGCGGACCCGCTGAACTGCTTCCTGGACATCCAGGCCGGCGCCGGCGGCACCGAGGCCTGCGACTGGGCCAGCATGCTGCTGCGTCAGTACCTGAAATACGCCGAGCGCAAGGGCTTCAAAACCACCATTGAAGACGAAACCGCGGGCGACACCGCCGGCATCAAGGGCGCCACCATCAAGATCGAAGGCGAGTACGCCTTTGGCCTGTTGCGCACCGAAACCGGCGTGCACCGCCTGGTGCGCAAGAGCCCGTTCGACTCCTCGGGCGGGCGCCACACCAGCTTTGCCAGCGTGTTCGTCTACCCCGAGATTGACGACTCGATCGAGATCGAGATCAATCCGTCGGACGTGCGCACCGACACCTTCCGCGCCAGCGGCGCCGGCGGCCAGCACATCAACAAGACCGACTCGGCCGTGCGTCTGACGCACATTCCCACCGGCATCGTGGTGCAGTGCCAGGACGGACGCAGCCAGCACAGCAACCGCGACGTGGCCTGGAAGCGCCTGCGTTCGCGCCTGTACGACTTCGAGTTGCGCAAGCAGCAGGAAGCCCAGCAGAAACTGGAAGACACCAAGACCGATGTGGGCTGGGGCCACCAGATCCGCTCGTACGTGCTGGACAACAGCCGCATCAAGGACCTGCGCACCAACGTCGAAGTGTCCGCCACGCAAAAGGTGCTGGACGGCGACCTGGACGTGTTCATCGAAGCCTCGCTGAAGCAGGGCGTCTGAGCATGCCAAGCGCCGGGCCGGTCGAGGCCTTCATTTTTGACATGGACGGCACCATGGTCGACTCCATGCCCTGGCACGCCCAGAGCTGGGTGGAATTCACGCGCCGCCACGGCCTGGAACTGGACCTGCCCGACCTGATGCGCCGTACCACCGGACGCAACGGCGCGGAATGCATCCGCGAGCTGTTCCAGCGCGAGATGGATGACGAAGAGGCCTGGGCCCTCATCCACGAAAAAGAAGTGATCTACCGCGAACTGTTTGCCCCGGTGTTTTCCGAGGTGGCCGGCTTTGGCACCTTCTCGCAGCAAGCCCTGGCGCGCGGCCTGAAAATGGGCGTGGGCACCGCAGGCGACCAGAAAAACATTGCCTTCGTGCTGTCCCACCTGAAGATGCCCGCCCCGCCACAAGCGGTGGTGGGTGGCGACGAGGGCCTGCCCGGCAAACCCGAGCCCGCGATTTTTCTGGAAGTGGCCCGGCGCATCGGTGTGCCGGCCAGCGCCTGCGTGGTGTTTGAAGATGCGCCCTTTGGCATCGAGGCGGCCCGCCGTGCCGGCATGCGCGCCGTGGCCATCTGCACCGGTCACAGTGCCGAAGAGTTGGCGGGCCCGCATGTGGTGGCCAGCGCCCGCGACTACAACGAATTGTTCGAATCAAAATTTCTGGAGAGCTTGCATGTTGCAACTGCGTGAAAACGAAGGCCCCGCCACGGTGATCCACCGCGGCGACTACACAGCGCCCGCCTACCGGATTGACTCCGTTGATCTGACCTTTGACCTGGACCCGGCCAAAACCCGCGTGCTCAACAAGATGCGCCTGCGCCGCAACCCCGACGTGGCAGCGCAGGCCCTGAAGCTCGACGGTGAAGAACTCAACCTGGCCCGCGTCCTGGTCAACGGCCAGGGCACGTCCTTCAAGATGGAAGGCAGCCGGCTGGTGCTGGAAAACCTGCCCGAGGGCACCGAACCCTTCGATCTGGAAATCTTCACCACCTGCGCCCCGGCCAAGAACACCAAGCTCTCGGGCCTGTACGTCAGCCAGGACTCGTTCTTCACCCAGTGCGAGGCCGAAGGGTTCCGGCGCATCACCTATTTCCTGGACCGTCCCGATGTGATGGCCAGCTACACCGTAACGCTGCGCGCCGACCGGGAAAAATACCCGGTACTGCTGAGCAACGGCAACCTGGTGGACCAGGGCACGCTGGAAGACGGCCGCCACTTCGCCAAGTGGGTGGACCCACACAAGAAACCCAGCTACCTGTTTGCCCTGGTGGCCGGCCAGCTGGTGGCACGTGAGCAGCGCATCACCTCGCGCGCCGGCAAGGAGCATTTGCTGCAGGTCTATGTGCGCCCCGGCGACCTGGACAAGACCGAACATGCCATGAACTCGCTAATGGCCTCCGTGGCCTGGGACGAAGCCCGCTTTGGCCTCTCGCTGGACCTGGAACGTTTCATGATCGTCGCCACCAGCGACTTCAACATGGGCGCCATGGAGAACAAGGGCCTCAACATCTTCAACACCAAGTACGTGCTGGCCAACCAGGCCACGGCCACCGATGTGGACTACTCCAACATCGAGAGCGTGGTGGGCCACGAGTATTTCCACAACTGGACCGGCAACCGCGTCACCTGCCGCGACTGGTTCCAGCTCAGCCTGAAAGAAGGCCTGACCGTGTTCCGCGACCAGGAATTTTCACAGGACCTGTGCGCGGAAGCCAGCGCCCGCGCCGTCAAGCGCATTGAGGACGTGCGCGTGCTGCGCACCGCCCAGTTCCCCGAAGACGCGGGCCCCATGGCCCACCCGGTGCGCCCGGACAGCTACATCGAAATCAACAACTTCTACACCGTCACCATCTACGAAAAAGGTGCCGAGGTGGTGCGCATGATGCAAACCCTGGTGGGCCGCGACGGTTTTGCCCAGGGCATGAAGCTGTACTTTGAACGCTTTGACGGCCAGGCCGTGACCTGCGACGACTTCGCCCAGGCCATTGCCGACGCCAACCCGGCCTCCGAGCTGGCGCGCCTGCTGCCCCAGTTCAAGCACTGGTACAGCCAAGCCGGCACGCCCCACGTGCAGGCCAGCGGCCAGTTTGACGCCGCAGCACGCACCTACACCCTGCGCCTGCACCAGAGCTGTGCCCCCACGCCTGGCCAGGCGGTCAAGCAACCGTTTGTCATCCCGGTCCGCCTGGGCCTGGTCGGCGCCAGCGGCGCGGCCCTGCCCCTCACACTGCAAGGCAGCGATGCGCCAGCCGCCGACAGCCACTTGCTGGTGATGACCGACAACGAGGTCAGCATCACCTTCACCCAGGTGGACGAAGAGCCCGTGCCCTCCATCCTGCGCGGCTTCAGCGCCCCGGTGGTGCTGGACTTCGACTACACCGACGCCCAGTTGCTGACCCTGCTGGCCCACGACCCGGACCCCTTCAACCGCTGGGAAGCCGGCCAGCGCCTGGCCCTGCGCAGCGCTATCAATTCAATAGCTGCACACGCAAGTTCCACGGCGCATGGCGTGCTAAACCATGCCTATATTGAAGCCATGCGCAGCGTGCTGCGCAGCCCCACGCTGGACGCTGCGTTCAAGGAACTGGTGCTGACCTTGCCCAGCGAGGCCTACATCGCCGAACAGCTCGACGTGGTGGACCCGCAGCGCATCCATGCGGTGCGCGAATCCATGCGCCTGCAACTGGCGGTGCAACTGCAGGCCGACTGGCAATGGGCGTTTGACGCCCACCAGGACAGCGGCGGCTACCGCCCCGACGCCGTCTCCGCAGGCCGCCGCGCGCTGGTGGGCATGGCACTCAACTTCCTGTGCCTGGCCGCCAGCGAAACGGGTGATGCCGTCTGGCCCGGCAAGGCCCTGCAGCGTTTCAAGGTGGCAGCCAACATGACCGACCGCTTCAACGCCCTGCAGGCGCTGGTGGCCAGCGGCCACGCCTTGGCCGCCCCGGCACTGGCCCAGTTCCACAGCCTGTTCAAGGACGAGGAACTGGTTCTGGACAAGTGGTTTGCCCTGCAAGCCGGCGCCCCCGACCGCAACGGCCAGGTGCTGCCCGCCGTGCGCCAGCTGCTCACCCACCCCGACTTCAACATCCGCAACCCCAACCGGGCACGCAGCGTCATCTTCAGCTACTGCAGCGCCAACCCCGGCGGCTTTCACCGCCCGGACGCGGCCGGCTACGTGTTCTGGAGCGAGCGCGTCATGGAGCTCGACAGCATCAACCCGCAGGTCGCCGCCCGCCTGGCCCGCGCCCTGGACCGCTGGAAGCGTCTGGCCGAGCCCTACCGCAGCGCAGCCCGCGAGGCCCTGGCCCGCGTGGCCGCCAAGGCCGACCTGAGCAACGACGTGCGCGAAGTCGTCGACCGCGCACTGGCAGACTGAATTTCCAACAAGGAGCATTGATATGGCACCCAAAATTTCCCTCACCCGCTACCTGGTGGAACAGCAGCGCGTGGACGGGCACATTCCGTCCGAGCTGCGTCTGCTGCTCGAAGTGGTGGCCCGCGCCTGCAAGAGCATCAGCCAGGCCGTCAACAAGGGCGCCCTGGGCGGCGTGCTGGGCACGGCGGAAAGCGAAAACGTGCAGGGCGAAATCCAGAAGAAGCTCGACATCATTGCCAACGAGGTGCTGATCGAGGCCAACGAATGGGGCGGCCACCTGGCGGCCATGGCGTCCGAGGAGATGGACAGCATCTACGCCGTGCCCAACCGCTACCCCAAGGGCGAATACCTGCTGCTGTTTGATCCCCTGGACGGCTCCAGCAACATCGATGTGAACGTCAGCATCGGCACCATCTTCTCGGTGCTCAAAAAAGGCAACGACGACCCCACGATCATCGAGCCGGTCAGCGAGCAGGATTTCCTGCAAAAAGGCAGCCAGCAGGTGGCCGCCGGCTACTGCGTCTATGGCCCCCAGACCACGCTGGTGCTGACCGTGGGCGACGGCGTGGCCATGTTCACGCTGGACCGCGAGCAAGGCTCCTTCGTGCTGACGGAAGAAAACGTCCAGATCCCGCAAGACACCAAGGAATTCGCCATCAACATGAGCAACATGCGCCACTGGGACGCCCCGGTGAAACGCTATGTGGACGAGTGCCTGGCCGGCGTGGAAGGCCCGCGCGGCAAGGACTTCAACATGCGCTGGATTGCCAGCATGGTGGCCGACGTGCACCGCATCCTCACCCGCGGCGGCATCTTCATGTACCCGTGGGACAAGCGTGAGCCCAACAAACCGGGCAAGCTGCGCCTGATGTACGAGGCCAACCCCATGGGCTGGCTGGTGGAACAGGCCGGCGGCGCCGCCACCAACGGCCGCGAGCGCATTCTGGACATCCAGCCCACCCAGCTGCACCAGCGCGTGAGCGTGATCCTGGGTTCGAAGAACGAAGTGGAACGCGTCACCCGCTACCACACAGAGGTCGCCTGAGCCGGATATAATCTGAGGCTTACCAGCCGGTGTAGCTCAGTCGGTAGAGCAGCTCATTCGTAATGAGAAGGTCGGGTGTTCGATTCATCTCTCCGGCACCAAATGAAAGCCCGTTGATCGCAAGGTCAGCGGGTTTTTTCATGTAGTCAATACGTAACCGGCGGAACATTGTCAACTTGTGTTGGGTTGTTTTGCGAGCTCGGCCAGCAGAACGAAAACATCTTGTGCGGCATCGTGCATCTTCAAAAGATGGGCTTTATAGACCCAAATTTCCACACTATTGATCAAAGTAAGAACGCTTTCGTATGAGGCAATGCGAGGGGGCGTATAGAGTTTTTTGCCTGTCTTTAAAGCAAACTCTCCCATGTCAAGAAGTCGGCTACTACGGTTGTAAGTTTTTTCAATCGTCTGTGCTAGCGGAGATGGATCAGTTTCCTCTGGTTCAGGCAACCCCTTTGGGTCGTAAATGACTGCCCGAAGGCCAGCAACGGTTTTTTGCAAGTCCTCATGTTTCATGGTCGTTTTCCTTTCGTGTGGGTGCTTCAATTCTTCGCAAAAAACATGGAAGTTTTTCCCGAGATTGATGTGCAAAGCCCAACTTCGGAGATACGTATCTAACCTCCTAGCGGCATATTGAAACCCTTCCGGTGCGACGTGGGCACATCGCTCAGCCGTGAACTAAGTTCTCGTACCGCCATGCCCTAGTGTTGACCTTGGACAATAGGGCTCTGCATTCGTATGTAAAAACGTGGGCAAGGGAATCGTCCTTGCGTTTCCCTAGCGCCAGAGAAGCGACATGCCTATCGCGCGGCGCCTGTTCCATTTAGGGTTTAGGTGGGGGAGAGACTAAGCACAAATGGCTCTCGGTGCGTTTGAGCGTCCCCTGCTTCTCCATGGCGTAGATGCACCGATAGAGGGCTTCATGGGTGACGCCCAGCTCGCCGGCCAACGACTTGATGCCGGCGCCAATGGGAAAATGGCCATCGTTGCCTTCAGTCTCCAGCAGATGGACGAATCGCTCCTGCACTTTTGTGAGGGATAGCCTCTCGCATTGCAGACGCAATCGTTTGACCTCTTTGTTGAGCATGCCAATCCAGCGTCCCGCAAACGCAGGATCGCTATCTATCGCGTCGCGAACCGTCCCAATTGGAATTTGGACGATCCGGGTATGGGCCACCACTTGACCGTGGCAGTGGTATTTCGCGGATTTGAGGCTCGCTTCGCCCACGAAGCCCCTGCGCGTGCGTTGCAGGATCACCGAAGCGCCTTGTAGACCTGGCCGCTCCAATATCACTTCACCACCAACCACGAAGAACATGCGCTCTGGCTTGTCACCCGCTCGGAACAGGCAGGTCCCTTTGAGCAGCTCAGCCTCTTCGCAGGAGGAAATCAAACTCTTTGGCAGCAATTCGTGAAGTTCTTTTAGCGCATCTGTAGACATGGGTGAATTTCCATTTATATGATTTTAATCATATGATATTTATCATTCATGAGCAACACTACTTGCCGCTATTCATGTGAGATGCCCATGCCCAATGCCATTTTTCAATTCGGTGAAATGCGTCCCGAATACCAGATTCCCGTCCTCAACGAGCGGGCGGTCCGCGCCGCTGCGGGGATATTGTTTTTCCTGGCACTGATCTGCTTCATGAACGCATGGCTGACCGGCAACTTTCAGCCCACCCGCGTGTTCGTGGTTAGCTTCCTGGTCGAGTTCACGATTCGCATCTTTGTGAACCCACGCTTTGCTCCGATCATGATTTTGGGGCAATGGATGGTGCGTAACCAGCAGCCGGAGTGGAGCGGTGCTCCGCAAAAGCGATTCGCGTGGGCTATCGGATTCGTATTGGCTGCCACCATGCTCTACCTCGTGGTTCTCAACCATATCGTCGGGCCGATCAATCTGATCGTGTGCGCCATGTGCCTGACCTTGCTCTTCTTTGAGACGGCGTTTGGCATATGCATTGGCTGCGAAATTTACAACCTCTTCAATAAGGAGAAGGCCCAACTCTGCCCTGGTGGCGTGTGCGAGACGCCCGCAAACCAGACATCATCTATATCTGGCGCCCAAGCGGCCATCGTCATCGCGTTTGCCGTGGCTGTTGGCGCAATTGCGCAGTGGGTTTACAGCACGGCTCCCAAGCGGGCTGCCGAGTTTGCGACACCCGTTGCCGTCCAGCCCGCCGCGCCCATTGATCCCGCAGAGGCCGAGCGCTGCAAGGTTCCCGACTTTGCCAAAGCGATTGGACACGAAGAGAAGTGGAAACTCCACAACAACTGCAAGTGACCGCAATCCCGCTCAGCGACTCACTGCAAGACGTCTGGCTTGGTTTTCCAATCCGCCCATCGGACCGTCGGCTTATCCGGGAACCGTTTCAGAACGCGCTTTTCGCCTTGGCTTTTGAGCTGGGCATTTTCCCGCCACGCCTTATCGCCCAGCAGTTTGACGGCGTTGTAGAGCGTTGCAACGGTTGCAGGAGCAACGTTTAAATCCTCCATGGCCGCCTTGAAAATCGAGTCGGCTACCGGTTTGGGCAGCGTCTGCGACCAGTACAGGTAGTCATGAATAACCGCCGCGTGGGCGTATTCACCATCCGGGCGCAGCAAAGACCAGAAAATTCTGGGAATGCTGGCGAAATCGGTCACAAACCCCCGAGGAACCTCCACCGTGGGTAAGGCTTGCGACCCGGGGTTGGGTTTCCAGACTATCGGCTCCAGCAGAAAATAAACCGGCTCCACGAACCGCGATAGAAACAGGCGCCCGCCCAAGGCCTTGTTTTCCATCCACACGCGCATCCAGTGGTCCATCGCGGCGGGGTCAGTGGATGCGGTCTGGGCATGGGCCGCGACCGTCTGCAAGGCGATGGGCAAGACTACGGGCAGGGCTGCATAGCCCAGAAATGCGCGCCGGTTGTGGATGTGCATGGATAGCCTCCCCTTCATTGATCAGCTGCTCATTCTTGATCAATCAAGCGCCGGATGCAATCCAATGGCTGGCTACCTGCGGCTACCCCGGCTTGCCGCGGGTGGCCGGCGCTGCCGGTTTGTTTTTGGGCCCGAGCGCACCCTGGCCAGCCTTGGCTTCTCTTAACCGTTGCAGTTCTTCTGCAGTCAGTTGCGAGTGACTACCGTCACACAGCATTTGTGGATGCTTGCTTTTGCCGCAGCCACACTTGGGTATCTGCCCTACTCTCATGTTTGGCTCCTTAATTTATTGGCGATGCGTTGCGCAGCAGCACATATACCAGTGTGCCCGCCAGAATGCTGAGCAGCGGGTTGCGGCTGCGCCATTGCAAGACCACCACGATGGCAACGGCCAGCAATTCCGGCCATGGGCCGCCGGCATGTTCCCGGGCAGCACCCACCACCGAATGCACCAGCAACAGCACCATGATGGCCAGCGGCAGGAACTGCCCGATGCGCTGCACCAGCGCGTGCCTGGCCAGCCATTGCGCGGCCACGAAGGGCAGCGCGCGCAACGCGAACGTGACCAGGGCCATGGCGCCAATCACCCCGAGCACATACCCCGTGTCAATCATGCACCGACTCCTCGCCCGCCGCCGCAGAACGGGATTGCCAGAGCACGCCCGCCACCAGGGTCAGCACAATGGAAATGACCAGGGCATGCTGGGGCGCCAGCGGGTAGGCCACGGCGTAGGCCACCAGCGCGAACCACAGGGGCGCCGGGCTTTTTTTCGTGCGCCACTGCTCTACCGCCAGTACGGCGAACAGGGCGGCAAGGACAAAATCCAGACCGCGCAGGTGAATCTGTGCCTGCGCACCGATCACGGCACCCAACGTGGTCCCCAGCACCCACCAGCCGTGGTTGAGCAGGGTGATCAGCGCCATTTGCTGGTGGCTGGTCGTCTTCGGCGCGATGGTGAGAACCGAATAGGTCTCGTCGGTAAGCCCGAACGCCATGTACCAGCGCAGCAGCGTACCCTTGGGAAACTGGTGCAGCAAAGACAGTCCATAAAAAACGTGCCGCAGGTTGACGACGAGTGTGGCCAGCGCGATGGTGCCCCAGGACAGGCCGGCGGCCAGCATGGGAATCATCATGTACTGCGCAGCGCCGGCGTACACCAGCACGCTGGCCAATATGGCCAGCCACCACTGCGCACCGGCCTGCACAAACAGGAAGCCAAACACGGTACCCAGCGGGACATAGCCCATGGCGACGGGGGCCGTGAGCCGCAGCACCGCCAGCGGATGGCTGGCGGAACGGGATTCGGAATGGGCGTGACGGAACATGCAAAAAAACAGGCGGCGGCCATGGCCGGGAGCCCCGGAGGATAGCAGGTGAAGACCCTGCCCCTGCGCGCCACGCGGCCATCCGGTAAGCTCACGGCACTATCCACTGCCCCACCGCCCATGACGCCACGCCAAGCACGCATCTTCCCCTTCCTGTTCGTCGTGCTTTGGTCCACCGGTTTTATCGGGGCCCGGCTGGGCTTGCCGCATACCGAGCCGCTGACCTTCCTGCTTATTCGCTACGCCGCCGTGCTGTGCTGCATGACGCTGATCGCCGTGGTGACCCGGGCACCGTGGCCGCAATCGGCCCGCGAGTGGCTGCACATTGGCGTGGCCGGGCTGCTGGTGCATGGCGTGTACCTGGGCGGTGTGTTCATTGCCATTTCCCAAGGCTTGCCGGCCGGCGTCACCAGCCTGGTGGTGGGGGTGCAGCCGCTGCTCACCGCTGTAGGAGCGGGGTGGTTACTGGGTGCCACCGTATCCCGCAAACAGTGGGCCGGGCTGGTGCTCGGTCTGGTGGGCGTTGGGCTGGTCGTGGCGGGCAAGCTGGGTACGGAGTTCGCTGCCCACGCCATACTGCCCGCCGTCGTTGCGCTGCTGGGTATTACCGCGGGCACGCTGTACCAAAAGCGGTTTTGCCCGGCTTTTGACTGGCGCACCGGTTCGGTGGCGCAGTTTCTGCCCACCGCCGTGGTCACGCTGCTGGCCGCCTGGCTGACCGAGCAGTTTCGTGTGGAATGGGTGGGCGAGCTGGTTTTTGCGGTGGGCTGGCTGGTACTGGTGTTGTCCATTGGTGCCATCAGCCTGCTGAACTGGCTGATCCGCCACAGCAGCGCCGTGAATGTGGCCAGCTTGTTTTATCTGGTGCCGCCCTGCACCGCGCTGTTTGCCTGGCTGCTGTTCGGCGATACGTTTTCAGGGCTGGCGCTGCTGGGCATGGGCCTTGCCGTCTGGGGCGTTTATCTGGCACGCAAGTAGCACGTAAACTAGCGCCCGCGCCAGTCGACACTCACTGAAAGAGAATTATTTTGAAGATCCAGCACCTCATTGCAGCAGCCTGTCTTTCCAGCGTTGCCGCATTCACTTTTGCTCAAACTGCAGATGCGCCCAAGCCGGCACCCGTCTCGAACAATTGGTCGCCGTCTTATGCAACCGCGCCAGCCAACGGCGCTACCGCCAAGCCCTACACACCGCAGGCCCAGCAACCCCAGCCGGCCAAGCACGTGAAGAAGGCCCAAAAGGCCAAGCATCCCAAAGCCAAAAAGGCCAGCCACTCCAAGGCCAAGAAAGCCAAGCATAAAAAGGCCAAGGCGACCAAGCACCGCAAGGCCAAGAAGGCCAGGGCCGCCGGTTATTGAAGACTAATTCACCATGCCCATCATGCGCGGCAACCACAGCGACAAATGGGGCCAGTAGGTCACCAGAACCAAAAAGCCCAGCATGGTGAGCAACCACGGCCACACCGCCACAGTCAGTTCGGTGATGCCCATCTTGGTGATACCCGAAGCCACATAGAGGTTCAAACCCACAGGAGGGTGGCACATGCCCACCTCCATGTTCACCACCATGACAATGCCAAAGTGCACCGGGTCAATGCCCAGCTTCATGGCAATGGGAAACAGGATCGGCGCCAGAATCAGGACGATGGATGAAGGCTCCATGAAGTTGCCCGCCACCAGCAGCAGCACATTGGAGATCAGCAGGAAGCCGATGACGCCGACACCGGTACCGATCATCTGATCGGCCATTTGCTGCGGGATGTTCTCGTGCGTCAACAAGAACGAAAACAACACGGCATTGGTGATGATGTACAGCAACATGGCGCTCATGTTGGCCGATGACAGCAGCACGCGCGGCACGTCTTTCAGCCCCATATCCTTGTACACAAACACGGCCACAAAGAACGCATACACGGCGCTCATGGCGGCAGCTTCCGTCGGCGTGAAGACGCCGGTGTAAATGCCACCCATGACCACAACAATCAGCAGCAGCCCCCATATGGCTTTACGGAACGCGTCCCACCGCTGCGCCCAGCTTGCTTTGGGCTGGCACGGGTAGTTGTTCTTCTTGGCCAGATACCAGGTGGTAAGCCCCAGGAAAAAGGCCAGCAGCAGACCCGGAACGACACCCGCCATGAACAAGGCCCCCACCGAGGTATTGGTGGAAACCGAGTACATCACCATCACGATGGACGGGGGAATCAGAATGCCCAACGCACCCGACGTGGTGATGACACCGGCGCCAAAACTCCTGGGGAAACCCGCCTTCACCATGGCGGGCATCAGAATGGAGCCAATGGCCACCACCGTGGCCGGGCTGGAGCCGGATACCGCGGCAAACAGGGCGCAGGCCAATACCCCACCCAGGCCCAGGCCACCATGCCAGTGGCCCACCATGGACGTGGCAAACGCAATCATGCGCCGGGCAACACCACCGTGGGTCAGGAAGTTGCCCGCCAGGATGAAAAACGGGATGGCCATGATCTCGAACTTCTCGATGCCGGTAAACAGCTTGAGCGCCACCGATTCGATCGGCACCTCGGTCATGAAGAACAGGAACGAGAGCACCGTCAGGCCCAGCGAGATGGAGATGGGCATGCCCGTGAGCATCAGCACCACCAGCAGACTCAGAATGATGAACGCGTTCATGGCTGTGCCTCGTCCAGGCCATCCACATGGCCATGGTCATGGTGGGGTAGCTCGCCCGTGCGCACGAAGTGGACGGCAACCTGCAGGAAACGGAAACACATCAGGTAGGAGCCCATGGGAATGACGGAGTACACCATCCACGTCGGCCACTCCAGGTCGGGCGTGGTCGGGCCTTCGAACACATCACCCAAGGCCATGCCCATGGCGGAAAAAACCGAGTAGTGCATCCCGTTTTCCCACACAAACCGCAGGCCCAGCGTACCGACCACGCCGGTGAACAGCGCCCCGGCCAGCAAACCAAAAATAATGAACCCGCGACGGCGACGGTCCGACAACCGGTTGATCAGAACGTCCACCCCCACGTGGATGCCGGTGCGCACGCCATACGCCGCACCAAATTTGGCCATCCACACAAACATGATGATGCACAGTTCCTGTGCCCAGCCCATGTTGATAGACAGCAGCCAGTCTTGCACCACCGGGATGGAAACACCCGAGGCATAGCGGTGGATGACTGCAACAAAAATAACCAGGGTCGCCGCGCCCATGAGGAAGGTGATGACCCCTTCCTCCAGGTGATCAAGAAACTTCATGTGTCGACCCGGATTACAGCTTGCTCGGGTCGAAACGGGTTTCCTTGTAAATACTCTTGATCAGGTCCTTGCCAATGCGCGACTCCATCTCGGTGTGGGTCTTGATCATGACCTTCTTGAAAGCCAGTTTTTCCTGGGCCGTGGGGCTGTAGACCTCGGTCTTGCCGGATTTCCTGACAGCATCCAGCGCCTTGTCATTTTCCAGCTTGGCAATCTGGTTGGCGTAGCGGGTGGACTGGTCCATGGCGTCTTCGAGCTGCTTGCGAATGTCTGCCGGCAGACCGTCCCAGAACTTCTTGTTGGTAATGACCGCATAACCCAGGTAGCCATGCTCGGTGAGCGTCAGGTACTTTTGCACCTCATGCATTTTCTGGGTGTACAGGTTGGAGATGGGGTTTTCGGTGCCATCCACCACACCGGTCTGCAGGGCCTGGTAAACCTCGGAGAAGGCCAGCACCTGCGGCAGGCTGCCCAGGGAACGCATTTGCGACTCCAGCACCTTGGAGGACTGGATACGCATCTTCAGACCCTTGAAGTTCGCCGGGGACTTCAAGGGCTTGTTGGCCGAGAAGGATTTGAAACCGTTGTCCCAATAGGCCAACCCTTTCACGCCTTTGGCATCAAGCTTGTCAAGCAGCATACGACCCACGGGGCCTTGCGTGACGGTGTGCAGATCGTCATAGCCCGCAAACAGG
Organism: Rhodoferax sp.; assembly: GCA_049301075.1. Taxonomy (GTDB): domain Bacteria; phylum Pseudomonadota; class Gammaproteobacteria; order Burkholderiales; family Burkholderiaceae_C; genus Allorhodoferax. The sequence goes on from JBAQKO010000214.1 coordinate 16,802, forward strand.
TAGGGCAAGTCAAAGACTTCAAACTCCTTCACGCCCAGGGGGCCAAACTTGGCCAGGGAGGGGGCCAACATCTGTACGGCGCCAATTTGCAGCGCCTCCATTTCCTCCTTGTCCTTGTAGAGGGTGCTGTTGGCGTACACCTCGACCTTGACGCGGCCCTTGGTCAACTCTTCCGCCTTTTTCTTGAAAAATTCAGCCGCATGGCCCTTGGGCGTATCGTTTGCCACGACGTGGCTGAACTTGATGACGATGGGAGCCTGCGCGAACGCAGCGAGGGAAAAAGACCCGACAACCAGCCCCAGTGCGACAGCGCGAATATTCATGGTGAGCGACCCGTATAAGTAATGACGTACCGTGCATGATTGGTCACATTCCGCGGCTGCACCATTGTGGACATCCACTAGGGGATAACCCGGGACGCACGCAGCATCACGTACCATCCCGCCCTGTCCTGCAACGTTTTTTGTGCCCCACACCATGTTTCTTGCCGCCAAAATTCTCGCCCTTCTGACCCAGCCCCTGGCTTGGGTGATCGCCCTGCTGCTGGCAGGCCTGCTGGTGTTGCGACGCCGGCCCACGCTGGGTCGCCGTCTGGCGTGGAGCGCGCTGGCGGTGCTGCTGGTCACGGGCTGGCAACCCCTGCCGGATCTGCTGATCCGGCGTCTGGAAAGCCAGTACGCCGAAATCCCTCCGCAGGCCGATCTGCGGGGCTACGTGGGCATGGTGGTGCTGGGCGGCGCACTGGAATCGGGGCATGTGGCACAGGCCCACAGCCAGCCCCTGCTCACCGACGCGGCTGAACGCATGACAGCGCCCGTGGCCGCGCGGCTGCACAACGCGCACCTGCGCGTGGTATTCACCGGTGGCGAGGGCGCCTTGCTGGGCACCGGACCCACGGAAGCCGAACGCGCCCGCATTTTCTTCAACAGCCTAGGACTCAACGGCCAGCAGATCGCATACGAAGCAGCGTCGCGCAACACCCATGAAAACGCCGTGCTGACGGCGCAATTGCCGGGCGTGGACATCTCCCAGCGCTGGCTGCTGGTCACTTCGGCCTGGCATATGCCCCGTTCCATGGCCACCTTCGCCAAGGCGGGCTGGAACGTCATGGCCTATCCGGTCGACTTTCGCACGGGTGCGGACACACCCTGGACGGAATACGATCTGCGCGAAGGCATTGTGCGCTGGCAGCTGGCGCTGCACGAAGGGCTGGGGCTACTAGCCTACCGGCTCACGGGGCGCCTGTAGGCACGGCGCGCACCTTATCGATGCGCTTGCCTTCCAGGTCCGTCACCTGAAACTGCCACTGCGCGCACTCAATGCATTCACCCACGGCAGGCATATGGCCTGACACGGCCATCAGCAGGCCGGCCAGCGTGTTGTAGCGGCCCCGGTCCTCCTGGGGCAGTTCGTCGATATCCAGACGGGCCTTGAGCTCGCCCACCGGCATCAGGCCGTCAAGCAGCCAGGAGCCATCGGCCTGCTGCGTAGCCCAGGCCTGGGTTTGCGCATCGGGCTTGAGCTCGCCGGTAATGGCTTCGAGCAGGTCATGGGGTGTGAGCAGGCCCTGGACCACACCGTACTCGTCCACCACAAACACCATGCGCGCGGCCTTGATGCGGAACTGCTCGATCAGCTCCATACCGCTCAGGGTTTCGGGTACAAAAACGGCAGGCTCCATCAACGCCCCGATGCTGCCCGGATACAGCGGCCCCAGTTCCAGCAGGCGCGCCACACTGATCAAACCCACCACATGGTCCAGCGAGCCCCGGCACACCGGGTACCAGGAATGCGCGCCCTTGCTGCCGCCGGTGCTGGCCTGCTCCAGGCATTGCGCCACGGACGACGAGGCATCCAGCCACTCGATATCGGAACGCGGCAGCATGACCGACGTCAGGGGCCGGTCGTCCAGGCTGAACACATTGCGCACCATCTGGTGCTCGTGCTGTTCGATGATGCCGGCATCCACGCCCTCCTCCAGGCTGGCGGAGATTTCAGCCTCGGTCACCGCACGGTTGTCGGTGGTGTCAATGCGCAAGAGCTTCAACATGCCGTGGGTGCACATGGACAGCAAGCGCACAAAGGGCTTGGCACCGGTTGCAAACCATGTCATGGGGCGCGACAACACACGCGCCACGGGCTCCGGATACAGCTGTCCGATGCGCTTGGGCACCAGTTCGCCAAACAGGATGGTGACAAACGTAATGAGGGTCACCACCAGCGCCGTCGCTGAAATCTCCGACGCCCGGTGTGCGACGTGCAAGCTGGACTCCAGCCAGCGGGCCACGCCGTCACTGAAGGCGGCCTCGCCCACAATACCGTTGAGCATGCCGATGGAGGTGACACCGACCTGCACCGAAGAAAGGAACTGCGTGGGGTGCTCCAACAGGGTCAGGGCGGCTTGGGCTCCCTTGTCGCCCGTGTCGGCCATGGTCTGCAAACGCACTTTGCGACTGGCCGTCAGTGCCAGCTCCGACATGGCAAAAACGCCGTTGAGCAGCGTTAGCAGCACGATCAGAAGAAATTCCATGAAACCCAAGCGAGAATGAACAGCATGGCACTTTACCTTATTGGCGACGTACAGGGCTGCGACACCGCGCTGCAGCAACTGCTGGAACTGCTGGACTTCTCCCCCAGCCGCGACACGATCTACCTGCTGGGTGACCTGGTCAACCGGGGACCCGACTCGGCGGCCGTGCTGCGCCGTCTGATGGGCTACGGCGCAGCCGCCCGCTGCCTGCTGGGCAACCACGACCTGCACCTGCTCACCGTGGCGCACGGCGTGCGCAAACCCCACCGCATGGACACCCTGGACGGCATTCTGAACGCGCCGGACCGCCCCGCCATGCTGGCGTGGCTGTGCCAGCAACACATGGCCTTGTTTGAAAGCATTGGCACACACGACCTGCTGATGGTGCACGCGGGCGTGCTGCCGCAATGGACGGCCTGGCAGACCCTGGAGCTGGCGGCAGAAGTGGAAGTGGTGTTGCGCGGACCGGATCTGGTGGATTTTTTACACCAGATGTATGGCAACGAACCCGCCCGCTGGAAGGACTCCCTCACCGGCGTGGACCGGCTGCGCGTGGTGGTCAACGCACTGACCCGCCTGCGGTTTTGCACACCCAAAGGCAAGATGGAATTCGACACCAAGGACAGTTCGGGCGGCGCACCGGCGGGCTATCTGCCCTGGTTTGAGGTGCCGGGTCGCCGCACGGCGGATGTGACGGTGGCGTTCGGCCACTGGTCGACGCTGGGCTGGCTGGGCCGCAGCGACGTGCTGTCGCTGGACACCGGCTGCGTGTGGGGTGGCGCCCTGAGCGCGTTGCGCATTGGCCGCCAAGCGGGCACCTGGACCCAGGAACTCATTCAGGTTGCGTGCCAGGCGGCACAGCAACCCGGCAAATCACTGTGACTTGAACAGCGCCGCGACCTTGACCTTGGGCTTGATATTGGCAGAAATGCTGCGCGCGGCCGGGCGTGCACTGGCTTCCCAAGAGGGCGCTGCGGCTTCCTGTGCCACAGGCGCTTCGTACGGCTTGTCGAAGAAGGGGTCGCGCGACGCCTGCGCGGGGCGGCTGTAGTCGCTGCGCGGGGCCCGTGGCGCCCGGGGCGCGGAGCTGTCATCCCGCGCAGGGCGGCGCTCGCCCCGTCCGCCGGTACGGCCGTTGTCACCGCCATCTTCCGCATACATGCGACGGCCGTCGTTGATACGGCCCTGGCGGCGGATATCGGGGCTGTTCTCGTCAAACTCCACCGCCTCCAACTCGATCTTGGTCTTGATGAGCTTCTCGATGTCGGCCACCAGGCGCGCATCGTTGTTGCCGCCCACAAAGCTAACCGCCAGGCCCGAAGCACCGGCGCGGCCGGTGCGGCCAATGCGGTGGATGTAGTCTTCGGCGTTGAAGGGGATGTCGAAGTTGAACACCGCCGGCACGTCCTTGATGTCCAGGCCGCGGGCGGCCACGTCGGTACACACCAGCAAATCGACTTCGCCTTTCTTGAACGACTCCAGCGCCTTCAGACGCTCGTCCTGGCTCTTATCGCCGTGCAGTGCGGTGGTCTTGAGGCCTTCGCGCTCCAGCGTACGGGCCAGTCGGGCGCAGCCGAGCTTGCTGTTCACAAACACAAAGGCCTGCTTCATGCCGCGGCTCTTCAGGATCTGGTGCAGGGCGTGGCGCTTTTCGTCTTCCGGAACGCTGTAGAAATGCTGCTCCACCGTGGATGCCGTGGCGTTGGAACGAGCCACTTCGATGGTGACCGGGTTCTGCAGATAGCTGTTGGCCAGACGCTTGATTTCCGGCGAAAAGGTCGCCGAGAACAGCAGCGTGGTGCGCTGCTTGGGCAAGTAGGACAGGATGCGCTGCAGGTCGGGCAGGAAACCGATGTCGAGCATGCGGTCGGCTTCGTCGAGCACCACGTACTCCACCTGGTTGAGCACGGCGTTCTTGGCTTCGATGTGGTCCAGCAGGCGGCCCGGCGTGGCAACCAGCACTTCGACGCCTTTTTTGAGTTCCAGCGTCTGCGGCTTCATGTCCATGCCGCCAAACACCACCGCACTGCGCAGGTTGGTGTACTTGGCGTACAGCTTCACTTGCTGGGCAACCTGATCAGCCAGCTCGCGGGTGGGCAGCAGCACCAGGGCGCGCACCGGATGGCGGGCGGGCGAGGTGGATGCGTTTTCGTGCTTCATCATGCGCTGCAACAACGGCAACGCGAAGGCAGCGGTCTTGCCGGTGCCGGTCTGGGCGGCGCCCATCACGTCCTTGCCGGTCAGGACCACCGGGATGGCCTGGGCCTGGATGGGGGTCATGCTCTCATACCCCATCTCCGCCACGGCGCGGGCGATGGGCGCGGCCAACTGCAACTGGGCAAACGCCATGATGGGCGTGTCCGCGTTCAGTTCGTTCGAAATTTCAGGGGTAGCCGGGGTATTCAATTCAGTATTCAAATCGGTCATGCATAGCAAAAAGAGGTGCTATCCATCCGATAGCTGATTGCCGCCCAACGCTGGGGGCAGCCCCGTATTATCCCCTAGTCTCGGGTTTAGTGGTGGAGCGGCGGTACCGCAGGCCCGAATCCGCCCTTTTCCGGCCCCTGGCAGCCCTGTCCAGCCGCCAATACCCCTAGATTCGGCTCAACCCGCCCAGGCTGCCTAAACTCCCACCATGCTCCAACGAACCCTGGTTGCCCCCAGCCCGATTGCCGCCGGACTCAAGCTGGCCGAACTCATCAGCGCCCTCAGCCACGCGCTGGACATCACCGAGGGCCAGCCGGAGGGGCATTGTGTGCGCTGTTGCTGGATTGGCATGCACATCGGCCGCCATATCGGGCTGGACGAAACGCAACAGTGGGAGCTCTACTACACCCTGCTGCTGAAAGACCTGGGCTGCAGCAGCAACGCCGCCCGCATCTGCGAGCTGTATCTGACCGACGACCTGAACTTCAAGCGGGACTTCAAGAAAGTCGGCGACAGCCTGCCCCAGGTGGTGCGTTTCGTGCTGCAGCACACGGGCCTCAAGGCCGGTCTGGCCGAGCGCTTCCGCAGCGTTCTGCACATTTTCCGGGACGGCCCCGAACTGGCACGTGAACTGACGCAAACCCGCTGCCAGCGCGGCGCCGAGATTGCCCGCCTGCTGCGTTTTTCCGAAGGGGTGGCGGCCGGCATCTACAGCCTGGATGAGCACTGGAGCGGCCAGGGCAAGCCGCATGGCCTGAGCGGCACCGACATTCCCGTCTACGCGCGCATCGCCCTGCTGGCGCAGGTTGTCGATGTCTTTCACACAGCCGACGGCGTGGAGGCGGCAATGACCGAAGTACGCCGGCGCCAGGGCCAGTGGTTTGACCCGACGCTGGTGGCTGCCATGGAAACGCTGGCGCCGCAAAAAGCCTTCTGGGCCACCCTGCGCTCCCCCGGTCTTGAGCAGGCCGTGCTGGCGCTGGAACCCGCCAATTGCGAGGTGCCGCTGGACGAAGACTACCTGGACGACATTGCCACCGCCTTTGGCCAGGTGGTGGACTCCAAAAGCCCCTACACCAGCGGCCACAGTGCCCGCGTGGCTCTGTACACCGATCTGATCGCCGAAGCCCTGGGCCTGGACCCGCAACGCCGGCGCTGGCTCAAGCGCGGCGCACTCCTGCACGACGTGGGGAAACTGGGTGTGAGCAACAGCGTGCTGGACAAGGCCGGCAAGCTCGATGCCGCCGAGTGGGAGGCCGTGCGGGACCATGCACGGCTGACCGAATCCATTCTGTCCCGGATCCAGGCCTTCAGCGAGCTGGCCAAAATTGCGGGCGCGCACCACGAGCGGCTCGACGGCGGCGGCTACCCCCGGGGCCTCAAGGCCGAGGACATCCATCTGGAAACCCGCATCATCACCACGGCCGACATCTTTGACGCCATTACGGCCGAGCGCCCCTACCGCGGCGCGGTGCCGATTCCACAGACCCTGGAGATGATGGCCAAGACCGTGGGCACGGCCCTGGACCCGCGTTGCTTTGAGGCCCTGAAGGCCGCCATGGCGCGCCTGGAAGCCTGACACCCGCCTGCCAGCGGGGTTAGGTCAGGCCTTGGGCAGCGTCACGCCGACCTGGCCCTGGTATTTGCCACCCCGGTCCTTGTAGGACACTTCGCAGACATCGTCCTTGTCGCTCTCGAAGAACAGCACCTGGGCGCAGCCCTCACCGGCGTAGATCTTGGCCGGCAGCGGTGTGGTGTTGGAAAACTCCAGCGTCACGTAGCCTTCCCATTCGGGCTCGAAGGGCGTGACGTTGACGATGATGCCGCAGCGCGCGTAGGTGCTCTTGCCCAGGCAGACGGTGAGCACGTTGCGCGGAATGCGGAAGTACTCCATGGTGCGGGCCAGCGCAAAGCTATTGGGCGGAATGATGCAGACGTCGTCGTGGAAATCGACAAAACTCTTTTCGTCGAAATTCTTGGGGTCGACCACGGTGCTGTGGATGTTGGTGAACACCTTGAACTCGGGCGCGCAACGGATGTCGTAGCCGTAGCTGCTGGTGCCGTAGCTGATGATCTTCTTGCCGTCATGCTGGCGGATCTGACCGGGCTCGAAGGGCTCGATCATGCCGGTCGTCTCAGCCATATGGCGAATCCATTTATCGCTTTTGATGCTCATGGGGACACAACTCCTAAGTTGGGGGTGATTGTAAGCAGGCCGCAAACGCTATCAAAACATGAGCTGTCTACGCAATGGATACGGGATCTGGAGGCTCAAATGGCTTGTGAAATCACTGTGCGCTCCACCAGCCGGTCATCCCCCAGCACGATCAGGGCAAACAGCAGTTCGTCCAGCGTCGCAGCCAGCGCGGTTTTGCGCGCCAGCAGCGGCGTGGCCTGCGGGTTGAGCACCACAAAGTCGGCCTCGCAACCCGGCAGCAGATTGCCCACCACGCCCTCCAGCCCCGCGGCGCGCGCGGCGCCAGCCGTGTGCTGCCACCACAGTTGCTGCGGAGACAGGGACACGCCCGGTTTAGTCTGCCCCTCGCGCCCCACGTAGTAAGCGCCCAGCATGGTGTGAAACGGGCTGAACGAGGTGCCGGCGCCCACGTCGCTGGCCAGGCCGTACGCAAAGCCCGCACGGTCCGCCCCGGCGTAGTCGAAGAAACCACTGCCCAGGAACAGGTTGCTGGTGGGGCAAATGGCAGCGGCCGCGCCGGTGGACCGCATCAGAGCCCGGTCGTCGTCGTCGAAGTGGATGCAGTGGGCGTAGAGGGCACGCGGCCGCATCAGGCCAAAGTCGGCATACGTGGCCAGGTAGCTGCGTGACTTGGGAAACAGCGTGCGCGCCCAGGCAATTTCATGCCGGTTCTCGGCCACATGGGACTGGATCCACACGTCCGGGTAGCGTGCCGCCAACGCCCCCGCGCCGCGCAGCTGGGCATCGGTGCTGGTGGGCGCAAAGCGCGGCGTAATGGCGTAGCCCAGGCGGCCCTGGCCATGCCAGCGCCGGATCAGGGCCTCGGAGTCCAGCAGGCTCTGTTCGGTGGCATCCGCCGTTCCACCCGCCACGGGCTGGTTCAGCAGCTCCGCCGGTGCGTGGCGGTCCATCAGGCACAGGCCGGTGATCAGGCGCAGCTGCCGGGCCTGGGCCGCGGTGAACAGGGCGTCGACCGATGCGGGGTGCGAGGTGGCGAAGGCGAACGCCGTCGTCACACCGTTGCGCAGCAATTCTGCTATGAAAAACGTAGCTGCCTGCGCACAGTATTCGGGCGCTGCAAAGCGTTTTTCCTCTGGAAACGTGTAGTGTTCCAGCCAGGGCAGCAGTCCCTCGGCCGGGGAACCGATGACGTTGGTCTGCGGGTAATGGGTGTGCAAATCCACGAAACCCGGCGCGATGATGCGTCCGGGGAGGTGTTCCACCGGCACGCCCGGGTGGCTGCCCGCCAAGTCACGGTAGGCGCCCACCGCCTGCACCACCTGCAGGCCCGCCGCATTGGGGCCCACCACCAGCAGACCATCTTCTTCCAACAGGGCGCGGGCCGGGCCTTCGCTGTGCGGAGCAAACCAGAGAATGGAGGCGCGGTAGGCTTTCATGGCTCCGAGCTTAAACCGACCTTCAACCAGTCTAATGGCCGGGTTTTCCCTGCACGCCCTCCACCAGCCAGTTCATATCCAGAATCTGCGCGTCGCTCAGCGTCTGCCCCTTCTCGATGACCGGGTGGCCCGCGTTGTCCCGCACCGTCTGCGTGGCGTGAAAGGGGTGCAGCTTGCCGCGGGCAATATCTTTCTGGCGCGCCAGCACTTCCGCCTGCACGGCCCTGGGCACCCGGGAGCCAAAGTCGCCCACGCGGATCATGCCCTCCTTAACGCCGCCCCACACGCTGCCGCTTTTCCAGGTACCGGCCCGCACGGCGCGGGCGCGCTGGATGTAGTAGTCGCCCCACTGGTGGGTAACGGCCACGATCTGGGCATCCGGTGCAATCGCGCGCATGTCGGAGTGGTAGGCCACAGCCAGCTTGCCGCGCTCCTGTGCGGCGGCCATCACGGCGGTGGAACCGGTGTGAAAGGCAATGACGTCCACGTCCTGGTTGAACAGGGTCATGGCCGCGTCTCGCTCGCGGGCGGGGTTGAACCACTCATTGAGCCACACCACCTTGACCTGCGCCCGGGGGTTGACCGAGCGCATGCCCAGCGTGAAGGCGTTGATGCCCTGGATCACTTCGGGGATGGGGAACCCCGCTACATAGCCCGCCACGTTGCTGCGGGTCATGCGCCCGGCGGCAATGCCGGCCAGGTAGCGCCCCTCGTAGTAGCGCGCATTGGCGGTGGCTACGTTAGGCGCCGTCTTGTAGCCGGTGATGGACTCGAACTTCACATCCGGGAACTCCTGCGCCACCTTGAGCGTGGGCTCCATGTAGCCAAAGCTGGGCGTGAAGATGAGCTGGTAGCCCTGGCGCGCCAGGTCGCGGATGACGCGCTCGGCGTCCGGCCCCTCGGCCACGTTTTCCACGTAGCGGGTCTGCACGGCCTTACCCAGGGCAGCATCCAGGGCCAGGCGGCCCTGCTCGTGCTGGCGCACCCAGCCGGCGTCGGTCAGGGGCGTGACGTACACAAAGCCAACCTTCAGCGGCGAGGCCGGGGGCGTGTCCAGGGTTTGGGAAAAGGCACCCATTGGTGCGAGCGTAAAAGCACAGGCCGCCACGAACGTGGCTGCGAGGTTTTTGTACATGGTGGTCCTCTACATGGCTCCGAAACATCAAAAACAAGGCCCGCCGGAGCAGCGGGCCTTGGGGTGGATTTTAGCCTTTGCTGCCCGTACCGGCTACTCGAACGTCTCGAACACCGCGTCCAGGCGCTCCACGTACTGTTTACGCCGTGCATCACCAATAAAGCTGGCGTCAAAGCTGTTGCGTGCCAGCTGGTAGGCGTGCTGCGCCGTCATGCCCAGCGCAGCGAAGGTTTGGGTGAAGTTGTCGTTGATGTAGCCGCCAAAGTAGGCCGGGTCGTCGGAGTTGACGGTGGCCACGATGCCCGCGTCCAGCAGGCGCTTGAGCGTGTGCTGCTCCAGCGTGGGAAACACCCGCAGCTTGAGGTTGGACAGCGGACACACGGTCAACGGCACGCGCTCGGCCACCAGGCGCTGCATGAGCGCCGCGTCATGGATGGCCTGCACCCCGTGGTCAATGCGCTCGACCTTGAGCACATCCAGCGCGCTCCAGATGTAGGCCGGTGGCGCCTCCTCGCCGGCATGGGCCACCAGCCGGAAACCCAGCTCCCGGGCGCGCGCAAACACGCGGGCAAACTTTTCGGGCGGGTGCCCCACTTCGCTGGATGCCAAGCCAATGCCCACCAGCTTGTCGCGCAGCGGCAGGGCCTGCTCCAGGCACTCAAAGGCTTCGCGCTCGCTGAGGTGCCGCAAAAAGCACAGGATCAGCGAGGCGGACAGGCCATAGCGGGCCGGCGCCTCTTCACAGGCGCGGTGCAGGCCGTTGATGACGGTCTCGGTGCTCAAACCATGGCCCGTGTGGGTCTGGGTATCGAAGAATATCTCGGTGTGCACCACATTGTCGGCCTGCGCGCGTTCCAGGTAGGCGCAGGTCATGTCGAAGAAGTCCTGCTCGGTCTTGAGCACCGTGGTGCCGGCGTGGTAGATGTCCAGGAAACTCTGCAGGTTGTCAAACACATAGGCCTGGCGCAAGGCGTCCACGCTGGGGTAGGCCAGCGGCACCCCGTTGCGCTGGCCCATGGCAAACAGCAGCTCGGGCTCCAGCGAGCCTTCAATGTGCATGTGCAGCTCGGCCTTGGGCATGCGCCGCAGCAATTCGGGCAAGCGTTCCGCGGGGATGGTTCGGTGGTGCATGGAACGGACTCAGGAACGGGCGACGGCCTGCAAGCCGTGGGCCAGCTCGGCGTCGTACAGCGAAACGACCGCGCCCACAATGATCAGGGCGGGGGCCTGGATGTGGTGGCGGGAAGCGACATCGGCAATGTTGTGCAGCGTGCCCACCACCGTCTGCTGGTCGGCGCGGGTGGCATTGCGCACCAGCGCCACGGGCGTATCCGCCGGCATGCCGTGCAGCATCAGCTGCTCGGCAATCCCGGCCAGTCCGCCAACCCCCATGTAAATCACCACGGTCTGGAACGGCCGGGCCAGCATGGGCCAGTCCAGCCCGATGGATCCGTCCTTGCGGTGTCCGGTCACGAACACGCAGCTCTGGGCAAAATCCCGGTGCGTCAGCGGAATGCCGGTGTCGGCGCACGCGCCCAGCGCGGCGGTAATCCCCGGAACCACTTCCACGGGCACCCCCGCGGCAACAATCACGCTGAGTTCCTCGCCGCCGCGGCCGAAGACAAAGGGGTCCCCCCCCTTGAGACGCACCACCCGCCGGCCCCGGCGGGCCTGGGCAATGAGCAGCAACGTAATTTCATCTTGCGGAACCGAATGGTTCGACGATTCCTTGCCGACGTAAATGCGCTCCACGTGGTCGGGAATCAGGGCCAGCACCCCGGCGCCCACCAGGTTGTCATAGACCACAACATCGGCCTCCGACAACCGGCGCGCGGCCTTCAGCGTCAGCAAATCCGGGTCGCCCGGACCGGCGCCCACCAGGCTGACCCGCCCGGCGGCGCCCGCTCCTTCGGATGGCTCAAGCAATACGGATGTAGGAACCGTGGCATTCATGACGTTCACCTTCGCTTGTCCTGTGTTTATAAGATGCAATTTAATTGCATCATTGATCTACGAATATTGACTCAGGTCAAAGTCAATCCAAAGTCACCCGTCAAAATTGTTACTATGCCACATCAATCCAACCGCTGGAGGAGAGCAACATGAAGCGCGGTTTCGCCCTGGGATTGGGCCTGTGCTGGGGTGTTTTCTCACTGTCGTTGTGCAACGCCGGTGAGATGACGCCCGAGCACGCCTCCCGGCTGGTACGTCTGGTCAGGCAGGACTGCGGGTCCTGCCATGGACTGCGCCTGACCGGCGGGCTGGGCTCTTCGCTTCTGCCCCAGGCCCTGGAAGGGAAACCCGCATCATCTCTGGTGGCCACCATCCTCGATGGCCGAAAAGGCACCCCCATGCCGCCCTGGCGCGGGCTGCTAACAGAACAGGAAGCACAATGGATCGTCGAACGTTTGCAAACCGAATTTCCCAACGAGTAACCGGGCTGCTGGGCGCCGTGCTGGCCAGCGCCACGCTGCTGGCCCCCGCCGCGCGGGCGGCCGGACCCGAACCGGTATTGCGCGGCACGGGCGACCTGGGCATCGTGATTGAACGCGCCATCGGCCGGGTGCAGATTGTCGACACCACCGCCCGCACCCGCATTGCCACGGTCGCCGGCTTGGGCGACCTCTCCCACGCATCGGCCGTGTTTTCCCGCGACGGCCGTTATGCCTACGTTTTTGGTCGCGATGGCGGTCTGTCAAAAATTGACCTGCTGACCGCCACGCTGGAGCGGCGCGTCATGCAGGCTGGCAACTCCATTGGCGGCGCCATCTCGCAGGACGGCCGCTTTGTGGCCGCGCAAAACTACGAACCCGGGGGCGTGCGCATTTTCGATGCGCAAACGCTGGCACCGGTGGCCGACATCGCGGCCCGCTATGGCAATGCCGGGCAGACCTCCAAAGTGGTGGGCCTGGCCGACGCCCCAGGTGTCGGATTCGTTTTTTCCCTGTTCGATGCCGGTGAAATCTGGGTGGCGGACCTCTCGGCAGACCCGGCCCACCCCACCATCACCCGCTACCCGAACATCGGAAAACAGCCGTACGACGGCCTGATCACTCCGGACGGCCGCTATTACCTGGCGGGTCTGTTCGGGGAAGACGGTCTGGCCATGCTCGACCTGTGGCAGCCCGAGCGCGGTGTGCGCAAGGTGCTGGCCGGGTATGGCCGCGGCGAGGAACCCCTGCCGGTGTACAAGATGCCCCATCTGCGCGGCTGGGCCATGGCGGATGGCCGCCTCTACCTGCCCGCCATTGGCCGGCACGAGGTGCTGGTGGTGGACACCCGCACCTGGCAGGAGGTGGGCCGCATCGCCGTCAGGGGCCAGCCTGTTTTTGTCATGGCCCGCCCCGACGGGCGCGAGATCTGGGTCAACTTCGCCCACCCGGACAACAGCCACGTGCAGGTCATTGATACCCTGACCCAGAAAATTACCCACAGCCTGGAGCCGGGCAAGGTCGTCCTGCACATGGAATTCACACCACGGGGCGAAGCCGTGTGGATCAGCGCCCGGGACGACAACAAGGTCGTTGTCATGGACACGCGCACCCACCGCGCCATCACCGAACTGCCCGCGGAATCGCCCTCGGGCATCCTGTTCACCGTGCGGGCCGGGCGCACCGGCTTCTGACGCCATGCCTAGCACCACCACGTCGCCGCTGGACTTTCGGGTGCTCAACGAGTACCAGCGCGGCTTTCCGCTGTGCAGCGAACCCTTTGCCCGCATGGCGCAGGAACTGGGAAGCACCGAGGAAGCCGTCCTGGCAACCTGTGCTCGCTTGCACCAGGATGGCCGCATTTCCCGCGTGGGCGCCGTCTTCGCACCCCGGCGCATCGGCGCCAGCACCCTGGCCGCCTTCTGTGTGCCGCCCGAGCGCCTGGCGGAGGTCGCCGCCACGGTCAGCCGCTTCCCGGAGGTCAACCACAACTACGAACGGGAGCACCGCTACAACCTGTGGTTCGTGGTGACTGCCAGTTCCGCGGAACGACTGGAGTGCGTGCTGGCCGAGATCGAGGCCCAGTGCAAGCTGCCCCTGTTGCGCCTGCCGCTGGAAGAGGAATACCACATCGATCTGGGGTTCCGGCTGGAACACCCCGGCACCGGTTCGCCCGCAGACGCCGCCACACACAAACCCGCCCACGCACCTGCCAGCACCCCGGACCCCATTGCGCTGGACGCCGATGGACAGGCCCTGGTCAATGCCTTGCAAGGCGGTCTGCCCTTCATCCCGCAGCCGTACCAGCACCTGGCCCGGCAACTGGGCTGGACCGAGCAGCAGGTCCTGGATCAACTCGCCTCCTGGCTGGAGCGGGGCATACTGAAACGCTTTGGCGTTGTGGTCCGCCACCATGAACTGGGCTACACCGCCAACGCCATGGTGGTGCACGACATCCCGGACGCCCGGGTCTGCGAACTGGGCCGGCAACTGGGGCAGCACCCGGGCGTGACCCTGTGTTACCGGCGTCCGCGCGTGGCGCCGGACTGGCCCTACAACCTGTTCTGCATGGTGCATGGCCGCGACCGCCACGTGGTCGAGCGCCAGATTGCCGAACTGCGCGCACGCTATGCCTTGCAGGACTATCCGCACGATGTGCTGTTTTCACGCACCCGGTACAAGCAACAGGGTGCCTACTATGCCAATGCCACCCCACCCAACCCGCAACCCAACGCCCTGGCAGCCTGAACCATGGATGCCATAGACCGCGCCATCATCGACAACCTGCAAGGCGGGTTTCCGCTGTGCCCGTCGCCCTACGCACAGGTTGCACAAAAAATAGGCATTGACGAAAGCACCCTGCTGGCGCGCCTGCAGCAGTTGCTCGATACCCGGGTCCTGACCCGCTTTGGCCCCATGTTCCAGGTCGAGCGCATGGGCGGCGCCTTTGTCCTGGCGGCCCTGCAGGTGCCCGAAGACCGGTTTGAGGAAGTCACCCAGGCCGTCAACGCCTTTGCCGAGGTCGCCCACAACTACCGGCGTGAGCACGCCCTCAACATGTGGTTCGTGCTGGCCACCCGCACGCCGCAGGACATTGCCGCCACCATCCAAAAGATTGAAGTGGCCACCCAGCTCCCGGTCTACGCGTTTCCCAAGGAACGCGAGTACTTTGTTGAAATGAAATTGCCGGTGATCACATGACACGTACCCATGCACTGGACGCCACCGACCAACGCCTGATTGTGGCCACGCAGGGTGGCCTGCCCCTGGTGGCACACCCCTACCAGGCCATTGCCGAGCAGCTGGGCCTGAACGAAGCCGAGGTGCTGCAGCGCCTGCAAGGCTTGCTCGACACCGGTGTCATCCGGCGCATCGGCGCGGTTCCCAACCACTACGCCATCGGCTACGCCGCCAACGGCATGAGCGTCTGGGACGTTGCCGACGCCGAGGTCGACCGCCTGGGCGAGCAGGTGGGCGCGCTGCCCTTCGTGACCCACAGCTACCGCCGACCACGCCACCTGCCCGCGTGGCCGTACAACCTGTTTGCCATGCTGCACGGCGCCACCCGCGACGAAGTGCGCAGCCAGGCCGGGCAGATTGCGGCCCTGCTGGGGCCCCATTGCCGCCAGCAGGACATCCTGTTTTCCACCCAGATTCTCAAAAAAACCGGCCTGCGCCTGACGGCGTGATGCCGCTGGACGCTTCCACCGCCCTTCCCAGATCCCAACCGGAGTAGATCCCATGTTTCGCATCTCCCAGTACCTCAAGGAAATCAGCAACCCCACCCCCATGGGCCGTGGCCACAAGCCCACCGGCCCGGTGGTCATCTGGAACCTGATCCGCCGCTGCAACCTGACCTGCCTGCATTGCTATTCCATCTCCACCGACAAGAACTTTGCCGGGGAACTCAGCCGCGAAGAGGTCTCCACCGTCATGCAGGACCTCAAGGCCTTCGGCGTTCCGGTCCTCATTCTGTCCGGCGGTGAACCCCTGCTGCGGCCGGACATTTTCGAGATCGCCAAGGAAGCCAAGGCCATGGGTTTCTATGTCGGCCTGTCCACCAACGGCACGCTGATTGACGCCCCCATGGCCCGGCGCATTGCCGAAGTCGGTTTCAACTACGTGGGTATCAGCCTGGATGGCATTTCCAAGACCCATGACCTCTTCCGCCGCAAGGAGGGGGCGTTTGACCTGTCGCTCAACGGCATCCGGTTGCTGCGCGCGATCGACGTCAAGGTCGGCATTCGCTACACCATGACCCAGGACAACGCGCACGACCTGCCCGCACTGCTGCAGCTGACCGAAGACGAAGACATCGACAAGTTCTATTTCTCGCACCTCAACTACGCCGGTCGCGGCAAGAAGAACCGCGACACCGATGCCCACTACCGCACCACCCGCGATGCCATGGACCTGCTGTTCGAAACCGGTCTGCGCTGGAACGCCTCGGGCACCCCCCGCGAACTGGTAACCGGTAACAACGACGCCGACGGCGTGTACCTGCTGCAGTGGGCACAAAAGCGGTTTCCCGAATCGGTTCCCCACCTGCGCCAGAAACTGGAGCAATGGGGTGGCAACTCCAGCGGTGTGAACGTGGCCAACATCGACAACCTCGGGAAGGTGCACCCCGACACCATGTGGTGGCACTACACGCTGGGCAACGTCCGTGAGCGGCCGTTCTCCCAGATCTGGAGCGATGTCTCGGACCCGCTGATGGCCGGGCTCAAGGCCCATCCGCGTACCGTTTCGGGGCGCTGCGGCGAATGCGCCCACTTCAGCATCTGCAACGGCAACACCCGCGTGCGGGCGCACCAGACCACCGGCGACTTCTGGGCGGAAGATCCGGGCTGCTACCTGACCGATGCAGAAATCGGCATTGCCTCGGCGGTGCCGGCATGAAGTGGCTGCCCCTGACCCTGCTCACGCTGCTGCTCGCGATCAGCGGCCCCGCCTCTGCCGCCGACGCCGTGGATGCCTCCGCCGTCTTCCAGCAGCGCTGCGCCTCCTGCCATGGAGCCGACCGCCTGGGTGGAACCGGCCCCGCCTTGCTGCCGGAAAACCTGGAACGGCTGCGCCGGCCCGAAGCCATTCGCGTCATCCGCGAAGGCCGAACCGCCACGCAAATGGCCGGCTTCCAGAGCGTGCTCGGTGAAGCCGAAATCCAGGCGCTGGCCGCCTGGATCTACACGCCCGTCACACCGCAACCGGTGTGGAACGAAGCCGAAATCCGGGCCTCGCGCGTCGTGCACCATGCCCCGGGAACGCTGCCCGACCGGCCCGCCTTCACGGCCGACCCGCTCAACCTGTTTGTCGTGGTGGAAGCCGGCGACCACCATGTCAGTGTGCTCGACGGCGACAAGCTGGAAGTCATTGGCCGTACGGCCACGCGCTTTGCCCTGCACGGCGGCCCGAAGTTCTCACCCGATGGACGCTACGTGTATTTCGGCTCGCGCGACGGCTGGGTGTCCAAATATGACCTCTGGAACCTGAAAACCGTCGTCGAAGTGCGCGCCGGCATCAACGCCCGCAACGTGGCGGTGTCGGGCGACGGCAAATGGGTTCTGGTGGGCAACTACCTGCCCCATTCCGTGGTGGTGCTGGACGCGGAGCTGAACTTCGTCAAATCCATCCCGACCACCAGCCTGGACGGCAAGCACAGCTCGCGGGTGTCTGCCGTGTACGACGCCGCCCCGCGCAAGAGTTTCATCGTGGCGCTCAAGGACATTCCGGAGTTGTGGGAGGTCAGCTACGACCCCAACGCCGAGCCCATCTACGACGGCTATGTGCACGACTACAAAATGAAGGAAGCCATTGCCAAGCCCGGTTTCCTCAACCCGCGGCGCACGCCGCTGGAGGACATACTGGACGACTTCTTCTTTGACGACAGCTATGCCAATGTGTTCGGCGCCACCCGCCCCGACGGCAACGGCGTGGGCAAAGGACAGGTGGTCAACCTCAATGCCCGACGCAAGATTGCCGACCTGGACCTCCCGGGCATGCCCCACCTCGGCTCCGGCATTGCCTTCGACTGGAAGGGCCGCCGCGTCATGGCCACGCCCAACCTGAAGGAAGGCGTGATCACCCTCATCGACACCAAGGACTGGAAAACCGTCGGCAGTGTCACCACTCTGGGCCCCGGCTTCTTCCTGCGCAGCCATGAAAAATCCCGCTACGCCTTTGCCGACGCCATGATGAGCCCCACCGCCAAAGACACCCTGATCGCCATCGACAAGGACACCCTGACCATTGCCGCCCGGCTGCGTCCGGTGCCCGGCAAGACCTTGGCCCATATGGAGTTCACCCGTGACGGGCGCTATGCGCTGGCCAGCCTGATGGAAACCGATGGCGCCATCATCGTCTACGACGCGCAGACGCTGCAGGAAGTCAAACGCCTGCCCATGAACAAGCCCATCGGCAAATACAACGTCTGGAACAAGATCAGCCGCTCCGAAGGCACCAGCCACTGAACTGCGGGGCGCCGCCTGCGCGGGGCCTCGGGTTTCAGTTTTCCAGCACGCGGATCTGCAGCAGGCGGCGGCGGTCCGCGTTGGCGGTGCTGCTGTAGACCCCCGGTCGTGCGGCGCTGCCGCTGGTCGCAATCGTGACCCACTGACGCAGCGGCGCCGTCACGGTGGTCACCAGCTGCTGGCGCCCCGTGGCCGGCAATTCGGACCCGGTACGTTCGTCTACGGACGCCGACTGCACCTCCACCTCCACGCGCACGGGCTGCTTGCCGCCCGGCCAGCGCGGCGTCACCGCAAGAGTCTGCCCGGCCTCCATCCAGGTCACGGCCTGCGTCACCCCACCGCCGCTGCTGCTGGCGGTGGCGTCACCCACGGTCAGCTTTGCTGACTGCGCCTCCACTTTTTGCGCCCATAGCATGGGCATGGACTGGGTCATCTGCAGGCGGGCTTTTTCGCCGTTGCGAACCCGGACCTGCTGCGGGGCAAACGTCGCCTCGCGCGGCGCCGTACCGACGGAGTAGGCCCCAGACTCTTCCTGCCCCTCCTGCACCTGGCGCAATTCCACCGTGAGGTCACGCCGGGGCAGTTCCGCCAGCGCCACCAGAGGCAGCAGACACAGGAGACCGGCAACGGCCCAGGACTTGCAGGGAACAGTTTGCATGGATAAGACTGGTTTCATGGTTGACCTCCGCAACGCCATTGTCTGCTCACGACGGGGGGTGGCCGTCGGTATTCGCCTGCACGGGCATGCGCAGGTCGTCCAGGTAATCCCGGGCAATGTTGACCGTGCCCACCATGCCGAGCGACGCGTGGTGCCGGCTCATCCACTCCCGGGCGCATTCCCGTCCGAGTTCGTGCAGGGACTTGATCAGCTTGGCATCGGTCGAGGTCTTGGTGGACGCGCTGAATTGCTCCAGTGCCTGGCCACCGTCAATGCGGTGCATCAGCACGTCCTTGTAGTGGGTAGGATCAAGCTTGCCCTCTTTCAACAGGCGTTTGACGAAATCGATGGCCCGCATTTCCGCGATGAGTGCGGCGTTGAACGTGATTTCGTTCAGACGGTCCATGATGTCGCTGGCATTGGTGGGCAGCTTGTCGCGACGGATCGGATTGATCTGCACCAGCATGATGTCGCGGCTGGCGCACTGGTAGATCAGCGGATGGATGGCCGGGTTGCCCGAGTACCCGCCGTCCCAGAAGTGGTCCCCCTCAATTTCCACTGCCTGAAACACCATGGGCAGGCACGCCGAGGCCATGACGGCCTTGGCCGTCAGCCGTGCGCCCGAAAACACCTCGGCCTTGCCGGTCGTCACGCGGGTGGCCACCACAAACACCTTGAGCGTGCGCAGATCGGCCAGGCGCTCAAAATCCACCTGACTTTCCAGAAAATTCTTCAGGGGGTTGAGGTCCATCGGATTGCTCTGGTACGGCGAAAGCGTGCCGGACCAGGCCCGTGTCATGGCATCGGCCCACAACGCTGCGGGGGAACCGCTGCCGCCCAACTGGCCAAACAGCAGGTCAAAGGGCGCACGCTGCGCCTGGCCCAGGGCGCCCATGGCCACAATGCCGTTCCAGAAGTTGGCCAGCGACTCGCGCGCAGCCTCGCGGGCATCGGCTTGCGGCTTCCCCTGGCTTTGCGCAAAGCCATGGGCCAGCGCCACCGCGTTCATGGCGCCGGCACTGGTGCCGCTGATGCCTTCCATGGCAATGCGACCGTCTTCCAGCAAGGCGTCCAGCACCCCCCAGGTGAAAGCGCCGTGCGAGCCGCCCCCCTGCAAGGCCAGGTTCAGCCGGTGGACGGTGCCATCTGCGGCCTGCGCCGCGTGTTCCAGTGGGGGTGTACTCATACCGCAAGGGTAGCAAATTCCCGTTACCAAACTGGCATGATCACGCCATGAACCCACGCGAACCCAGCCTGCAGTCCGCCAGCCACCCCTTTGCCACGTATTTCGCGGCCACCCGGCCCGCATTCCTCAGCGTCACGCTGGCCGGCGCCCTGATCGGCCTGGGAACGGCCCACGCGGACGGACTGGCCATCAACCTGGCCAAGGCGCTGCTCACCGTGCTGTTCGCGCTGATGGCCCATGCCGGTGCCAACGTGGTCAACGACTACTACGATGCGCTCAACGGAACGGATGCCGCCAACCAGCAACGTCTGTTCCCCTTTACCGGCGGCAGCCGCTTCATCCAGAACGGTGTCTTGAGCCTGCGGGCCACCCGGCTGTTTGGCTACACCCTGCTGGCTGCGGTGATTCCCGCCGGGCTGTGGCTCACGGCCCACTCGGCCAGCGGACTCCTGCTGATCGGCCTGGCCGGACTGCTGATTGCCTGGGCCTACTCGGCGCCGCCCCTGCAACTGATGGCCCGCGGCGTTGGGGAACTGGCCATTGTGGGCGGCTGGCTGCTGGTGGTGCTGGGTACGGATTTCGTGCAGCGCGGGGCGTTTTCGGCCCTGCCCCTGGTGGCCGGCCTGCCC
>JBAQKO010000215.1:0-2970 GCA_049301075.1 Rhodoferax sp.
TTGGCGGCGCTACCGGTGCGGCCGTCAGCACCCGGGGTTCCGGACAAAGCGGTGCCGTCATTGGCGGCGCGGTGGGCGGTGCCGCCGGCGCGGCGGTCGGCCATTCCGTGGGCGGATCCACCGGTGCCATCTTGGGTGCCGGTGCCGGAGGTGCCGCGGGTGCCAGCATCGGCAAAGGCGTATCACAACGCCAGGGGCCCTATGCAGAAGGGCGCGGCCCGCGCTACGAGACCAGCTACCGCAAGCACGGACGCCACCATGACCGCGATGCCTGGCGCGACGACCGGGAGCATGACCGCGGCCACCACTACGGACGGGACGCGCGCCGGGGCCGCGACTACGCCTATGATCGCGGCGAAGGCCGGGATTAACCCCCAGCCCGGCGACGCCACCGAGCGCCGGTCAGGCTAACGCGGCCTCCCCGCCCAGGGCTTCCAGCAGGTCCGGAATCAGCTTTTTCAGCTCGCCCGTGGCAATGGCCACATCGGCGTCAAAATGGTCGTCCTTGCCGTCACCCGGACTGGCCGCCGCGTTCTCAAACACGGTGTCCAAAAAGGCCACTTTCTTGAGCTGCAGGGACTCGGTCAGCACAAACGAGACCCGGTCATCCCAGGTCAGCGCCAGCCGCGTGGGGACCTTGCCCATGGCGATGTGCTGGCTCACTTCGTCCGTATCCAGCGCATGGCGGGTATAGCGCACCACGGCTTTGGACTCGTCCGCCGCCTTGAGCTCGCATTCCCGGTCCACGCTGAAGCCCGCAGGCGCCTCCTTGGTGGACAACCAGAGCGCCATGGCGGCGGCGGGCGAGGTCTCGGTGTTGATCAACTGCACCACCAGTCCGTCCATGACCTTGATCAGGCAGGTCATCACCTCATCGGCCTTGCCCTGGCTGCCGGCGTCGGTCACCAGAACACCGGCAACCGGATCCACCCATACCAGTACGCTGGACTGCTTGGTGAACGCCATCGGCAGCAGGGCCAGGCGGGCGTCCTCGCTGATCTCGCGCTTTTCCTTCTTGCCCGGCTTGCGGCCGGTCGTAGCCTCAATGTGGTCCAGTTGGTCCTGTACCTTGCGCTTGACCACGGACGACGGAATCACCTTCACCTCCATCATCAGCTTGAACAGCCACTGGCCACCCACCACCTCCACCAGGGGGCCGTTGGCATGCCCACGGGGCTCCAGCCAGCCCACCGACTTTTCCTGCGACGCGCCGCACTCGACAAAACGGTCCGCTTCCAGCGCCTCTTCCACCGGAGCCACCGCGGCAGGCCAGCCGGACACAATGCGGTACATCATCAAATTCTTGAACACAAGCTACCTTTTCCTGTTGAGGGTCTGTCATGGGAGGGCTATATTGTCAACGCAGTGTGCATTCCCGCTTTCGCACTACTTTACAAAGTCTTATCAGAGCGCAATGTGACGGACACACGGACGCTCCACACTGGCTTTCAACCTGATCGCGATTTCCGCGTCAGACCCTCGAAAAGGATGTCACCATGAAACCCGGATTCAAATCACTCGTTGTCGCAGGTCTGCTGGCTACCGCCGGGCTGGCCGCCTATTCACAACCCTCCGACGCCGGCTGCGGCTACGGGTACGGCTCCATGATGGGCGGCGGCTACCAGCAGGGTGGCCGCCAGTGGGGCCCGCACGGCGGCCGGATGGACCCGGCGCGCATCGACGCCTATGTGGCCAAACGCAGTGCCGACCTGAAAGCCAAGCTCAAGATCACGGCGGCCCAGGAGAGCGCCTGGACGGCCTACACTGCAGCCATGAAACCCCCGGCCACGGTGCTGGACAAGCGCCCGGACCGCGCGGAGCTCGACAAACTCAGTACGCCCGAGCGCATCGACAAGATGCGCAGCCTGCGCACCCAGCAGCTGGCCGACATGAATGCCGCACTGGACCAGCGTGACGAAGCCACCAAGACGCTCTATGCCGCCCTGAGCGCCGAGCAGAAAAAGGTGTTTGACACCGAGCACAACCGCATGGGGCGCCGCTTCGGCGAACGCCGCTGGTCGGCACCCGACACCACCGGCGACAAACCCGCCAAGAAGTAAACCGCTCAGGCGAGCATCTTCTTGAGTTCGCCGCTGGCAATCAGGGCCTCGACGTCGGTCGCGCCGCCCACCAGCGTGCCCTTGACGAACACCATGGGAAATGTGGGCCAGCCGGTCCACATTTTCAGGGCGTTGCGCTTGCGCCAGGTGTTGAAGTAACTGCCGTACTCCAGGTAGGTGTAAGCCACGCCGGCCGCATCCAGTGCCTTGCGGGCACGCTTGGGCATGGGATTCATGGCCATGCCCACCACCACCACGGCATGGCTCGCCACCGCCGCCTGCACCGCTTGCACGATGTCCTGGTGCAGCGTGGCCACCCGCTCACGGATGGCGGGGTGGATGCTGGATTCGCTGAGAACGGGACGCGGCATGGAAATCTCCTGCAGGATGGGAAGCGGCCATTATGCGCAGCCCCGGCCCGCGGCGCTTGACGGTCTACACTGTCACCCTCGCAACTGCCGCCAACCCATGACCATTACCGCTGCACCCCTCCCTCTGGTCCGCACCATCTCCCCCATGCGCCCGCTGGTCTGGCTGGTGCTGGCATGGCGCGATATGGCGCGCGTAGGCTGGATCAGTTTTGCCCACGGCTTGGCGCTGGCGGTATGCGGCGCCGCCATCGTTGCCATCGCGCACCAGCGTTTCTGGCTGCTGGCCGGCGCGCTGTCGGGTTTTCTGATCATTGCCCCGGTGCTGGCCACCAGCCTGTATGCCCTGAGCCGCGCCCTGGAACACCAGGAACAGGCCGATGCCCGTGTCGTGTTCAAGACCTGGCTCAACTGGCAAAACAGCCACATCAACAAATGGGGCAACGACTACTGGTGCATGGTGCAGTTCGGCGGGCTGCTGGCACTGGCTGCCACGGGCTGGGTCGTCACCTCCGCGGCGCTCATCACACTGCTGGCACCGG
>JBAQKO010000216.1:0-7453 GCA_049301075.1 Rhodoferax sp.
GTGCAGGCGACCCATCACCTCGGCCAGGGGCGCGTAATCAAGGTTGCTCAGGCGCGTGCCGGGTTCGTCCGCTCCCAGGCAGGGCAAAAACAGATTCCACAACCCCTCGTCCCGCGCCAGGGTTTTAAGGTCTTCCAGAAACGGCGGCGGGTACACCCCATCCTGCACCGAACGGTGCCAGGCCGCGTTGTAGGGCAACAGGTAGCGCTGCAGGAACGCTTCCAGGCGTTGGCGCAGGTCTTGCGCCCGGGAGGAATGTGCAAAGTCCATGCATCTATTGTCACCGGCGGGTGGGCGGCCGTCTGAACGCAGGTGACAGCCGGTGCTTCGGACGCCCTACAGCCCGAGGGTTTCGAACATTCGATCCATGCGCTGTTGCACGTCGGCATCCATGGTGATGGTACGGCCCCACTCGCGCTGGGTCTCGCCGGGCCACTTGTTGGTGGCGTCCAGGCCCATCTTGCTGCCCAGGCCGCTCACCGGGGAGGCAAAGTCCAAGTAATCAATGGGCGTGTTCTCCACCATCATGGTGTCGCGCACGGGGTCGACGCGGGTGGTCAGGGCCCAGATGACTTCCTTCCAGTCGCGCACGTTCACATCGTCGTCCACCACCACGATGAACTTGGTGTACATGAACTGGCGCAGGTGGCTCCACACGCCCATCATCACGCGCCGGGCATGGCCCGGGTAGGCCTTCTTGATCTGCACCAGGGCCATGCGGTAGCTGCAGCCTTCGGGCGGCAGGTAGAAGTCGGTGATCTCGGGGAACTGACGTTGCAGCAGGGGAATGAACAGCTCATTGAGCGCCATGCCCAGCACCGCCGGCTCGTCCGGCGGTTTGCCGGTGTAGGTGGAGTGGTAGATCGGGTCGCGGCGCAGGGTGATGCGGTCCACGGTAAACACCGGGAAATCCGCCTGCTCGTTGTAGTAGCCCGTGTGGTCACCATACGGGCCTTCCAGCGCATGCTGGTAGCCGCTGGGGTGCGTGGCATCGGGATAGATGTGGCCTTCGAGCACGATTTCAGCGCTGGCGGGCACCTGCAGGTCGCTGCCCAGGGCCTTGACCAGCTCGGTGCGGCTGCCCCGCAGCAGACCGGCAAACTGGTACTCCGAGAGGCTATCAGGCACCGGTGTGACGGCCCCCAGGATGGTGGCCGGATCGGCGCCCAGCGCGACCGCCACCGGATACGGCTGTCCCGGATGCTGGGCGCAGTGGTCCCGGAAATCGAGCGCGCCGCCGCGGTGTGCCAGCCAGCGCATGATGAGCTGGTTGCGCGACAGCACCTGCTGGCGGTAAATGCCCAGGTTCTGGCGTGCCTTGTGCGGCCCACGGGTGATGACCAGACCCCAAGTGACGAGCGGTGCCACATCGCCCGGCCAGCAGTGCTGCACCGGCAGGCGGGCCAGGTCCACGTCCTTGCCTTCCCAGACCACGTCCTGGCACGGGGCCGAGCGCAGTTCCTTGGGCGCCATGTTCCACAGTGTTTTGAGCAGGCTGCGCATGCCCACCATTTCCTTGAAGCCCTTGGGTGCTTCGGGTTCCTTCAGGGAGGCCAGCAGCTCGCCAAACGGACGCAAGCCGCTCAAGGAGGAAACACCCATGGCCCGGGCTACGCGCTCGGGGGTTCCAAACAGGTTGCCCAACACCGGCATGGTGTAGCCCGCAGGATTTTCAAACAGGATGGCCGGGCCGCCGGCGCGCAGCACGCGGTCGCACAACGCGGTCATTTCCAGGTGCGGCGACACCGGTTGACTGATGCGGCGCAGCTCGCCGGCCTGCTCCAGTTGGGCCATGAAGTCGCGCAGGTCGCGGTAAGGCATATCGATGGGTTTCGGGTTAATCGGCAGCAGCCGTCGGCGCCTGCCCTTGCCAGCGCGGTGCCAGGGTGTGGGGCAGGTCCAGCAAATCCAGCACGCGCGCCACGCTGGCTTCGATGATGTCCTCCACCGACTGCGGGCGCAGGTAAAAGGCCGGCATGGGCGGGCAGACGATGGCGCCCATTTCGGTCACGCTGACCATGTTGCGCAGGTGCACCAGATGCAGGGGCGATTCGCGCACCATGAGCACCAGGCGGCGGCGCTCCTTGAGCATGACATCGGCGGCGCGGGTCAGCAGATTGTCGGACAGGCCATGTGCCACGGCCGCCAGCGTACGCATGGAGCACGGCGCAATGACCATGCCGCTGCACTGGAAGGAACCGCTGGCCACGGCGGCGCCCACGTCGCGCACATCGTGCACGCAGTCGGCCAGCGCCTCCACCGCCGCCCGGTCCAGGCCATGTTCCTGCTGCACGTTGCGCCAGCCCGCGTCCGACACCACCAGATGAGACTCCACCCCCGCAACCGCGCGCAGCGCCTGCAACAGACGCACGCCATAGACGGCGCCACTGGCGCCCGAAATGGCGACGATGATGCGCCGTGGCACGGGAGCGGCTCCGTTGGCTTGCGTGGCGCTCATGCGGACGCCGCTGCCATTTCGCGCGTGTCCCGCAGATCGGCCTCCACGCGCTGCAGCACCACGGCCGCCTGTTCGGCGTCAAAGTCTTCGTGTTTGCGCTTTTTCACGCCGTACTGCTGCAGCTGGTAATGGCGGTCCGCCACGATGCCGTGGCGCGCCAGGCTGCTTTGCACGCACACCAGCGGGCAGCCATCGAGCGCGATGATGGGGCGGCCCGACTGCGCAATCTTCAACAGGTGCGGCACGTCGCCGCCCACGCCGGCGATGCAAGACATCTCGGCCACCCCGTGGCGATCCAGCCGCAAGGCCACATGGTTGGCCAACTGCGCCGCACTGGAGCACCCCGAGCAGGAATACACCAGCGGCAGGACGGCTCCACGCGCTTGCATGCTTACTCTCCCGGATGGTGCGCGGCACGCCGTGGCGTAAAGCGGGCCACTACCTGGCTGGGTGTCCATTGCTGCAGGTCGAACACCGGCAGCTCCAGCGCGTCCAGCGCGTTCTTCACCACCAGGCCCAGTTCGGTATCCCCCTCCATGGACAGGCGGCGGCTGAAAAACAGGGTGTCGGGATCTTCCTGGCGCTGCGCAAGACGCAGGAAGTCGTGTGCGCTGGCGCTGATGGTGAGGTCGGTCTCGGGCTGCTTGTGGCTGGCCACAAAGCGCTCACCGTTGCAGGTGTAATCGAAGGTCAGGCGCGCGTCACGCACCTGGATGCGCAACTTCTTGCCCAGCAGGATCTGACGCACGTCCGCCGGCAGATGCGGCACCAGGACCCGGTTGAGCGCGGTCACCAGCAGCACCGAGCCCGGATAGGCCGGCAAGCGCGCCAGCACGGAACCAATGGAAGGTGGCAGCAAAAAGGTAGAGGATGGTTTCATGGAAATCCCGTCAATCAGGCGACAAAAAACAGCACGGTAAAAAAGTGGCAGCTACTGCCCGCCAGCACAAACAGATGCCACACGCCGTGGCCATGGCGGACCTTGTGGTCCGTGGCATAGAAAGCAATGCCCACCGTGTAGAAAACCCCACCCGCAGCCAGCCAGGCAAAGCCCAGGGGCGTGAGCGCGTCCCACAGGGGCGACACCGCCACCAGTGCCAGCCAGCCCATGAGCACGTAAATGACCAGAGACAGCACGCGGGCGCCCTTGGCGAACCAGATTTCCTGCACGATGCCCAACAGGGCCAGCCCCCACACCACGCCCAGCAGCGACCAGCCCCAGGGCCCGCGCAGCGAGACCAGCGCAAACGGTGTGTAGCTGCCTGCGATCAGCAGGTAGATGCTGCAGTGGTCGAACTTGCGCAGCACGTCCTTGGCGCGGCCGCGCACGCTGTGGTACAGCGTGGAGAACAGGTACAGCGCCACCAGCATGGTGCCGTAGATGCTGAAGCTGACGATCTTCCAGGGGTCGCCCAGGCGCGCTGCCAGCCCAACCAGCACGGCGGTTCCAGACAGCGCCAGCCCCGCACCGACGAGGTGGCTGATGCTGTTGAAACGTTCGCCGTGGTACATGGTGATCAGGCTGCTACCGCCTGCCCTGCCGAGGCGACCTGGTCCAGCCCGGGCTGTCCATGCCAGTAGCCGTTGCATCCTTGATCGGGCATGAGCGGCTGCATGCGTGCCATCGCCTCCTGGGGCGCCAGCGTCTGTTTGCGCACCGCGTCAAACACGGCCACCACCTCTGCCATGTTTTGCGACTGCGGGCTCAGGCGCACCACGTCCACGCCCAGGGTGTGCATGTCACCCAGCGCATCCACTAGGTTGTAGACCTTGGCCGACTGGGTTTGCGTGCCGTTAAGCACCAGGAAGCCGGACTGCTCGCGCGTTTTCAGCAGCAGCCCGTCGGGGTTCGCAATGCAGCTGAAGCGGCAGTCGTCCTTGGGCAGGTTGTGGTGCCGTGCCGTGAAGCAACGTGCCGAAAAGGCCAGCGGCATGCGGCCATAGGCAAACACCTCGGTTTGCAGCCCTGCGGGCAGGCCCTGCTGCATCACGGCTAGGTCGGTGCGTTTCATTTCCAGCGGCATGACCCAGCGCGTTGCACCCAGCGAGGCCATCCATTGCAGCGTTGGCAGGTTGTAGATATTGAGGTGTGGCCCGGCCACAAACGGCACCTTGCCCACCAGGCTCTGCACGGCGCCCATGTCGTTGGCTTCCACCAGGAAGTCACCATTGCTGGCGATCTTGTGCATGGTGCCGACTTCGGCCCCGGACTCCAGCAACACCTGCGTGGACAGAACGACCTCTTTGCCCGCGGCGCGCAGCCGTTTGGCAATGTCCAGCCAGTCCGACAGACGCAGTTCGTGGCGGCGCGAGCACACGGTCTCGCCCAGGTACACCACATCGGCAGCCGTGCTGGCCATGGCGTCGTAAAAACTGAAGATGGCCTCGCGCTGCCAGTAGTACAGCAAGGGGCCCAAAGCGATTTTCATGGTGCGGGATTCCATTATTTCCAGGGGCGATGGTAGGCACCCAGCGTATGTTGCTGGCCTTCGGCGACGTTGTCCAGATTGTTCATCCAGACCGGCTTGGGTGCGTAGCGGTGCGGATTGGCCACACAGTGGTCAATGGCTTCACGCCAGACCTTGGTGACCTGCGCCACGTAGGCGGGGCTGCGCTGGCGCCCCTCGATCTTGATGGCGCGCACGCCCATCTTCATGAGCTGGGGCAGCAGTTCCAGCGTGTTGAGGCTGGTGGGTTCTTCAATGGCGTAGTAGTTCTGGTCGTCCCCGACGTCAAAGCGTCCCTTGCACAGCGTGGGGTAACCGGCGTTTTCGCCATCGGCGTAGCGGTCGATCAGCACCCCGTTCAGGCGCGACTCCAGCCCCTTGGGGGTTTCCTGCCAGCGCACGGCCTTGGGTGGCGAACACACGCCGTGGGTGTTGGGCGACTCGCCGGTGACGTAGCTCGAGAGCGCGCAGCGGCCTTCCACCATCACGCACAGGCTGCCAAAACCGAAGACCTCGATTTCCACCGGCGTTTTCTCGATCACCTGCTGCACCTGGGTCAGCGACAGCACCCGCGGCAGCACCGCACGCACCACGCCAAACTGCTCGCGGTAGAAATTGATGGCATCGAAGTTGGTGGCCGAACCCTGCACCGACAAATGCAGACGCAGCTGGGGGTGGCGCGCGACGGCGTACTGCATGAGCCCCGGATCCGCCAGGATGACGGCGTTGACGCCCAGATCCACCGCCTTGTCGAGCGCGGTGCGCCAGGGCTCGGGATTGGACGCCTGCGGGTAGGTGTTGAGCGCCATGAAGACTTTGCAGCCCCGGTCATGGGCGTAGCGGATACCGGTGGCAATGGCCGCCTCGTCAAAATTGAGGCCGGCAAAATTGCGCGCATTGGTGGCGTCGCGCAGACCGAGGTAAACGCAGTTGGCGCCGTTGTCCACGGCGGCCTTCAGGGCCGGCAGGCTACCGGCCGGACATACCAGCTCCAGGGGAGCCATATCAGCAAGTGGGGTTGAGGATTCCATGCGGGTGAGGAGGTTGAGGCGGGTTCCAAAGGGGAACAGGGCACTGCGCGGAACGATACGCCCGCGCCTGGCGCCGGGTGTTGATCCTGGTCAACGAAGAATCAGAATGCCAGACAAAATCAGTCGGACAATCCCCTCCCTGCCGCAGGGGCTCATCCGGTCGGCACGCCTTCGCGATCACCTGCTTCCTGCTTTCAGCCATTCGGCGGCCCGTGCTTGACCCTGGAGGGGCCGCACAGTAAACTAATAACCAACCAGTCATTAACTGCATGTCCTCTTCCTGCCCCATTTGCGAGATTGCCGCCACCGTGCGGGCCAAGCGCGAGCGCCGCAAGGAGGCCCGTCCGGGGGAATTGCTGGCGGCGGCACTGGAACTGTTCGTGGAGAAGGGTTTCGCCGCCACCCGCGTCGAAGAGGTGGCCAAACGGGCCGGCGTGTCAAAGGGCACGCTGTTCCTCTACTTTTCCAGCAAGGAAGAGTTGTTCAAGGCCGTGGTGCGCGAGAACATTTCCGGGCGTTTCGACGAATGGAATTCCCAGTTTGCCCATTTCGAAGGCAGTTCGGCCGACATGCTGCGTTACGGCATCCAGGTCTGGTGGGAGCGCATCGGCGCGACCAAGGCCGCCGGCATCACCAAGCTCATGCTCAGTGAAGCCCACAATTTCCCGGAGCTGGCCAGCTTCTACCAGCGCGAGGTCATTCAGCCGGGCACCGACCTGATCCAGCGCGTCCTGCAGCGCGGCGTGGACCGTGGCGAGTTCCGCCCCATCGACATGCGCTACGGTGTCTACACCCTGCTGGCACCCATGCTGTTTCTGGCCATGGCCAATTACAGCGCGGTCAGCCCGGAGCTTGATCCGCAACAGTACATTGCCGTGCAAGTTGAGACCATACTCTACGGGCTGTGCAGCCAACCGGCTGGCCCCGCCCCAACCCAGGAACTTCGAACATCATGAAACGTTGGTTGAAATGGATCGTCATCGGCGTGGTCGTCGCGCTGCTGGCCGCAGGGGTACTGCGCGCCCTCTCCGCCCGCAAAACCCAGAAGGCGGCACTCGAGGCCCAACAGGTGGCGCAGAAAACACAAGCCACCGTGGAGCTCACGCCCGCCGATTTGCTAGTCGTCAAAACCCTCGACCTGTCGCAGGGGCTGGCCATCTCCGGCCCCCTCAAAGCCGTGAACTCCGCTGTGGTGAAGGCCCGCGTGGCCGGCGAGCTGCAGGGCCTGACGGTCCGTGAAGGCGACGTGGTGAAAGCCGGCCAGGTCATCGCCCGCGTGGAGTCCACCGAGTTCCAGGCCCGGGTGCGCCAGGCACAGCAGCAAGCCGAGGCCGCCAAGGCCCAGGTCGACATCGCCAAGCGCAGCTTTGACAACAACAGCTCACTGGTGGATAAAGGCTTCATTTCGAAGACTGCGCTGGATTCGTCCCTGGCCACGCTTGCGGGCGCAGAAGCCAGCTACCGGGCCGCGCAGGCCGGTACCGCCGTCGCCACCAAATCACTGGACGACACAGTGC
>JBAQKO010000217.1:0-2565 GCA_049301075.1 Rhodoferax sp.
GTGCTGGATAACGACGCCCAGATGATTGAGGCCGCGCGCACCCAGGGCTACCAGGTGCACTACGGCGACCCTACGCGGCTGGACCTGCTGCGCATCGCCGGCGCCGACCAGGCCCGCGTGCTGGTGATTGCCGTCAACAGCGTGGACGCCTCACTGGCCGTAGTGGACCTGGCAAAACAGCACTTTCCCCACCTGCAGCTGGTGGTGCGCGCCCGCGATGTGGCGCACTGGAATGCGCTGCGGGCCCGCGGCGTGCTGCGCATTGAACGGGAAATGTTTGAAGGCAGCCTCAAAAGCGGCCTCAGCGTGCTGGAACTGCTGGGCCAGACCCCACAGGAGGCGCACCGCGCCGTCAACCGCTTTCGAACCCACAACCTTGCCTTGCTGGAGAAGATGCACGCGCACCACAAGGACCGCGCCAAGATGATTGCCGTGGCCAAGCAGGGGCGCCAGGAACTGGAAGAACAAATGGCGCGGGAACGGGAAGAGCAGGCGCAAAACCCGGCGGCCTGACCCGACCCGCTTCCCCGGCCCGGTTAGCGCACCGGTGGTGGTGGCGGATAGGACGCCGGTGCCGATGGAACGGCGTAGGACGGCACGATGACGGCGGGTGCCGGCGCGCGGTACACCGCCCGCGGCGTCGCGTTGTTCTTGGTCGCCATGCATTGTTCGTAGGCCAGGTCGTAGCGCCGTTGTGCCTGCTCGGAGGCAACCGCACTGCGGTTAGCCCCGATGGCCGTGCCCATGACCAGCCCCGTTGCGGCACCGGATGCGGTGTGGTCGTGGCGCCCACCCGCTGCCGCCCCGACGGCCGCGCCAATCACGGTTCCCACCACGGCGGCACCGGCCACCGTAGCGCCGCTCGATTCCGGGGCGATGGTCTGCTCGGCGTAGTTCCGGCAGGCCTGGTCTTCGGCCGCAAACAGCTCCAGCGGTTTACCCGAAGGGGGCATCACCGCCACCCGGGGCCCCTGTGGGGGCGGCGCCGCGCAACCCGCCAGGCTGGCCAGGCAGACCAGCAGCACCGCGCCGCGCCAACGGGACGGAAACGCCCTCACTGCGGCACGCCCGGTGGTGTGGCGGGCACCGTTTTCCAGCCCCGCGGGCAGGACGCCACATAGGGGTAGTAGCCCTTCGCCGCCTCACAGTAATACCAGTATTGCGTGGGCGCCGGGCTGGCCGCCGGTGGCTGCACCACCACGGGCGGCGGCGATTGCTCAATCACGACGACCGGGGGACGGTACGGGTCAGGATACGGGTAGACCGGCTGGGGATAGAAGTACCACAGGCCACCGATGACCCACCACCACCCCAGACGGCCATCGTGGGAGCCATGGCGCCAGGCGCCCGACTGCCAGCGGCGCGCGTCGTGGTACTCAAAATGCCGGATATCACCACGCCATTCGCGACCACGGTCATGGTCCCGGTCCCGGTGCTGGGCCATGGAAGTCAGGGGAAGCGTGCCCAGCACGACGGCCACAGCGCAGGCTATGCCAACTAGCGGTTTCATAGAAAGACCTCGTTAAGCCGGGTGACCAAAGCCACCGGCAGGAATCTACACAGACTTGGTCAACGCCCCCCTGTGCCAGCCAGTTGACCCCTGTCGCGCAGCTTTACCGGGCGTTCATGAAACAGTTTGTAAAGGCCCTGACCTCAGACCAGGCCATCCCACAGGAGCTTGATGCCGGTGAGTGCCATGCCGGCGTACAAGAACCGGTAAAACCAGACGGGATGGATGCGCCGCGCCAGCCATACCCCCGTCCACACGCCGATGGGCGCCAGCGGCAGCAGCACCAGCGAAGTCGCCATGTTGCGCCAGTCCAGCAAGCCCAGCCAGGCATAGGGAACCCATTTGGACAGGTTCACCACGAAAAAGAAAAATGCCATGGTGGCGGTGTACTGCACCGGCGACAGGCGCAGCGGAATCACGTAGGCCGAGATGGGCGGCCCGCCGGCATGGGCGATGAAACTGGTGAACCCCGAGGTGGTGGTGAGCAGCGCCCCCAGCCAGCGCGGTGGAGGCGGACTGTCGGCATGGGGCGGGAACAACAGACGCTGCGCCAGAAACAGCAGCGTGAACGCGCCCACCATCGCCGCCACCGTGTGGGCATTGAGCACCTTGAAAAGCACCGCGCCAATAACGATCCCCAGCACCCCGAACGGAATCAGGAACTTCAGCAACGCCCGGTCGAAATCCTTGCGAAAGGCGGCCATGCCCAGCACATCCATCAGGAACAGCAGCGGCATCAGGATCGCTGCCGCCTCGGGCACGCTCACGGCCAGCGCCATCAAGGGCACAGCCAACGAACCAAAACCCGCACCAAACCCGCTTTTGCTCACCCCCAACAGCAGGACGGCGGGAATGGAAACCGCATAGAAATAGGGATCGGTGATGAGGGGAAAGGTCACACGCGTTCCAGAATCAGCGCAATCCCCTGCCCCACGCCAATGCACATGGTGCACAGCGCGTATTTGCCGCCCGTGGCGTGCAGGCGGTTCACGGCCGTGGTGGCCAGCCGTGCCCCGGAGGCCCCCAGCGGGTGGCCCAAGGCAATGGCGCCGCCC
>JBAQKO010000218.1:0-2939 GCA_049301075.1 Rhodoferax sp.
CCTCCTTTACTTCGCTATGGCACCCACCCCAACCCTGCTGCTCGAGACGGTGCTCCCATGTGGGCGGGCCAACACCGCGCGGGATCAGGTGGACCGGGTGTTCTGCAGAGTGAGGTAAAGGAGGAGCCCGGAACGGGCGGGGGACACGAACGGCGCAGAGCACCCGGCCCGCCTGATCTACCCACAAAATGTCGAATGCCAGCAAGGTGCCAAAAAATCGGGCAGCCGGTAAAATCGCAGGCTATCCCTCTCCAGGTGCACGCTGAAGTTCTGTGCACCCTAAAACGAACACCATGCTCTACCCACAAGATTTCGATGTCATCGTCGTTGGTGGCGGTCACGCCGGAACCGAGGCCGCGCTGGCCGCTGCCCGCATGGGCTGCAAGACCCTGCTGCTGAGCCATAACATCGAGACGCTGGGTCAGATGAGCTGCAACCCGTCCATCGGCGGTATCGGCAAGGGCCATTTGGTCAAGGAAGTGGACGCCCTGGGTGGCGCCATGGCGCTGGCCACCGACGAGGCCGGCATCCAGTTCCGCACGCTGAATTCCAGCAAGGGCCCGGCCGTGCGCGCCACCCGCGCCCAGGCCGACCGCATCCTGTACAAGGCCGCCATTCGGCGCATGCTGGAAAACCAGCCCAACCTGTGGCTGTTCCAGCAGGCGGTGGACGACCTGATGGTGGAGGGCGATCGGGTGGTCGGAGCCGTCACGCAGGTCGGCATCCGCTTCCGCTCCAAAACCGTGGTGCTGACCGCCGGCACTTTTCTGGATGGCAAGATCCACGTAGGACTGAACAACTACGCCGCCGGCCGCGCCGGTGACCCACCCGCCGTGTCGCTCAGTGCCCGGCTGAAAGAACTCCAGCTGCCGCAAGGGCGGCTGAAAACCGGCACACCGCCGCGCCTGGATGGCCGCTCCATCGACTTCAGCAAGTGTGAGGAGCAGCCAGGCGACGGCATGCCCGGCGGCATGAGCGCGACGATGCCGGTGTTCAGCTTCATGGGTCGCCTGGATATGCACCCGCAGCAGATGCCGTGCTGGATCACCCACACCAACGCGCGCACCCACGACATCATCCGTTCCGGCTTTGACCGCAGCCCGATGTTTACCGGCAAGATCGAAGGGGTGGGGCCGCGCTACTGCCCCAGCGTGGAAGACAAGATCAACCGCTTTGCCGACAAGGACAGCCACCAGATTTTTCTGGAGCCCGAAGGCCTGACCACGCACGAGTATTACCCCAACGGCATCAGCACCAGCCTGCCGTTCGACATCCAGTACGCGCTGGTGCGCAGCATGCCGGGGTTGGAGAATGCCCACATCCTGCGCCCCGGTTACGCCATCGAGTACGACTACTTCGACCCGCGCGCGCTCAAGAGCAGTTTTGAGACGCGCCAGATTGGGGGGCTGTTCTTTGCCGGCCAGATCAACGGCACCACCGGTTACGAAGAGGCGGCGGCCCAAGGTCTGTTCGCCGGGGTGAATGCCGCCCTGCAGGCTGGTGCCCGTACCGCTTGGGGGCAGGACACCTGGACGCCCGGCCGCGATGAAGCCTATCTGGGCGTGCTGGTGGACGACCTGATCACCAAGGGCGTGACCGAGCCCTACCGCATGTTCACCAGCCGCGCCGAGTTCCGCCTGCAGCTGCGCGAGGACAATGCCGACGCCCGCCTGACCGAGACCGGCCGCAAGCTGGGGCTGGTGGACGATGCCCGCTGGGATGCCTTCTGCCGCAAGCGCGATGCTGTTTCACGTGAAACAGAGCGCCTGCGTTCCATCTGGGTCAGCCCCAAGAACTTGGCCGCAAGCGAGTCCGAGCGGGTGCTGGGCAAGGCCATTGACCACGAATACAACCTGGCGGATTTGTTGCGGCGCCCCGATGTGGGCTACGCGGCGTTGATGTCGCTGGACCACGGTCGCTACGCCAATCGGGAGTTGCCGGTGGCAGCGGATGTTCCACGTGAAACATCCGCGGCAGAGGGTTCGGCAGCGGCATTGGCGCAGGATGTGTTTGTGGCGGCGGTCATCGAGCAGGTGGAGATTGCTGCCAAGTACTCCGGCTACATCGACCGCCAGAAGGATGAGGTCGAGCGTGCCGCCCATTATGAGAACCTACGCCTGCCACCCGAGCTGGACTATATGCAGGTCACGGCGCTGAGCATTGAGGCGCGCCAACGCCTGAACAAGCAGCGGCCGGAAACCCTGGGCCAGGCTTCGCGCATGTCGGGCATCACGCCGGCCACCATTTCCCTGTTGCTCATCCATTTGAAGAAGGGTAATTTCCGCGGCTTCAGCGGCAACCCGACAACCCCGGCGGCGGAGGGCGTGGTCTGATGCGCGCGCTGGAACCGGAATTGCGCCAAGGTCTGGTGGCGCTGCGGCTGACGCTGGATGACGCGCAGGCACAACGCCTGCTGGACTACCTGGAGCTGATCCAGAAATGGACCAAGGTCTACAACCTGACGGCGGTGCGCGACCCGGCGGAGATGCTGACGCACCACCTGCTGGACAGCCTGGCGGTCATCCGTCCGCTGCAGCAGCAGCTGGCCCAGATGGCGCCAGCCGGGGAGGGCGCATCCGCTGTCCGCCTGCTGGACGTCGGTTCGGGTGCCGGCCTGCCGGGCATCGTCATCGCCATCTGCTGCCCGGGCATTACGGTGCACTGCGTGGATACCGTGGCCAAGAAGGCGGCGTTCATCCAGCAGGTGGCGGTCAGCCTGAAGCTGCCCAATTTGCGCGGCCTGCATGCCCGGGTGGAGTCGCTCACCGAGCCCTATGACGTGGTGAGTTCGCGGGCGTTTGCCTCGTTGGTGGACTTCACCAATTGGTCGGGTGCCGCGCTGGCCGGGCATGGCGTCTGGATGGCCATGAAGGGCAAGCGGCCGGCCGACGAGCTGGCTGCACTGCCGGCCGGGGTCGACGTGTTTCACGTGGAACAAC
>JBAQKO010000219.1:0-10290 GCA_049301075.1 Rhodoferax sp.
GCGGTGCACTCTCCATTGGCAAACAGTCGCGCCATGCGGATGGCTTCATGTGGCCGCTTATCGTCTGGCCGCTTTTTCTCGAAAAGCGGCAATACATGCTCTGCAAAATCGCAAGCCAGCAATCGCAGCACCGTGGCGCGTGATCCTGCGGCATCGTCGTCGCACATGGCATTGCGCAGCCCCCACATGGTGTCTTCCATGCCGTTTGACTCAGCCACCACGGCCAGCGGTATATGGTGGTCCATCCCGTAGTCCTGCGGCGTCACGGCCAACTGGTCGCGGATGAAGTGGGCCAGCTTGCTGTAGCCTTCGGTGCAGGCTTCGGCACTACGCAGTTTGTTGAAGGTCGTACACAGATGCTCGGGAGCGTTGAATTTGTCCATAGGTTCCACCCTGTACCCTCTCCCCCCTGTAAACATCGAAGGCACCGGGGGCCAAGGTGGAAAGGGAATTGAAACCCCCTGGTGCGGGGTGAAATGTATGCCGCATGGCGCGGCATGTAAAGCGTGACGCGGTATATGCCGCATGACGCGGCCCTTGAAATGCCGCGTTCCACGGCATATAGTGGCCGCCTAGACACCTTTGGAAAGGGGCCTCACTATGTTTTCTGTAGCAGACTTGTTAGACCGTGCAATGCGCGGCGGCAATATAGACACACACTATCGCCTTGCAAAGGTAATAGGAATTTCTCAAGGCACCATGACCGGCTACAAGTCTGGAAAGACCATGCCGGACGCTCGGGTACTTGAGCAACTGTGTGCCCTGTCCGGTGATGACGTGGCGGTGGTGATGGCCCAAATTCAGGCCGAGCGGGAGCGCACCCCGGAGGGTAAAAGCATGTGGTTGATGGTCGCCAAGCGCCTAGCCGGTGGCGCCTCTACTGCGATTTTGTCAGTGGTTTTTGCTATTGCATTGATAGCAGGCTACGCACCATCGGCGCGGGCTGAGCAGCTAAATCATGCTCAAAACGGCAAACTCAGCAGCTTATACATCGTATTAAGTACATAAGTAACGTGTGTTCTCCCATGCGGCCCGGGCTACCAGCTCCCCTTGGGGCGCTGGGCACGAATGAACTCGGCGATGATGGCTACGGAATCGGTCTTCTTGACCTTGGACGCAAAATCAATGGCCGTCAGTCCCAGGTCGTTCTTCAACGAGGGATCGGCGCCGGCTTCCAGGAGCAACTGCACAGCGGCGGACGTGCCATACATGGCGGCCATCATCAAAGGCGTGCTGCCGTTGGGCGATGCGGCATCCACGTAGGCATGGTTGTCCAGCAGGAGCTGGATGATGTCCTCATGGCCCCCGGTGGCGGCGTAATGCAGCGGTGTCCAGCCGGGCTTGTTGACATCGGCATCGCGTTCGATCAACTGCTGGCAGATGGCGGTATAGCCGCGTATGGCCGCCAGCATCAGCGGGCTCTCATCCTCGGCAGTGCGCACCTCGACTTGGGTGGCCGGGTTGGCGATCAAAACTTCGGCCACATGGAGCGATGGCTCGCGCAAGGCCAGGATCAAACCGTATTCACCCTGGGGGTTCAGCGTATTGGGGTCGAAACCGCGGTCCAGCAGTGCACTGACGGCCGCGGAACTGTCGCGCTTGATAGCTACAAAGAAGTCATCGTAAGAGCCTGCAAAAACAGCAGAAAATCCAATTGAAACAATTAGATAGACTACATATCTAATGTAATTTCTCACAATGAAACACCCGAGAACAGGCGGGTGAAATTCTGGCTGGTGGCCTCTGCAACCGCTTCCACACGGATGCCCCGCAGGCCTGCAAGCTGCTGGGCCACGTAGGGAACATACGACGGATTGTTGGTCTTGCCGCGAAACGGTACCGGTGCCAGGTAGGGGCTGTCGGTTTCAATAAGCAGGCGATCCAGGGGGACCCATGCCGCAACATCGCGCAAGTCCTGTGCCGTCTTGAACGTCAGAATGCCCGAAAACGAGATGTAAAAACCCAGGTCCAGCGCTTGCCGGGCCACCTCCTGGCTTTCGGTAAAGCAATGGAATACCCCGCCGGCGCACCCTTGCGAGCCGTTCTCGCCCTCCTCCCGCAAAATGGTCAAAGTATCGTCCGAAGCGCTGCGCGTATGGATCACCAGTGGTTTTTGCAGCTGGCGCGCTGCCCGGATGTGTACCCGAAAGCGTTCACGCTGCCACTCCATGTCCGCCAGGGTGCGCTCGCCCAGGCGGTAGTAGTCGAGCCCGGTTTCTCCTATAGCCACCACCCGTGGCAGGGCACCGCGTTGCAGCAGATCGTCCAGCGTGGGCTCAGTAATGCCCTCGTTATCGGGATGCACGCCCACGCTGGCCCAGAAGTTGTCGTATTGCATAGCTAGCAGGTGCACATCGGGAAACTCTTCCAGCGTGGTGCAAATACACAGGGCGCGGGTCACCTGTGCGTCGGCCATGGACTGGCGAATGTCCGGCAGCGAAGCCGCCAGCTCAGGGAAGGTCAAATGGCAATGGGAGTCGGTAAACATGGTTCGCGCCTGCAGTTGCACCGGGGGCCGCACTAGGGCGGGCGGTGCTCAGATGGTTTGCGTGGAACGGTCGGACGAGATGTGCGCACCCAGAATCTCTTCGATTTTGAGTTTGAGCGCGCGCGACTTTTCGTCCTTGGGGAACGTAATGCCCACCCCTTGCGTGCGCCCGCCGGCAGCCCGGGCAGGCGTAATCCAGGCCACTTTGCCGGCTACCGGATAGCGCTGGATGTCATCGGGCAGCGACAGCAGCACGTACAGGTCGTCGCCCAGGCGGTACTCGCGTGCGGTGGGAACGAACACCCCGCCCTCGGTGAACGCCGGAATGTAGGCCGCATACAGCGCGGCCTTGTCCTTGATGGACAGCTGGATAACGCTGGGGCGCGGTGTGGATGCGGGTGGAGTGGTCGTCATGTCGGGGGAATCAATGGCGGGAGTTTAGGGCGGATTGGGCCTGCGCCACAAGCGCCTCCTGCATGAGCCCGGCGTTGAAGGGGTGTTCCATGGTCCGGCGGGCACGGGACAAGGCCTTGTTCCAGTCACTCAGGGCCGCAACGGAAGCCGGCAGGTCCAGGTCACGGGCGTGAAAAAACCGCGTCGCGGCGCCGGCCTGGTGCGCCATCAGGTCGTGGCAGATTTTCTGCAAGGCGTCGATGGTCTGCGCAGCGGTCCAGTCCTTGATAAATCCCACGTCGCCACGGGCCATGGCCTTGGGCAAGGCCGCCCAGCTCTCCGGATTCTGCCCCGAACGGGAAAAGGCCAGCGCATCGTCGGGACGCCCACCGGTGGCCTGCAGCAGCAAAGGCGCCTGTGCGGCAGCCACTCCCTGGGCCTGCAGCCACGCCAGACTGGACGGAACATCGGGCCAGCGCATGGCGTGCCCCAGGCAGCGGCTGCGAATGGTGGGCAGCAACTGGTGGGCCGATTCGGTGGCCAGCACGAATTTCACGTCCCCGGGCGGCTCTTCCAGTGTTTTCAGCAGGGCGTTGGCCGTGATGGCATTCATCTGCTCGGCGGGAAAAACCAGGATGACCTTGCCACGGCCCCGCGCACTGGTGCGCTGGGAAAACTCCACGGCGTCGCGCATGGCATCCACCCGGATTTCCTTGCTCGGCTTGCGCTTTTTGTCGTCAATTTCGGCCTGTGCCTTTTCACCCAGCGGCCAACCCAGCTCCAGCATGGTGGTTTCGGGCATCAGCACACACAGATCGGCATGGGTGCGCACGTCGATGGCATGGCAGCTGCCGCAGGTTCCGCAGGCGCCCTGGCTGCCGGGTTGCTCGCACAGCCAGGCACGGACCAGCTCCATGGCCAGCGTGTACTGCCCCAAACCGGACGGTCCGTGCAACAGCCAGGCATGCCCGCGCTGGGCCAGCAGCTGCCGGGTTTGCTCGGCTATCCAGGGTGACGGGGCGGCGGCGTTCAGCATGGCAGCAAGCCCCTGCCCTGCACGGCACGTTCCACGTCGGCCCACACGGCGGAAGGTGTCTGGTCGGCATTGATGCGGGCAAAGCGCCCCGGATCGGCCGCCTGCCGCTGGGCATAGCCGTCGGCCACTTGCTCAAAAAATGCCAACGGCTGGGATTCGAACTTGTCCGGTACGCGGGCGCCGGCCAGCCGCTGCGCGGCAATGGCGGCCGGAAGATCAAACCAGATGGTCAGGTCGGGTTGGACCAGGCGCAGCGGTTCTGCCGCTTCGCCGGTCAGCGGCGTTCCCTGCACCCATTGCTCCAGCGTTGACAGGATGTGCCAGTCAAAACCGCGCCCGCCCCCCTGGTAGGCAAAGGTCGCATCGGTAAACCGGTCGCACAGCAACACGTCACCCCGGGCCAGCGCCGGGGCAATGACGTGCTGCAGGTGATCGCGCCGGGCGGCAAATACCAGCAGGGCTTCGGTCATGGCGTCCATGGAGTCGTTCAGGACCATCTGGCGCAGGCGCTCGGCCAGCGGGGTGCCGCCGGGTTCGCGGGTGAGCGTGACCGTTCGTCCCTGCGCCCGAAACGCCTGGGCCAGGGCATCGATGTGGGTGGATTTGCCGGCGCCGTCAATGCCTTCAAAACTGATAAAGAGTCCGCTCATGGCTGGGTTTTGGGGGCCTTATTGACCGCGCTGGTATTTGTTGACCGCCCTATTGTGCTCGTCCAGCGTGGCGCTGAAGTGGCTGCTGCCATCGCCCTTGGCAACAAAGTACAGGGCCTTGGAGGGGGCGGGTTGCACAGCGGCCAGCAAGGAGGCCTTGCCGGGCATGGCAATGGGCGTGGGTGGCAGGCCGGTGCGGGTGTAGGTGTTCCACGGGGTGTCGGTCTGCAGATCGACCTTGCGCAGGTTCCCATCAAACGCTTCGCCCATGCCGTAGATCACGGTGGGGTCGGTCTGCAGGCGCATGCCGATGCGCAGCCGGTTGCTGAATACGGCGGCAATCTGTGGCCGGTCACCGGGCGCGCCGGTTTCCTTCTCCACGATGCTGGCCAGTATCAGGGCCTGCTCCGGCGTTTGCAAAGGCGAGCCCGGGTCGCGCTGCGCCCAGGCGGCCTCCAGTTTTTTGTCCATGGCACGCAGGGCGCGCTGCAACACCGCCAGGTCGCTGGAGCCTTTGCTGTAGGTATAGGTGTCCGGGAAGAACCGTCCTTCCGGGTGCACACCGGGCCGGCCCAGTTGCGCCATGAGGGCGTCGGCGGTGAGATCTTGCGAAACGGGTTTGAGCTGCTCGGCCTTGCGCAGGGCATCGCGCACCTGCCGGAAGGTCCAGCCTTCCACCAGCGTGATGCTGCGCAGGGACTCCTCTCCCCGCACCAGCTTGCGCAACAGGCTGCGGGGCGTGGTGGTGCTGTCGAGCTCGTAGCTGCCGGCCTTGATCTGGCGCGACTGCCCCGACAAGCGGAACCACCAGTACAGCAGTGCCGGACGCACGGGCACGCCGGCATCGGCCACGGCCATGGCCACGTCA
This sequence comes from Rhodoferax sp., assembly GCA_049301075.1. Classification (GTDB taxonomy): domain Bacteria; phylum Pseudomonadota; class Gammaproteobacteria; order Burkholderiales; family Burkholderiaceae_C; genus Allorhodoferax. The sequence continues at coordinate 5,436 of JBAQKO010000219.1, forward strand.
CGCGCGTTGGTGCCGGGTTCGACCGACAGATCCACGGTGGGTGTGGGCAGGTCAAATGGCTGGTTCAACCAGACGTAACCTGCGCCGGCCGTCCCCAGAACAACGGCCACCATGACAAAAATAAATAAGCGCACAGCCCTACAACCCTTGTGAATTCAAGAGAGGAATCATAATTCAGCGCATGACTACCGTAACGACCCATTCTGTAACCGAGCACCCTCCTGTTTCCTCTTTGAACGGCGTCGCCGCCCTGACGCATCTGGGCGTCATTCAAGTCGTGGGCGAAGACGCCGCCAAGTTCATTCACGGGCAGTTGACCCAGGATTTTTCGCTACTGGGCCAGGACACGGCGCGTCTGGCCGCCTTCTGCTCGGCCAAGGGCCGCATGCAGGCCAGCTTCATTGGTTTCAAGCGGGGGACAGACGAAATCTTGCTGGTGTGCAGCCGTGACATCCTGGCCCCCACCCTCAAGCGCTTGTCCATGTTCGTGATGCGCGCCAAGGCCCGCCTGAGCGATGCCACCGATGCCTTTGCCCTGTACGGCCTGGCGGGCGATGCTACGAAAACCATAGCTGGTGACGCTCATGCTGCCTGGGCCAGAGCCGATTTGGATGCCGCAACGGTGATCAACCTCTACCCGGCAGACACCACGCCGCGCCAGCTGTATATTGCCCCCGCGGGCTCGCCGCCGCCAGCCGGCACCCCGTTGACCAGGGAAGCCTGGGCATGGGGCGAAGTGCGCAGTGGCGTGGCTACCGTGACCGCCCCCGTGGTGGAAGCCTTTGTGCCCCAGATGCTCAACTACGAGTCCGTCGGCGGCGTGAATTTCAAGAAAGGCTGCTATCCCGGACAGGAAGTGGTGGCGCGCAGCCAGTACCGCGGAACGCTCAAGCGCCGGGCGTTCGTGGTGCACACCGATGCGGCTCTGGCCGCCGGTGACGAAGTGTTTGGCGCCGACGACGACAGCCAGCCGGTGGCCACGGTGGTGCAGGCGGCGCCCGCGCCGCAGGGCGGGTTTGACGCCATCATCTCCGCGCAACTGTCGGCCATGGAGACGGGCACCTTGCATCTGGGGGCAGCCACCGGCCCGGCCCTGCAACCCTTGCCCCTGCCCTACACCCTGCTCGCCGACGTGTAATCCGCGTCCGGCTGCCGGGACGCTTCTGGGGTTACAGGGCCAGCACCATTTCCTGGTGGGGAATGCCGGTTTCCACAAAAGCATCGCCACGCGGTACGAACCCGTGGCGGCTGTAGAAGCCCACGGCACTGTGCTGGGCGTGCACCACCACCACCTGGTCGCCCCGCTCCCGCGCCGCTTCCACCAGCGCCTGCAGCACGCCACTGCCCAAACGGCCACCGCGCAGCACGCGGTTCACCGCCATGCGGCCGATGCGCCCGATACCCGGGGCCGCTTGCAGCAGGCGCCCGACCGCGATGGGCTGCCCCAGTTGGTTGCGGGCCAGGGCGTGGACCGCCACGGCATCGCCGGCGTCCCACACCAGCTGCGGGTCCATGCCCTGTTCTTGCACAAAGACCTCGGTGCGCAGCGCCGTGCTGGATACGCCCAACGCCTGCCAGTCGCCCACCTGCAGATCAACCAGGGGCGCACCCTGTTCATAACCTTCCAGAATGCCGCGCAAGACGGCCGGCACCGGCTGGGAAACCTGGGTGGCGGGGTTGGCAAACACGTAGATCAGCTCGCAGGTCACCAGCAGCGCACTGGCACAGAAGATGGCGCCTTCAAACACCATGGACGAGGTGCCGATGCGGGCGCAGCGCAGGCACACCTCCAGCTGGTCGTCGTAGCGGGCCGATGCGTGGTATTCCACGCTGGATTTCTTTACATAGAAGTCACCGCCGAGCTGCTCCATGGCGGCTTCGTATGGCAGGGCCAGCGCCCGCCAGTAGTCGCCCATGGCGGTGTCGAAGTACATCAGGTAATGGGCGTTGAACACGATTTTTTGCATGTCCACCTCGGCCCAGCGCACCCGCAGGCGATGGGAAAAACGGAAATTGGAACGCGGCAGACTCATGGTGCAAAGGCTTTCTGCAGCGCCCGCGCTGCGTCGGTATGGGCTTGGGTGGCCTGGGGCAAGGCGCGCCCCATCTTGATGAATTCGTGCACCACGCCCCGGTAGATTTCCAGGTCCACCGGCACGCCGGCCATGCGCAGCCGGTCGGCGTACTGCACGCCCTCATCCACCAGCGGATCGCATTCGGCCAGACCCAGCCACGCGGGGGCCACGCCTTCCAGTTCGGCCAGTTGCCCCGAATCGGTGAGCCCGTCCAGCGGGGCAAAACGCCAGTCGTCGCGGTCGCTGGGCGTACGGATGTAGTGGTTGAAGAAATAGGTGATGTGGGGCTCCTCCAGCACAAAGCCGTGGGCAAAGGTGCGGTGGGAGGCGGTGTCCTGGTGCGCGGCGGTACCCGGGTAAAACAGCAGCTGTAAGGCCAGAGGCACACCTGCATCGCGCGCCCAGATGGCGCACACCGCCGACAGCGTGCCGCCCGCGCTGTCGCCACCGACGGCCAGGCGCGTGGCGTCCAGCGCCCGCGTGGCACCCTGCTGCGCCACCCACTGCACCACGTCCCAGGCGTCATGGGCGGCGGTGGGGAATTTGTATTCGGGTGCCAGCCGGTAGTCCACCGACAGCACGGCGCACCCCGCATGGTGGCTGAGCCGGCGGCACAGGCCGTCGTGCGTGGCAACGCTGCCAATGGTGAAACCACCGCCGTGGAAGTACACCAGCACCGGCAAGACGTTGTGCGACGGCGCATACAGCCGCACCGGAACTGCAAAGCCGTCGCGGGCGGTGATGGTGAAGTCTTCCACCCGCGCCAGGGGGTGCGACGGTAGCTCCAGCACGTCTGCGCCCGCCGCGTACGCGGCGCGGGCCTGCTGGGGCGTCAGCGCGTGCAGCGGCATGTGGCCGGCACGGGCCATGCGCTCCAGCACGCCGTGCATGACCGGGGTCAGCAAGGTTTTGGGGTTACGGTGGTGACTCATGGAGCGGGGTTTTCTTGTTAGAGTGCGGTTTTTTCATCCTACACCGCAGAATGCCATGGCTTTAATCTACTACGTGACACAGGTTCAGTTCGAGTTGGGTGCCGTCAAGCTACTCCAACAGGAGTGTGAGCGGGTAGGCATGACTCGCCCCCTGATCGTGACCGATGCCGGCGTCAAGGCCGCCGGCGTGCTGCAAAAAGCACTGGACGCCCTGCCCGGCCTGCCGGTGGCCGTGTTTGACCAGACGCCCTCCAACCCCACGGAAGCCGCCGTGCGCGCCGCGGTGGAGGTGTATGCCGCCCACCAGTGTGACGGCCTGATTGCGGTGGGGGGTGGTTCGGCCATCGATTGCGCCAAGGGCGTGGCCATTGCCGCCACGCACGAAGGGCCGCTCACGCACTACGCCACCATTCTGGGCGGCTCGCCCCGCATTACCGAGCGGGTGGCGCCCATCATCGCCGTGCCCACCACCAGCGGCACGGGCAGCGAGGTGGCGCGCGGCGCCATCATCATCGTGGACGACCACCGCAAGCTGGGTTTTCACTCCTGGCATCTGGTGCCCAAGACCGCCATCTGTGACCCCGAGCTGACCTTTGGCCTGCCGCCCAAGCTCACGGCGGCCACCGGCATGGACGCCATCGCCCATTGCATGGAAACCTTCATGGCCCCGGCCTTCAACCCGCCGGCCGACGGCATCGCGCTGGACGGCCTGATGCGCGGCTGGGCCCACATTGAACGGGCCACCAAGAACGGGCTCGACAGCGAAGCCCGCCTGAACATGATGAGCGCCTCCATGCAGGGCGCCATGGCCTTTCAGAAGGGCCTGGGGTGCGTGCACAGCCTGAGCCACAGCCTGGGCGGCGTGGACCCGCGCCTGCACCATGGCACCCTCAACGCCATGTTTTTGCCTGCGGTCATTGCCTTCAATGCCAGTGCCGAATCCATGGTTAAGGACAAACGCCTGCAGCGTATGGCACACGCCATGGGGCTGGCATCGGCCGGTGACATCGGCCCGGCCATCAAGGCCATGAACGCCCGCCTGGGCCTGCCCGGCGGCTTGGCCGAGATGGGTGTGCAGGAATCGCAGTTTGACCAGATCATCACCGGCGCGCTGGCCGACCATTGCCACAAGACTGGTCCACGCCTGGCCACGGCGGACGATTACCGCGCGATGCTGACCCAGTCGATGTAAGGCGATCCGCAAGCACAGGGCCGGGCAACGCGCTTCACGGGCGCTGCCCTGTTCTCACAACGCCAGCACCCGCCCCATGTCCGGGCGTTCCAGCCAGGCGGCGAACTCGTCTGCCAGCTGGGCGCTGGCGCTACAGGCCGCCGTCCAGGCCTTGACGCGGCCCGCCAGGTCGTTGCCGTAGTGGGTGAAGTCGGTTCGGTCGGGCAGCTTGCCGTTGGGCAGGGTCTTGACCCATTCGGGGTTGGGCGCCAGCAGCACCATGGTGTCCAGATGGTGAGTCGCACGGTGGCGCCAGCTGAGGTGTTTGTCCAGCCAGCCGGGCACCACTGCTTTCTGGAAATGGGGATATAAAACGAGGCGTTTTTGGCCTGTAGCCCCCGTATCCATTGCGTCAACAGCTATTGATTTCGTAGCATTTGCACGACCTGCCGGGTAGTTCAGGTGCAGGTGGTAGTCGGTGATGCCGCCATCCCAGTAGGCACCACGGGGGGCGCCGGGAATGTGGTGGACGGCCTGGAGCACGAAGGGGATGGAGCAGCTGGCCTGCAGCGCCGGGGTGAAGTTGGCGGCGGTCAGGGGCACCTGGCGGGTGCGGTAGTCGTCGGTGCCAAAAGGCAAGGCGGCGCAGGGGCTCCCGGGTGCAGCGGCATCGGGGC
>JBAQKO010000220.1:0-3097 GCA_049301075.1 Rhodoferax sp.
GGCCACGGCCGACCCGCTGGCGGCGCTGCGCGCGGGCACCGACCTGCAGGCCGGCCACCTGGACATCGTGGGCATGCTGCTGCTCAGTTGCGACACGCTGGGTGATGCGCTGGAGGTTCTCACCGAGTACGCCCCCATCGTGGGCGACAACGCCCGGTTCGAGACCCAGGCCAGCCCGGGCACCATGCTGCTGCGTTACCAGCCCGAGTACACGGTGTGCCGCGACCTGCGGGTGGAAGCGGCCCTGGGCTGCGTGGTGAGTCTGGCGCGCTGGATGACCAATGGGCGCTTTCACCCCCGTGAAGTGCTGTTCATGCACGCGCCCCGCGCCGAGGTAGCGGCGTACGAAGCGCTGCTGGGTTGTCCGGTGCGCTTTGCGCAGGCCTGCAACGGCGTCAGCATGGACGCCGCCGAGCTGGGCCACAGCCTGATCGAGGCCGGCAAATCGCTGCACGTGCACCTGCGCACGCTGGCCGACGACATGCTGGCGTCGCTGGCGCAGGGCAGCGTATCGGCCCAGGTGCAGCAGCTGATCCGGGCCAATCCGCGCTGGGGCAAGGAGCGCATTGGCGAGCAGCTGGGCATGAGCGGGCGCAACCTCAACCGCAAGCTGGCGGCCGAGGCCATTTCCTTCAAGGGCCTGCGCGAGGCGCTGCTGTACGACATGGCCGCGCAGGCCTTGCGCAGCGGCCAGGCGGTGGCCGCAGTGGGTGAGCGGCTGGGCTTTTCGGATGAGAATGCCTTTTCCCGCGCCTTTCGGCGCTGGAGCGGCCAGACGCCGGCGCAGTTCGCACGCTCCGCTTAGAGCACGCAGGTACAGTTCGGGGTGGGCGTTGTGCGCCCGTTTCCATTTTTCTTCCTATTTGCCCCATGCCACGCATCCAGCTCACCCCGGCTCCCCGCTACAGCTTTGTGACGGAAATGCCCATCTACATCAGCCACGTCAACCAGGGAGGGCATCTGGACAACGCGCAGCTGCTGACGCTGGTGTCGGAAGCGCGGGTGCGTTTCTTCAAGTCGCTGGGCTATTTCGAGTCGGGCGTGGAGGGCGCGCTCATTGTCGTGGGCGACATCGTGGCGCAGTACAAGTCCGAAGGCTTCCACGGGGAGACCATGCGCGTGGAAATGCTCCCGGCCGATTTCAACAAGTACGGGTTTGACCTGCAGTTCCGCATGAGCGAGAAAGACACGGGCCGCGAAGTGGCGCTGGGGAAGATCGGCATCGTCTTCATTGCCCCCCAGGATCGCAAGGTGACACCGGTGCCGCCGGCCTTTATGGAACGGTTACCGGCCGTTGGGTGAGCGCGGCGGCGGCCGGGAGCCGGTTCAGAGCGTGAGCTGGTAATCGGCGTGGCCCCCTACCTTCTTCGGCGGCAGGGCCACGGCGCCAAAGCTTTGGTAGACGGCGATGGCCTCCGTGTTGGCAGGCGAGACATCTTCCAGCGTGAAGGTGGCGCAGCGGCGGGCGCGGGCCGCCCCGATCAGCGTGCCCACCACCGTGGTGCCGAAACCCCTTTGGCGGTAGGCAGGGTCGGTCTTGATGTTGCACAGCCGGAAGTCGGTGTCCCGGATTTCTCCGAAGCCCTCCAGCACCGTCTGGTTTTCCGCCACCAATTTCACCGTGAAGGAGGGCGCAGCCGCATCGCCCCAGAAATCCAGGTGAATGGCGACCTTGTCGGGGTCCACTGTCTCCGCAAACGGCCACATGTCCAAGCTCCCGTGGTGTCCAGTGGGCGCCAGTTTAGGGTAAAGGCTGGCCTTTGCCCAGCGCAGAGGCGGCTTTGCTGCGTCGATGTGTGAGAGCATTCTCCCTGCGGCGCAGTGGCCGCGTTGCAGCGATAGGGGCTTTACGTGACACAACTCAAAATTCCCGCCGTCTACATGCGCGGCGGCACCAGCAAGGGCGTCTTCTTTCACGCCAGCGACCTGCCCGCCGACCCGGCCGAGCGCGACCGCCTGCTGTTGCGGATCACCGGCAGCCCGGACCCCTATGGCCGGCAGATCGACGGCATGGGCGGCGCCACTTCCAGCACGAGTAAGGTGGCCATCGTAGCCAAGTCCCTGCGCGCCGACTGTGATGTGGATTACTGGTTTGGGGCGGTTGCCGTGGGCCAGCCGGTCATCGACTGGTCCGGCAACTGTGGCAACCTGAGTGCGGCCGTGGGGCCGTTTGCCATCAGCAGCGGCCTGGTGGATGCCCCCGCCGACGGGGTGGCAACGGTGCGCATCTGGCAGGCCAATATCGGCAAGCAGATCGTGGCCCACGTGCCCATGGTCGACGGCGCGGTGCAGGAGGAAGGCGATTTTGTGCTGGATGGTGTGGCCTTTCCCGCGGCCGAAATCCGGCTGGAGTTCATGGACCCGGCGGCCGGACCGTCGGGAGACGGCGGCGCCCTGTTTCCCACCGGCCAGCGTGTGGACCACCTGCACGTTCCCGGTGTCGGGGTGGTGGAGGCCACTCTGATCAATGCGGGCAACCCCACCGTCTTCATTGCGGCGGCCAGCCTGGGCCTGCGCGGCATGGAGCTGCAGGGCGAGGTCAACGGCAACGCCGACTTGCTGGCACGGGCCGAGGCCATTCGCGCCGGCGCGGCCGTGGCCATGGGCCTGGCCGCCAGCGCACAGGAGGCCAGCGACTTGCGCCCCCACACCCCCAAGCTGGCGCTGGTGGCCAGCCCGGCCACCTACACGGCGGCCGATGGGCGGGTGGTGGCGGGCGCGTCCATCCACTTGCTGGCACGGATTTTTTCGATGGGGCAGTTGCACCACGCCATGACCGGCACCGGCGCAGTGGCCCTTGCCGTGGCGGCCACCATTCCTGGAACGCTGGTGCACCGGGTGGCGCCGGCGGGCGCCGAGGGTCGGGTGTGTTTCGGCCACCCTTCCGGGCGCCTGGAGGTGGGCGCACAAGCGCAGGAGGTGCACGGCCAGTGGCAAGTGCGCAAGGTGCTGATGAGCCGTTCGGCGCGCCGGATCATGGAAGGCTGGGTGCGGGTGCCAAGCGTGTGGGCACCGTAGCCTGCGTGTAAACCCCGAACGCTACGGTCGCGAATTTGCGGCACACTGGCAGCATGGCTGCGCAGTTGTCCACCCGGGT
>JBAQKO010000221.1:0-14610 GCA_049301075.1 Rhodoferax sp.
AGCTCGTAAGGGGCCTCCGGGGAGCTCAGCCGCCCGGCATCCACCCGCACCGTGCCGTCGGCGCCCTGCTCCACCTGCACGCCCATGTTGCGGATCAGCTTGAGCATGGTGGACACGTCCTGCAGACGCGGCACGTTGCGCAGGGTCACCGGCTCGGCGCTGAGCAGCGTGGCGCACAGCTCCGGCAAGGCGGCATTCTTGGCGCCGGAGATCAGCACTTCGCCCTGAAGCTGGCGTCCACCGCGGATGAGTAGTTTGTCCATGGATACGTGGGCTCAGACGGCCCGGTTGGCCCACTCGGCGGGGGTGAAGGTCTTCATCGACAGGGCATGCACCTCGTCGGTCTGCATGCGCGTGCCCATGGCGGCGTACACCCGCTGGTGGCGGGCGATGGGACGCAGCCCCTCGAACGCGGTGGACACAATGGTGGCGTACCAGTGGCGGCCGTCGCCATCCACGTGGCAGACCTCGCAGGGCAGGCCGGCGGCGATGAGGGTTTGGATTTCTTCAGCAGTCATAGTCTGGGCAGGGCAAAAAAGGGGTTAGCTCCGGATTTTGTATCCGATGCGCAGCAGGCGCAGGGCGATAGCACTGACCACCAGCAAGGCGGCGCCGACCACACCCAGGCTCAGCCAGGGCGACGCGTCGCTCACGCCAAAGAAACCGTAGCGGAAACCGTCAATCATGTAGAAAAAGGGGTTGAGGTGGCTCACCGCCTGCCACATCGCGGGCAGGGACTGGGTGGAATAAAACACACCGCTCAGGAAGGTCATGGGCATGATGACGAAATTCTGGAAGGCGGCCAACTGGTCGAATTTCTCGGCCCACAGGCCGGCAATCAGGCCCAGCGCCCCCATGAGGGCGGCCCCCAGCACGGCAAACACCAGAATCCACCCGGGTGCCACAAAGCCCAGGGGCGCAAACCAGAGCGCCACGGCCAGCACGCCCGCACCCACCACCAGACCACGCACAATGGACGACCCGATGTAGGCCACAAACCAGCTCCAGTGCGACAGGGGCGTGAGCAGCAGGAACACCAGGCTGCCCATGATCTTGCTCTGGATGAGCGAGGAGGAGCTGTTGGCAAAGGCGTTCTGGAGCACGCTCATCATCACCAGCCCCGGAATCAGGAAAGCGGTGTAGCCAATGCTGTCGTAGACCTTGACGTGGTCTTCCAGCACATGGCCGAAAATCAGCAGGTACATTACCGCCGTGAGCACGGGCGCCGCCACGGTCTGGAAACCCACTTTCCAGAAACGCAGCACTTCCTTGTAGAACAGGGTCTGCCAGCCGGTCACGATGTCGCCTCCGCACTGGTCACCGCGGGTACGGCACTGCCCCGGTTCATGATTTCGATGAACACGTCTTCCAGGTCGGCCTTGCGCATTTCCACGTCTTCCACCACCAAGCCCGACTCGCGCACGACCGCCAGGTACTGCTCGATTTCCAGCGCACTGTGGGCCGGCAGTTGCACCACGCTACCCGTCACACGGGCCTTGGCTGCCAGCGCGGGCGGCAGCACGCCGCTGGTCTTGAACCGCAGCACATTGCCCGACGCCGCCTTGAGCAGGGCGCTGGTGCGGTCCAGCGCCACAATGCGTCCGGCCTTGAGCATGGCAATGCGTCCGCACAGGGCCTCGGCCTCTTCCAGGTAATGGGTGGTGAGCAGCACCGTGTGACCCTGCTTGTTGAGTTTCGACACAAACTGCCACAGGGTCTGGCGCAACTCCACATCCACGCCGGCGGTGGGCTCGTCCAGCACAATGACCGGCGGCTTGTGCACCAGCGCCTGGGCCACCAGCATGCGGCGCTTCATGCCACCGGAGAGCTGGCGCATGTTGGCGTTGGCCTTGTCCGTCAGCCCCACGCTGTCGAGCAGTTCGTCAATCCAGTCGTCGTTGTTCCGGATGCCGAAATAGCCCGACTGGAAGCGCAAAGCCTCCCGCACATTGAAAAAGGGGTCGAACACCAGCTCCTGGGGCACCACGCCGAGCTGGCGGCGGGCCTGGGCGTAATCGGCCTGCACATCGCTGCCCATGACGGTGACGCGCCCGCTGGAGGCCCGGGTCAGTCCGGCCAGGATGCTGATCAGGGTGGTTTTACCGGCGCCGTTGGGGCCCAGCAGTCCAAAGAATTCGCCCTCCTCGATGTCGAGCTGCACGCCATCGAGCGCCAGAAATGTGGCGCCCTTGGGACCGCGCGGCGACGGATAGGCTTTGGAAACGGATTGAAAAGAGATGGCGGGCATGGGAGACCGCCATTTTAAGCGGTCGGTATTCAGGCGCGGGGCAGCAGCCCCTCAATTCCGTACAAAGTGGCCAAATCGTCCAGGTGCTGGGGTAAGCCCTGCACGGCCAAAGATTTCCCCGCCCGCAAGCAGGCGCGGCGCAACTCCAGCAACACCGCCAGCGCCGAGGAATCAAAGCGGCGCAGGGGCATGGCGTCCACCACCACGGGTGACGCTTCCGCACGCATGCCAACCGTCAACTCGGTGAGGCAGGCGCGTGCCTGGGCATGGGTCAATTCTTCGGGCAGGCGCAGCACATCAGGCCTTTTTGTTACTGGCCTTGTTGGCCTTGTTGCGCTCGGTCAGCAAGGCAATCAGGCCGTCCAGGCCCTTGGCATTGATTTCCTGCGCAAACTGGCTGCGGTAGGTTTCCACCAGCCACACGCCCAGCACATTGAGGTTGTAGATGCGCCAGCCGGCACCCTGGCCGGGGGTTTTCTCCAGGCGGTAGTCCAGCTGGATGGGGTCGCTGCCGCCACCCCGCACCTCAGAGCGCACCACCACTTCCTTGTCCTCGGGCGACGCCCGCATGGGTTTCATGGAAATGGTCTGGTCCGTGACCTGGGCCAACGCACCGGCATAGGTGCGCACCAACAGGGTCTTGAATTCTTCCTGCAGGCGTTTTTGCTGCTCGGGGCTGGCCTGGCGCCACGCCGGCCCGACAGCCGAAGCCGTCATGCGCTGGAAGTTGACGTTGGGCATGATGCGCTCGTCCACCAGGGCGATCAGGCGCGCCGTGTCACCGGCGCGGATGGCCTTGTCGTTCTTGATGGTTTCCAGCACGTCCACCGACAGGCGCTTGATCAGTGCATCGGCGGCTTCGTCCTCGGCGTGCGCAGCCACACCCGCCCCCAGAGTGGCCACAGCCACACAGGTCACCAGAACACGACGCAAAAAATCACGCTTCATACTTGTTTCTCCATCCCGTCAAAGGAAGGCCATTATCCAACTTCCCCGCCCGCCTTGCAGGGGCCAGGGGGGTTCAGGGCGCGGGCTCGGCGTCTTCCTCAGGCGGATTGCCGTCATACACCTGGTTGCGCCGGCGTTGCAAATACGCATCCCGTATGAAGCTGTACTTGTCCAGCGCCGCCTCATCCACCACCTGCCCGGCTTTCAGGTACTGGGCCCGGGTATTCACCACATCCAGCACGATCAGGCCGTTGCGCGTGGGTTCGTCATCCACGTGGTTGACCAGGTAGCCCCGGGATTCGACCGGCAGGGCCGCCGCATCGCGCAGGGTGTAGGACCCCAGGAACGGCAGCACGATGTACGGCCCGGCTCCCACGCCCCAGCGCCCCAGGGTGAGGCCGAAGTTGGCCGGATGGCGCTCCACGTTCAGATCACTGGCCACATCCACCAGCCCGCCCAGACCAATGGTGGTGTTGATCATGACGCGGCCAATGCTGTCGCCGGTGTCCTGGCCACGCAACTGCAAGGCGTTGTTCACGGCCGACCAGACGTCTTCCAGGTTATGGAAAAAATTACCCACCCCGGTACGCAGCCACTGGGGCGTCACTTTCTGGTAGCCCGTAGCCACCGGCTGGACCACCGCGCGGTCCAACGCGTCATTGAAACCGAAAACCCCACGGTTGAACGACTCCAGCGGATCCCGCGGGTCGGGATGGGGCACGCTGGCGCAGGCCTGCAACAACACGGCCGCGACCAGCACGGCAACACGCACCGGCCAGGTGCGTTGCCGGTGGTGCAACGGACGCGCCCAAGCCAGGTTCATTTTTTACCGCTGTCGGTAGCCGGGCCGTCAGCGGCCTTGCTGTACAGGAACTGGCTGATGAGGTTTTCCAGCACCACGGCGGACTGGGTGGCGCCCACCGTGTCGCCGGCGACCAGGTTGGCGGCGTCGGCGCCGGCTTCGATGCCGATGTACTGCTCACCCAGCAAACCGCTGGTGAGAATTTTGAGCGAACTGTCCTTCGGGAACGCGTAGCGGCTCTCCAGCGCCAGAATGACGCGGGCCTGGAAGGTCTTGTCGTCAAACGTGACCGACTCCACGCGGCCCACCACCACACCGCCACTGCGCACGGCGGCCTTGGGCTTGAGCCCGCCCACGTTCTCGAACTTGGCTGTAATCCGGTACGTGGGCTGAAAACTCAGGCTCAGCAGGTTGGCCGACTGCAGGGCCAGAAACAGGATCGCGGCCGCGCCAATCATCACGAACACCCCAACCCACACATCTTTTTTTGAGCGTTGCACAACACCCTCCTCAAGTGGTAAACATCATCGCGGTCAGGATGAAATCCAGACCCAGAACGGACAGGGACGCCATCACCACGGTACGGGTGGTGGCGCTGGCCACCCCTTCGGGGGTGGGCTGTGACTCATAGCCCTGCAGCAGGGCGATGAATGTCACGGTAAAGCCAAACACAATGCTCTTGATGATGCCGTTGCCCACGTCCTGCCAGACATCCACGCTGCCCTGGATCTGGCTCCAGAAAGCACCGCCATCCACGCCGATCATGAGCACGCCCACCACCCAGCCACCAATCACGCCCATGGCACTGAACACGGCGGCCAGCAGGGGCATCGCGATGACGCCGGCCCAAAAGCGTGGCGCCAGGATGCGCTGAACCGGGTCCACCGCCATCATCTCCATGACGCTGAGCTGCTCGCCCGACTTCATGAGGCCGATCTCCGCGGTCAGGGACGTACCGGCACGACCGGCAAACAGCAACGCCGTCACCACGGGACCCAACTCGCGCACCAGCGTGAAGGTAACCAGCTGGCCCAGCGCATCGGTGGAACCAAAACGCAGCAGCGTGTAGTAGCCCTGCAGACCGAACACGAAACCGACAAACAGGCCCGAGACGGCAATGATCACCAGCGAATAGTTGCCCAGGAAATGGATCTGGTCCCGGATCAATCCAAAACGCCGGAACGCCGACGTCGCCGTGGCCAGCAGCCGGAAGAACAGGCGCGCGCCATACCCCAGGTCGGCCAGCTTGCTGCGGGTGGCAAACCCGACGTCCGAGGGCTTGTACCAGCTCATGGTGCGACTCCTGCTTGGGGCGCCGTGGCCAGCGGGCCCGGGCCAAAATCCTCTTCAACCGACGTGCCGGGGTAATGGAAACGGACCGGGCCGTCCGGCAGGGCATTCACATACTGGTAGACCAACGGATCAGCGCTCTGGCGCACCTGTTCCGGGGTGCCCTCGGAGGCCACCTTGCCGTTGGCCAGGATGATCACGTGGTCGGCAATGCCGAAGGTCTGCTCCAGTTCGTGCGACACAAAGATGCTGGTCAGGCCCATGGAGTCGTTGAGCTCGCGGATCAGGCGTGCGGCAATGGCCAGCGAAATCGGGTCCAGGCCGGAAAAGGGCTCGTCATACATCACCAGTTCGGGGTCCAGCGCGATGGCCCGCGCCAAGGCGATGCGCCGCGCCATGCCGCCGGACACCTCGCTGGGCATCAGGTCGCGCGCGCCGCGCAGGCCCACGGCGTTGAGCTTCATGAGCACAATGTCGCGAATCAGGGCATCCGGCAGGTTGGTGTGCTCGCGCAGCGGGAACGCCACGTTCTCGAACACGCTCAGGTCGGCAAACAGGGCGCCGAACTGGAACAGCATGCCCATGCGCCTGCGGGCGGCATAGAGCTGGGTCTGGTCCATGCGGGTCACGTCCTGCCCGTCGAACAGCATTTCACCGGACTGGGCCAGGTTCTGGCCGCCAATCAGGCGCAGGATGGTGGTCTTGCCGCCCCCGGAGGCGCCCATCAGGGCCGTGACCTTGCCCCGGGGCACGCTCAGGGAAACGTTGTCCAGAATGACGCGCTCGCCGTACCCGAAGGTCAGGTTGCGCAGTTCGACAAGAGAGGGCAAGGAGGATGGGGCCATAAAAAGCAAAAGCCGGACGTTTTCCGGCTTCTGGATGATAAGGGATTCAGGTTAACCCTTGGTTAAGCAGCATCAACGCGGCAAGTCGCTGGCCCCCATCAGGAAGGCGTCCACCGAGCGGGCCGCCTGGCGCCCTTCGCGGATGGCCCACACCACCAGGCTCTGGCCACGGCGCATGTCGCCGGCTGCAAAGACCTTGGGCACGTTGGTCACGTAGCCGCCAGTGGCCTCGGTGCTGGCCTTGGCGTTGCCGCGGCCGTCCTTGTCGACGCCAAATGCTTCCAGCACGGTGGCCACCGGGTTGACGAAGCCCATGGCCAGCAGCACGAGATCGGCCTTGAGGACCTGCTCGCTCCCCGCCACCTCGACCATCTTGCCGTCCTTCCACTCGACGCGCACCGTTTTCAGGCCCGTGAGCTTGCCTTTTTCACCGATGAATTCCTTGGTGGAAATGGCAAATTCGCGGTCACAGCCCTCGTCGTGGCTGGAGCTGGTGCGCAGCTTGATCGGCCAGTAGGGCCAGGTCATGGGCCGGTTTTCTTCCTTGGGCGGCTGGGGCATCACCTCAAACTGGGTGACGCTGGCCGCGCCGTGGCGGTTGCTGGTGCCCACGCAGTCGCTGCCGGTGTCGCCGCCACCGATGACGATGACGTGCTTGCCATCGGCCCGCAGCTGGCCCTTGAGCTTGTCGCCGGCATTGACCTTGTTTTGCTGGGGCAGAAATTCCATGGCGAAGTGGATACCATCCAGATCGCGGCCGGGCACCGGCAGATCGCGCGACTGCTCGGAGCCGCCGGTCAGCAGCACGGCGTCGAAGTCTTTCTGCAGCTGGGCCGCCGAAATGGTTTCCTTGGCCCAGTTGGTGACCTTGGAGCCCTTGGGCATTTCGCCCACCAGCACGCCGGTGCGGATGGTCACGCCTTCCTTGACCAGCTGGTCGACGCGGCGGTCGATGTGCGACTTTTCCATCTTGAAGTCGGGAATGCCGTAGCGCAGCAGGCCACCGACGCGGTCGTTCTTTTCGAACAGGGTCACATCGTGGCCCACGCGCGCCAGCTGCTGGGCCGCCGCCATGCCGGCCGGGCCGGAGCCCACCACCGCCACTTTTTTGCCCGTCTTGGTCTTGGCTGGCTGTGCCAGCACCCAGCCTTCGGCCCAGGCGCGATCAATGATCGCGTGCTCGATGGACTTGATGCCCACAGCGTCGTCATTCACGTTCAGCACGCAGGCGGCCTCGCACGGCGCGGGGCAGATGCGGCCCGTGAACTCGGGGAAGTTGTTGGTGCTGTGCAGGGTGTCGATGGCGGCCTTCCAGTCGCCGCGGTACACCAGATCGTTGAAGTCCGGAATGATGTTGTTGACCGGGCAGCCGTTGTTGCAAAACGGCGTGCCGCAGTCCATGCAGCGCGCAGCCTGCTTGTTGGCCTGCGCGTCGTCCAGTCCGATCACGAACTCTTTGTAGTGTTTCAGGCGCTCGGCAACCGGTTTGTAACCTTCTTCGATGCGCTCAAATTCCATGAAGCCAGTGACTTTTCCCATGATGTCTATCCTTGTACGTTGAGACGGATCGGCCTTACTTGGCCGAAACTGCTACTTTTTTTGTAGCTGCCTGCGCAGGTTTTACGCTGGCTGCCGCCTCTTTTTTCGCATGAATTTCGCCCAGGGCCCGCTTGTACTCCAGCGGGAAGACCTTGACGAACTTCAGACGCGCGCTGTCCCAGTTGTCCAGCAACTCGCGGGCCCGCTTGCTGCCGGTCCAGCGGTTGTGGTCTTCCAGCAGCTTCTTCAGCTGGGCCTCGTCGCTCTGGCCGCGGTGCCAGATGGCCTTGTTCACGCTGGCTTCCTGCTCGGCCGCGGTCAGCACCTTGTCCAGCGTCACCATGGCGGTGTTGCAGCGCTTGGAGAACTGACCATCTTCGTCGTAGACGTAGGCAATACCGCCGCTCATGCCGGCGCCAAAGTTGCGGCCGGTCTTGCCCAGCACCGCCACGGTGCCGCCGGTCATGTATTCGCAACCGTGGTCGCCCGTGCCTTCCACCACCGTGGTGGCGCCCGACAGACGCACGGCAAAACGCTCACCGGCCACGCCGCTGAAGAACGCCTCGCCCGTGGTCGCTCCGTACATCACGGTGTTGCCGACGATGGTGTTGCGCACGGCCTCACCGCGGAAGTCGATGCTGGGGCGCACGATCACGCGGCCGCCGGAGAGGCCCTTGCCGGTGTAGTCGTTGGCGTCGCCAATCAGGTACAGCGTAATGCCGTTGCACAGGAAAGCGCCAAAGGACTGGCCGCCGGTGCCTTCGAGCTGGATGCGGATGGTGTCATCGGGCAGGCCTTCGGGGTGCACCTTGGTCACCGCGCCGGAGAGCATGGCGCCCACCGAGCGGTTGACGTTGCGCGCCACTTCCATGAACTGCACCTTCTCGCCCTTGTCGATGGCCGCGCGGCTCTTGGCAATCAGCACGTTGTCCAGCGCCTTCTCCAGGCCATGGTCCTGCTCCAGGGTCTGGAAGCGGGGCACTTCGGCCGGCACCTGCGGCTGGGCGAACAGACGGCCGAAATCCAGGCCGCTGGCCTTCCAGTGCTCAATGCCCTGGCGCATGTCCAGCAGGTCGGCGCGACCGATCAGGTCGTCGAACTTGCGGATGCCGAGCTGGGCCATGATCTGGCGCACTTCTTCGGCAATGAAGAAGAAATAGTTCACCACGTGCTCGGGCTTGCCGGAGAACTTCTGGCGCAGCACCGGGTCCTGTGTGGCCACGCCCACCGGGCAGGTGTTGAGGTGGCACTTGCGCATCATGATGCAGCCTTCCACCACCAGCGGTGCGGTGGCAAAGCCGAATTCATCGGCGCCCAGCAGGGCGCCAATGGCGACGTCGCGGCCGGTCTTCATCTGGCCATCGGCCTGGACGCGGATGCGGCTGCGCAGGCGGTTGAGCACCAGGGTTTGCTGGGTTTCGGCCAGACCGATTTCCCAGGGGCTGCCGCAATGCTTGATGGACGACCAGGGCGAGGCGCCCGTGCCGCCGTCGTGCCCGGCGATCACCACGTGGTCGGCCTTGCACTTGGCCACGCCCGCAGCGATGGTGCCCACACCAATTTCCGATACCAGCTTGACGCTGATGCCCGAATGGGGCGCCACGTTCTTCAGGTCGTGGATCAGCTGTGCCAGGTCTTCAATGGAGTAGATGTCGTGGTGCGGCGGGGGCGAAATCAGGCCAACGCCGGGCACCGAGTGGCGCAGGCGACCGATGTACTCGGACACCTTGCCGCCGGGCAGCTGACCACCTTCACCGGGCTTGGCACCCTGGGCCATCTTGATCTGGATCTGGTCGGCGCTGGACAGGTACTCGGCGGTGACACCAAAGCGGCCGGACGCGACCTGCTTGATGCGCGAACGCAGACTGTCGCCGGCCTGCAACGGCAGGTCCACTTCCACCACATCGTCGCCGATGATGCTCTTGAGCGTATCGCCCTGCTTGATGGGGATGCCCTTGAGTTCCTGGCGGTAGCGTGCGGGGTCTTCACCGCCCTCGCCCGTGTTGCTCTTGCCGCCAATGCGGTTCATGGCTACTGCCAGCGTGGCGTGGGCTTCGGTGGAGATGGAACCCAGCGACATGGCGCCGGTAGCGAAACGCTTGACGATTTCCTTGGCGGGCTCCACCTCGTCCACCGGGATGGCCTTGGCCGGATCGATCTTGAACTCAAAGAGGCCCCGCAGCGTGAGGTGGCGCTTGCTCTGGTCGTTGATCAGCTGGGCGTATTCCTTGTACGTGTTCCAGTTGTTGGACCGCGTGCTGTGCTGCAGCTTGGCGATGGCATCGGGCGTCCACATGTGCTCTTCGCCACGGGTGCGCCAGGCGTACTCGCCGCCGGCGTCCAGTGCGTTGGCCAGCACCGGGTCGGCCCCGAAAGCCGCCTTGTGCATGCGGATCGCTTCTTCGGCAATTTCGAAAACGCCGATGCCTTCCACGCGGCTGGGGGTGCCGGTGAAGTACTTGGCCACGGTCGCGCCCGACAGGCCGATGGCCTCGAACAGCTGCGCACCGCAGTAGCTCATGTAGGTGGACACGCCCATCTTGGACATGATCTTGGACAGGCCCTTGCCCACGGCCTTGACATAGTTGTAGATGGCCTTGTCCGCACTCAGGTCACCCGGCAGGTCCTGGTGGATGCTGGCCAGCGTTTCCATGGCCAGGTAGGGGTGCACGGCTTCGGCGCCATAGCCGGCCAGCACAGCGAAGTGGTGCACTTCGCGTGCCGTGCCCGTCTCCACCACCAGGCCGGTGGTGGTCCGCAAGCCTTCAATCACCAGATGCTGGTGCACGGCGGACAGTGCCAGCAGCGCGGGAATGGCCACCTGGTCGGCACTCACGCCACGGTCGCTGATGATGAGGATATTCTTGCCACCCTTGATGGCGTCGACCGCTTCGGCACACAGCGAAGCCAGCTTGGCTTCCACGCCTTCGCGGCCCCAGGCCAGCGGGTAGGTGATGTCCAGCGTGTAACTGCGGAACTTGCCCTGCGTGTGCTTCTCGATGTCGCGCAGCTTGGCCATGTCGGCAAAGTCCAGCACGGGCTGGCTCACCTCCAGCCGCATGGGCGGGTTGACCTGGTTAATGTCGAGCAGGTTGGGCTTGGGACCGATGAAGGACACCAGCGACATCACGATCGCTTCGCGGATCGGGTCGATGGGCGGATTGGTCACCTGCGCGAACAACTGCTTGAAGTAGTTGTACAGCGGCTTGTTCTTGTCGGAGAGCACGGCCAGCGGACTGTCGTTGCCCATGGAGCCGATGGCCTCCTCGCCCGCTGTCGCCATGGGAGCGATCAGGAACTTGAGGTCTTCCTGCGTGAAGCCAAAGGCCTGCTGGCGGTCCAGCAAATCGGCACTGACATGCTCCATGCCGGTGGTTTGCGGCTCGGTGGCGTTGGCCGGCAGTTCCTGCGGCGACTCCCCGGCGGTCAGGACCACCACATCGTCCAGGCGGATGCGCAGGTTCTCGATCCACTGCTTGTACGGCTTGCTGTTGGCCAAGCCGGCCTTGAGCTCCTCGTCGTCGATCATGCGACCCTGCTCCAGGTCGATCAGGAACATCTTGCCGGGCTGCAGGCGCCATTTGCGCACGATCTTGTTCTCGGGCACGGGCAGCACGCCGGATTCGGAGCCCATGATGACCAGATCGTCATCGGTGATGCAGTAGCGCGAGGGGCGCAGACCATTGCGGTCCAGCGTGGCGCCAATCTGGCGGCCGTCGGTGAACACGATGGAGGCCGGGCCGTCCCAGGGTTCCAGCATGGCGGCGTGGTATTCGTAGAAGGCCTTGCGGCGCTCGTCCATGGTGGTGTGCTGGTCCCAGGGCTCGGGAATCATCATCATCACGGCCTGGCTGATGGGGTAGCCGGACATGGTCAGCAGTTCGAGGCAGTTGTCGAACGTGGCGGTGTCAGACTGGCCGGCAAAGCTGATGGGGTAGAGCTTTTGCAGGTCGGCACCCAGCACGGGCGAGGACATCACGCCTTCGCGCGCCTTCATCCAGTTGTAGTTGCCCTTGACGGTGTTGATTTCGCCGTTGTGCGCCACATAGCGGTACGGGTGGGCCAGCGGCCACTCGGGGAAGGTGTTGGTGGAGAAACGCTGGTGCACCAACCCCAGGGCCGAGATGCAGCGTGTGTCTTCCAGGTCCTTGAAGTACACGCCCACCTGATCGGCCAGCAGCAGGCCCTTGTAGACCACGGTGCGGCTGCTCATGCTGGGCACGTAGTACTCTTTGCTGTGCTTGAGCTTCAAGGCCTGGATGTGGGCGCTGGCGGTCTTGCGGATCACGTACAGCTTGCGCTCCAGCGCGTCCTGCACAATGACGTCGCTACCGCGACCGATGAACACCTGGCGCAGGACGGGTTCTTTCTCGCGCACGGTGGGCGACATAGGCATGTCGCGGTTCACCGGCACATCGCGCCAGCCCAGCAGCACCTGGCCTTCGGCCTTGATGGCGCGTTCCATCTCCTGCTCGCACGCCAGGCGGGAGGCGCTCTCCTTGGGCAGGAAGACCATGCCCACGCCGTATTCACCCGGCGGCGGCAGGGTCACGCCCTGCGCGGCCATTTCTTCGCGGTACAGCGCATCGGGCAGCTGGATCAGGATACCGGCGCCGTCGCCCATGAGCTTGTCGGCACCGACGGCACCCCGGTGGTCGAGGTTTTCCAGAATTTTCAGTGCGTTCTTGACAATCGCGTGGCTCTTCTCGCCGCGGATATGTGCCACAAAGCCGACGCCGCACGCATCGTGCTCTTGTTCGGCGGAATACAAACCGTGGTCTTTGAGATGTTGGATTTCGGCAGCCGTGGTCATGGCGCACTCCTGAAAAATTGCGGTGGGATGGGGAGAATACTGCAACGCAACAAAAGTGCCAAGCAGAATAATTGGGGTCAGATTCTAATTAAATGAATCGTAAATTTGATCAGAAAGAATAAGGGACACATCAAAATACATAGCAGTACACGCAATGTTTGCGAGAGTTTTACGCTATTTGGCGTCCTTTTCGCGTATGGAAATCGGACGTCCTGCCTGGCCTTTGCTGACGCGGCGCAAGGTCTTTTTTTGCAACTCGGCCACAAATTCCGGCTCCCCCAAGGCCCAGCCGCGCAGGGCCGTATCGGTCAGGGCTGCCTGCTGCACCAAACCGACGCCGCTTCGCACCCATTCGGCGTAGGCCGCCTCGCGGGCAAATGGCGTGTTGCCCAACGCCCAGATCAGGGGATGCGGCGTGACAAGCTTGTCGGTGCGCTGGCCGATGTAGTGCCCGTGACTGGACCAGGGGTAGTCCCGCGCCTGGGCCACCATGCCGGCGCGCACCGGATTGAGGTCGATATAGGCCATGCAGGCCAGCAAATAATTTTCGGCCTGGATCACGGTGGACTTGTAGCGCCCTTCCCACAAGGTGCCGCTGCGCTGCTGGCGGTCGTTGAAATACCGCACATAGCGTCGCCCTACGGCTTGCATCATCTGCGGCAGACCGTCTGCGGTCTGCGGGGTGACCAGCAGGTGAAAGTGGTTCCCCATCAGCACGTAGGCGTGGATGGCCACGCCAAAGCGGCGGGCGTTTTCATCCAGCAACTCGAGCAGAAACTCGTAATCCGCTGCCGTGACAAAAATGGGCTGCCGGTTGTTTCCGCGCTGGATGACGTGGTGGGGATATCCAGGCAGCGTGAGACGGGGAAGACGAGCCATGTGGAAACTCGAACGCGTCGGGGCGGTGCTACCAGTCGGCTGCGCCAGCCATCAGACCGAAGCCCAACCCCGACACCCGGGGTTCACTTGGGTGCTTTGGTTACGCGGACCTTGCCGCCGGACGTCACGATGATCACCGGGTCGCCCGCCGCCAGGACTTCGGTGCCCTTGGCCTGCACGATGGCGCGGCGCTCTCCGCCCTTGAGCTGCACCAGGATTTCCACGGCGTCCTCACGCGTGGAGAAACGCTCAATGGCGTTGCCCGCCGCCGCGCCGGCCACGCCAGCCAGCACGCCCAGGACCTGCGCCTCGCGTGGCACGCCGCTGCCGCTGTAGCCGCCAATGGCACCGACCACGCCGCCCACGCCGGCACCGATACCGGTCTGACTACCATCCACCACCACCGGGCGCACGGTCAGCACCACACCATCTTCCACCTGCGCCATGCGCTGGGCTTCGCCGCGCTGGATCACGTCGGGGCTGCTGCTGGCGCACGCCACCAAGGTGGTGGCAACCGCCACAGCCAGGCTCAGGTTGACAAGTTTCTTCATCCGGAACTCCAAGGAACAGGTTGCAATAATAAGGTTCAACACCTTGAACGTGTCACGCCGGGGTTTCGTTGTCCACCGGCAATGTAAAGCGGGTTTCCAGCAGTGCCGTCAACCCGAATTCCTGCAACAGCTCCCGCAAGCGCTGGGCGGCTGCCCGATTGGGCTTGCCGGTGCGTCGAGCAATGATGAGCTCGTTCTTCATGCTGTGCTCCCATCCCACCAGTTCCGTTACTGTCACCTTGTAGCCCCAGGCCTCCAGATACAGGCAGCGCAACACGTTGGTGATCTGGCTGCCCATCTCCCGGGTGTGCAGGGGGTGACGCCAGAGTTCGGCCAGCGGTGTGCGGTTGAGCGACAGGGCTTTGTTGGCGTTGAGGCAGCGGGCAATTTCCGCTTGGCAGCAGGGCACCAGCACCATGAAGTTCGCCGTCTTTTGCAAACCAAAGGCAATTGCGTCATCGGTGGCCGTGTCGCAGGCATGCAGCGCTGTGACCACATCGACATGGCCGGGCATCGCATCCGACCCGGTGGACTCCGCCACACTCAGGTTCAGGAAGGCCATGCGGTCAAAGCCCAGCCGGGCCGCCAGTTCGCGGGATTTCTGCACCAGTTCCGCACGGAACTCCACGCCGTAAATCCGGCTACCCGCCAGATTCTTGAAAAACAGGTCGTAAAGGATGAATCCCAGGTAGGAC
>JBAQKO010000222.1:0-1737 GCA_049301075.1 Rhodoferax sp.
GCCGTGGCCCGCACCATGGCCACGCTCACCGGACGCAACGTGGTGGTGGACCCGCGCGTCAAGGGCGCCATGACACTCACCTCCGACACCCCCGTGTCCCCCGCCGTGGCCTACAACCAGTTCCTGGCCCTGCTGCGCCTGCAGGGCTACGCCGTGGTGCAGACCGACGGGCTGGACAAGATCGTGCCCGAGGCCGATGCCAAGCTGCAAGGCGGCCTGGTGGCGTCCAGCGACACCGCCAGCAGCGGTGCCGTGGGCAACCAGCTGGTCACCCAGGTCATCCGCCTGCAGCATGAAAACGCCAACAACCTGGTGGCCGTGCTGCGCCCGCTGATCAACCCCAACAACCCCATCAACATCAACCCCGGCAACAACGCACTCGTCATCACCGACTACGCCGACAACCTGCGCCGCCTGGCGCGCATCGTGGCAGCGCTCGACGTGCCCAATGCGACCGATCTCGACGTCATCCCGCTCAAGAACGCCAGCGCCTCCGATCTGGCGCCCCTGGTGCTGCGCCTGCTGGAATCCGGTGGCACCGGTGCCGCCGGCCAGGCCGATGCCAGCTACAAGACCACCGTCCTGGCCGAGCCGCGCTCCAACGCCCTGATCGTGCGCGCCGCCAACCAGGCGCGCCTGGCCCTGGCCCGCTCGCTCATCGACAAGCTCGACCAACCCGCGGGCAACAGCGCCAACGGCGCGGCAGGCAACATCTATGTGGTGTACCTGAAAAATGCCAACGCCACGCAGCTGGCCACCACGCTACGGGCAGCTCTCAGCGGCGAAGCCCGCCCGGCCTCCACTGCCACTGCCGCACCGGCTGGCGCGGCAGCAGCCGGCACGGCCACCAGCACCGCGGGCAGCGGGGCCAACACGGGCGGCCAGATCCAGGCCGACCCGGCCACCAACTCGCTCATCATCACGGCCAATGAGCCACAGTACCGCCAGCTGCGCGCCGTGATCGACAAGCTCGATGCCCGCCGCGCCCAGGTGTTTGTGGAAAGCCTGATCGCTGAAGTCAGTGCCGACAAGGCGGCGGAGTTTGGCATCCAGTGGCAGGGCGCCTCCGGCAAGGCCGGCGACAGCGTGGTCGGCCTGTTGGGTACCAACTTCGGCACCGGTGGCAGCAACATCGTGACCCTGGCCACCCAGGGGGCCAGCGGCACCGTCACCCCTTCGCACGGCTTGAACATCGGCGCCGCCACCCAGCAAAACAACGGCATCTACGTGCTGGGCTTTCTGGCCCGTTTCCTGGAACAAACCGGCGCCGGCAACGTGCTGTCCACCCCCAACCTGCTGACGCTGGACAACGAAGAGGCCAAGATCGTGATCGGCCAGAACGTGCCGTTCATCACCGGCCAGTTCACCAACTCGGGCGCCTCCAACGGCTCGGTTAACCCGTTCCAGACCATTGAGCGCAAGGACGTGGGTCTGACCCTGAAGGTGCGCCCGCAAATCAGCGAGAACGGCACCGTCAAGCTCGCCATCTACCAGGAGGTCTCCAGCGTGCTGGCCTCCACCATCAATGCCGCCAACGGCCCCACCACCAACAAGCGCACCATCGAATCCAACGTACTGGTGGAGGACGGCGCCATTGTCGTGCTGGGCGGACTGCTGCAGGACGAGTACGCGGGCAACCAGGAAAAAGTGCCTGGCCTGGGCGACGTGCCCTTCTTCGGCGCCCTGTTCAAAAGCGAAGGCCGTTCGCGCAAGAAGACCAACCTAATGGTGTTCCTG
>JBAQKO010000223.1:0-8394 GCA_049301075.1 Rhodoferax sp.
GGCCTCTCCATGCCCGCTATACGCCGCATCGCCCGCACCCTGGGGCGCGACCACGACCTGGCCTTGGCCCTGTGGGACACCACCATTCCCGAGGCCCGCATTGTGGCCGGCCTGCTGGCCGACCCTGCGCGGCTGACATCCCGCCAGATGGATGCCTGGGCTCGGGGATTTGCCTCGTGGGACGTATGCGACCAGGTCTGCGGCAGCGCGTTTGTAGCCTCGCCCCTGGCGTGGAACAAGGTGGCCGCCTGGTCCGCCCAAGAGGGCGAATTTGTGCGCCGCGCCGCCTTTGCCCTGCTGGCCACGCTGGCCGTTCACGACCGGCAGGCGAGCGACGCGCAGTTCATCGCCGCGCTACCCCTGATAGAGGGTGCCGCCGCCGATGAGCGTAACTTTGTGAAAAAGGCCGTGAACTGGGCGCTGCGCAACATCGGCAAGCGCAATGCGGCGCTGAACGCTGCCGCACAGGCGGCGGCCCGGCGCATCCAGAGCCAGGGTACGCGGTCTGCGCGCTGGATTGCGGCCGACGCGCTACGCGAACTGGGAAGTGAAGCCGTGCAGGAGCGCCTGCGCAAACGCGAGAGCCGCCCCCTGCCCACGGGAACACCCGCCCGCCGCGGGCTATAGCGCCTGTGCCAGGCGCGCGACGCCTTCTTCGATCTTCGCCACGTCCGCCGTGGCAAAGCTCAGACGCAAGGTGGCGTGGTCCGGGTTGCTGGCATAAAACGGCGCGCCGGGTACAAAAGCCACGCCCTGGTCGATGGCGCGCTTGGCGAAGGCACCACCGTCGGTCCCCTTGCCACCGGCACCCGTCAGGCGCGCCCACACAAACAGGCCGCCTTGCGGCTGCACGAAGTCAATGGCCTCGCCCAGTTCCTTGCGCAAGGCGTTGCACAGGGCCTGGGCGCGCTCGGCGTATACCTTGCGCACATGGGCCAGCGTGGCGGGCATGCGGCCAGCCTTGAGATACTGCGCAGCGGTGGCCTGGGCAAAGGTGCTGGTGTGGGCATCGCTGAACTGCTTGCACATGGTGGCCTTGGCCAGCAACTCGGGCGGGGCGATGAGCCAGCCCACGCGCAGGCCGGGACTGAGCACCTTGCTCAGGCTGCCGCAGTGCGCCAGCAGCGCGCGGCTGCCGGGCACGCTGGGGCTCATGGCCAGCAGGCTGGGCGGGGGCGCCTTGCCAAAGTACAGGTCGCCATAGGGGTCGTCTTCCACGACCAGGGTCTGGTACTTCACCGCCAGTTCCAGCACCCGCTTGCGGCGCTCGGCGCTCAGCATGGCGCCGCTGGGGTTGCCAAAGGTGGGAATCAGATAGACGAACTTGGGCTTGTGCTCAGCCATCAGGGCTTCGAGCGCATCGGTTTGCACGCCGTGGGCGTCGATGGGCGCGCTGATGACCTCTGCGCCATACAGGCGAAAGCACTGGATGGTGGCCAGGAACGTGGGGCCTTCCACAATGACCTTGTCGCCGGGGCTGACCATGGTCTTGCCCAGCATGTCCAGCGCCTGCTGGCTGCCGGTGGTGACGATCAACTGCTCGGGTGCCACGTCGCTGGCGCCCTTGCTGGCCATGAAGGCCGACAGCTGCTCGCGCAGCGGCTGGTAGCCCTCGGTGGCGCCGTATTGCAGCGCCGCGCCGGGTTCTTCCGCCAGGGCCTTGTTGGCGGCATCGCGGATGCCGTCCACGTCAAACATGGCGCTGTCCGGAAAGCCGCCGGCAAAGCTGATGATGCCGGGCTTTCCCAGCAATTTGAAGAGCTCGCGGATGGCGGAGGTTTCGACGTTGTTCAGGCGGTCTGCGAAGTGAAGTGGCATGGTGATGAAGGTGCGGACTGAGGGTTTTACCGGTGAATGGCACGATGTTAGCGCGTGAATGGGACAATGCCCTTCCGATGAAAAAAGACCACATAGCCCCTTTCTTCGCCACGCTGCAGGCCGCCAACCCCGAGCCAGAGACCGAACTGGAATACACCAGCGTGTTCGAGCTGCTTACCGCCGTGCTGTTGAGCGCACAAGCCACCGATGTCGGCGTGAACAAAGCCACGCGCAAGCTGTTTCCCGTGGCCCACACCCCGCAGGCCATGCTGGACCTGGGTCTGGAGGGGCTGGAGAGCTACATTAAGACCATTGGGCTGTACCACAGCAAGGCCCGGCATTTGCTGGAAACCTGTCGCAGGCTGGTGCAGAACCACAACGGGCAGGTGCCGCGCACGCGCGCCGAACTGGAAGCCCTGCCCGGCGTCGGCCGCAAAACCGCCAACGTGGTGCTCAACGTGGCCTTTGGCGAGCCCACCATGGCGGTGGATACGCACATCTTTCGCGTGGCCAACCGCACCGGCCTGGGGCCTGGCAAGACGCCCTACGAGGTGGAGGTGCAGCTGCTCCGACGCATACCCGCCGAGTACCTGGTGCACGCCCACCACTGGCTGATTTTGCATGGCCGCTATGTGTGCCAGGCGCGCAAGCCGCAGTGCTGGCACTGCGCGGTATCGCCCTACTGCGACTACACCCCCAAGACGCCCGCGCCCTGAGCGCTGCCACCCCCTCCATGCTAAGGTTCCGCCGTGCCCAAGACCATACGCTACACCCTGCTCTCCCTGCGTGACCTGGCCATCTCGGTCGGCCCGTTCATCGTGCTGGCCGTTGCGCTGCTGGTGCTGGCCTATGTGTGGCTGGACCCCAACCCGCCCAAGCGCGTCACGCTGGCCACGGGCCCGGCCCAAAGTGCCTACGAGGCATTTGGCAAACGCTACGCCAGCTTGCTGGCCAAGGAGGGCATTGAGGTGGTGCTGCTGCCCTCGGAGGGCTCGGCGGCCAATTTGCAGCTGCTGCGCGAAGGCAAGGCCGACCTGGGCTTTGTGCAGGGCGGCAGCAACGAGGCCGACGCGCAGGGCGATGTGCCCCTGGAGTCGCTGGGCAGCCTGTTCCTGGAGCCGATCTGGCTGTTCTACCGCGAGGCCGTCGCGCCCAAGTCCACCCTCGCATTCCTGACCCAGCTCAAGGGCCTGCGGGTCAACGTGGGAACCCCCGGCAGCGGTGTGCCCAACCTGATGGCCAAGCTGCTGGAGAGCAACCGCATTTCCCCCCGGTCGCTGAAGCTGTCGCAACTGGAGCAGACACCGGCCACCGTCGCTTTTCTCAACGGCCAGCTCGATGCCATTGTGTTTGCCTCGGCCCCCGAATCGTTGCTGGTGCAAATGCTGCTGCAGACGCCGGGCGTGAAGCTGATGGACTTTGCACAGAGCGAAGCCTACTCGCGACGCTTTGCCTTCCTGAGCCCCGCCGTGCTGCCGCGGGGCGTGGTGGATCTGGCCGCCAACATTCCCGCGCAGAACGTGCACCTGGTAGCCCCCACCACCACCCTCCTCACGCGCGCCAGCACCCACCCGGCGCTGCTGCAGCTGTTTGCCCAGGCGGGCAACGAGATTCACGGCGGCGCCGGCTGGTTCAAGCACGCACGCGAATACCCCAACATCAAGAACAACGAGCTGCCGGTAGCCAAGGAGGCCGAGCGCGCCATCCAGAGTGGCGCCCCGCTGCTGCAGCGCTACCTGCCGTTCTGGGTGGCCAACCTGGTGGAGCGCATGTGGCTGGTCATGGGCATTATTCTGGCGGTGCTGCTGCCGCTGTCGCGGGTGATTCCGCCGCTCTATGAATTTCGCGTGCGCTCGCGCATCTTCCGCTGGTATGCCCACCTGCGCGACATCGAACAGCGCGCCGAAGATCTTGCCGACACGGCCCCGCTGCTCGATGAACTCAACCTGATGGACAGCCGCACCGCCAAGATTCGCGTGCCGCTGTCGCACACCGACGAGCTGTATGCCTTGCGCACCAACATCCAGCTGGTGCGCCAGAAGCTGCAGCGCCCGTAACATGCTCCCCCCCGAGACCGTTACTGCCTTGCAGGCCCGCCACGGGCCGCGCTACCGCTGGCTGTTGCTGCTGTCCGTGATGATCGGCACCATGGCATCCGTCATGTCATCGACCATCATCAACGTGGCGATTCCCGACATGAGCCTCTACTTCGCCCTGGGGCAACACCGCATGCAATGGGTTTCCTCGGGTTTCATGGTGGCCATGACGGTGTCCATGCTGACCACACCGTGGCTGCTGTCGCGCTTTGGTTACCGCAGGACCTATGCCAGCGCCATCTGGCTGCTGTTGGCTGGCGGCATTTGCGGCGGCCTGAGCAGCCAGTTCGACCTGGTGCTGGCCGCCCGCGTGGCTGAGGGGCTGGCGTCGGGCGTGGTGCAGCCCATTCCGGCCATCATCATCCTGCGGGTGTTTGCCTCCAACGAGCAGGGGCGCGCCAGCGGCATTTTCGGCATGGGTGTGGTGCTGGCGCCCGCCCTGGGTCCCAGCATCGGCGGGCTGCTGGTGGACTGGTTTGGCTGGCGCTCCACCTTCTTCATGGTGGTGCCGTTTTGTCTGGCCTCGCTGCTCATGGCGCAGCGCTTCATCCCGGTGGCCAGCCTGGGCGACGACGCGCAGCACAGCGACCCGGTCTCGCTCGACTGGCGCGGTCTGCTGCTGGCCACAGTAGCCACACTGTGCCTGCTCAACGGCATGGTCACGCTGCAAAGCGGCGCCATCGCCCCGGCAGCGGCGCTGCTGGGCACCGCCGCACTGGCCCTGGTGGTCTTCGTGAAATGGCAACACCGCCTGAGCCACATCCACCGCGGACCGCACCAGCAGGCACCGTTGATGAACCTGGCGCTGTTCAACCACCGCCAGTTCGCCATGGGCAGCATCGTGGCCTTCATTTACGGCACGGCGCTGTTTGGTTCCACCTACCTGCTGCCGGTGTACCTGCAGATGGGGTTGGGGCTGTCGCCCGCCTACGTGGGCACCCTGCTGATGCCCGCCGGCCTGGTACTGGGCTTCACCATTGCCATGGTGGGCCGTCTGGCGGACCACCAGCCAGCCCGGCTGCTGGTGAGCATCGGCTTGCTGCTGCTGGCACTGGGGTTTGCCTTGATGGTGACGGTGGGCCTGCACACCTCCATCTGGGTCATCGTGGCGTGGGCCATAGTGGGGCGCGTCGGGCTGGGTTTCATCCTGCCGTCCCTCAACCTGGGATCGATGCGCGGCCTGCCCAAGCACATGCTGGCGCAAAGCTCCAGCGTCATCAGCTTTATCCGCATGGTGGGCGGCGCCAGTGGCGTCAGCCTGTGCGCCATCGTGCTGGAGTGGCGGCTGGCGGTCCATGGCCAGTCGCTGGCGCACCCCAGCACCAGTCCGCAGCGCCTGTTAGCATTCAACGAATCCTTTTTGATGCTGGCCGGCATTTGCGCCCTGGCCATCGTCGCGGCCTGGCAATTGCGCGAGAAAAAATGAGCCAACACACCATGAACCATCCAGCCACACCTGCAAGCACCGGCAAACGCTTTGATTTCAAGACGTTTGTGAAGAGCGGCGCCGTGGTGCCCGCCATCGCCATCACGATCCTCGGGACCGCCGTGCTCAGCATGGTGACCTACATCACGGTGTCCGCCGTGGCCAACCACGGGCTGATGCCACGGCCCACGGCCCTGGACCAGTACACCTGCAAGGGGTTTGCCCAACCGTTCACCATGACCTTCCGCCACGGCAAGGATGCGGTACAACTGCATGCAGGCGCCATCACGCTGCACGGTGAATTACTCAACGGCGCAATCGAGTGGAGCGGTCCTGCCAACGCTGTCCAGCTGCTGGGTTTTGTTCCGCCTGCTGAAATGGTGTACGACGACAAAAACTCGATTCATCTGCTCGATGACCAGCGGATGGAGCATATCTGCACGCGCTAGCCTGACGCGACACCCATCTGATTTGACTTATCGGCCTGTCGTGCCGATAGTTGCCATCCGCATTCCTCCGGTAGTGCCGGGCTGATGGTTTCCCGGCGTTGCCTCCGTGGATCGACTTCTTCAAGGAGACGAACATGCAAGTTGACAAGGCGACCTTGCTCTGGATGTACGAGAAGATGGTGGAGATCCGCCACTACGAGGAGACCATGGCCACGGTCTACCTGGAAGGCAAATTACCCCCCCACATCCAGAAAGGCCTGGCGTTCGACATCGGCTCGGGCCCCGTGCCCGGTGAAATGCACCTGGCGGCGGGGCAGGAGCCGGTGGCCGTAGGCATTTGCGCGCACCTGCAGCAGGAAGACACGGTGGTGGGCACCCACCGGCCCCACCATTTCGCCATTGCCAAGGGGGTGTCGCTGAACCGGATGACGGCCGAAATGTTCGGCAAGGCATCCGGGCTGGGCAAGGGCAAGGGCGGGCACATGCACCTGTTCGATCCGGCGCACAAATTCAGTTGCAGCGGCATCATCGGCGCCAGCCTGCCGCCGGCCTGCGGCGCGGGCCTGGCGGCCAAGAAACTGGGCAAGGACTGGGTGGCCGTGGCCTTCTTTGGCGAAGGGGCCGCCAACCAGGGCGCGTTTCACGAATCCCTGAACCTGGCCGCGCTGTGGAAGTTGCCCGTGATCTTTGTCTGCGAGGACAACAAATGGGCGATTTCCGTGCCCAAGACCAGCGCCACCTCCATCGAATGGGTCGCCGACCGTGCGGCGGCCTACGGCATGCCGGGCATCAAGGTCGCCCACAACGACGCGCGGGAGGTGTACAACGCGGCCACGCCCGCCATTGCGCGTGCGCGGCGTGGCGAGGGGCCGAGCCTGATCGAAGTCAAGACCGACCGCTACCTGGGCCACTTCCAGGGTGACCCCGAGGTCTACCGCCCCAAGGACGAGGTGGCCAACCTGCGCAAAAACGACCCCATCCCCAAGCTGGCGGGTGAACTCAAAAGCCAGGGCCTGATGAGCGACGCCGAGGAAGCGGCCATCGTGGCGCGCGCCCGGGAGCGTGTGGCCGATGCCTTTGCCTTTGCCCGCAAAAGCCACGACCCGGCGCCGCAAGATGCCCTGCAGGACGTTTTTGTTTGAGACGGCTTTGGCCGACAGGAGGAATACACCATGAGTACCCCCCGCAAACTCACCATGGCCCAGGCCATCGCTGAAGGCATGGGCCAGGAGATGGAACGCGACAGCACGGTCTTCGTCATGGGCGAAGACATCGGCCAATACGGCGGCATCTTCGGCGCCACCGGCGGCCTGCTGGAGCGGTTCGGGCCCGAGCGCATCATGGACACACCCATATCCGAGACGGCCTTCATCGGTACCGCCACCGGCGCGGCGGCGGCCGGCATGCGCCCCATCGTCGAGCTGATGTTCGTCGACTTCTTTGGCGTCTGCATGGACCAGATCTACAACCACCTGGCCAAGAACACCTACATGGCGGGCGGCCACATCAAGCTGCCCGTGGTGCTGACCACCGCCATTGGCGGCGGCTATGGCGACGCGGCGCAGCACTCGCAGTGCCTGTACGCCACCTTTGCCCACATGCCCGGCCTCAAGGTGGTGGTACCGTCCAATGCCTACGATGCCAAGGGCCTGATGATCCAGGCCATCCGCGACGACAACCCGGTCGTATTCCTGTACCACAAGGGCATCATGGGTCTGCCCTGGATGGCGTACTTCGAGGGCAGCACCAACGCGGTGCCCGAGGAGGCCTATACCATTCCCTTCGGCCAGGCCAAGGTGGTGCGCGAGGGCAGCGACGCCACCATCGTCACCCTCAGCCAGATGGTGCACAAATCCTTGCTGGCGGCAGACGAGTTGGCGCGCCAGGGTATCAATGCCGAAGTGATCGACCTGCGCACCCTGGTGCCGCTGGACCGCGTGACGGTGCTCAAGTCGGTTGCCAAAACCGGGCGCCTGCTGGTGGCCGATGAAGACTACCTGGGCTTTGGGCTGACGGGCGAGATCGCGGCCATCGTGGCCGAGAACCTCGACACCGTGCAGCTCAAGGCGCCGGTGAAGCGGTTGGCCGTGCCCAATGTGCCCATCCCCTTCAGCCGGCCGCTGGAGCAGTTCGTCATACCGCAGGTGGCCAGCCTGGTGCAAGCCGTGCAGGGGCTCATGCAGTCGTCTGCCCGACCGATGGTGGCCGCATGATGGACATCACGCTGGCAGCCGAGATCTGGGAAGGCGTGGATACGCAGACCGAGGCGCTGCTCGACAGCTGGCTGGTCCAGCCGGGCGACCCCGTGCGCAAGGATCAACCCGTGGCCAACGTGGTGCTGATCAAGACCAACCAGGAATTGCTGGCGCCGGCCGACGGCCGCATCGAGCAGATTCTGGTGGCCGCCGGCGACACCTTTGCCCGCGGTCAGCCCGTGGCCACGCTGAAGGAAACGCCGTAGACACCGCCGCGCAGGAACAGGCCTGGAACGACCGCCAGCTCGCCGCCCCGGTAGCGGCACCCTGCTTCCACGTCTGGACCTACCCGACACCGGCCGTGGTGCTGGGCTGCTCCCAGCGCGCCCTGCGCGTGGCCGCGCAACCCC
>JBAQKO010000224.1:0-6386 GCA_049301075.1 Rhodoferax sp.
GGTTCGACCGGGGCAGATGACGCGGATCTCGGGCATGGGCTGCCCCGCCTCGATCAACGCACGATGCTGCTCGACGTGCTGCAGCGCGTGGCGCACCTGCACCGGGCTGGTGTGGGTACGCAGCAAATTGGGGGCGGTCTCGGAACCACCCTCCACATAAAAAGTGTCGTGCATGGAACGCGCGGGGTGATCTTCCGGCGTGTTGAGTGCGGTGAAGTTGAACCAGTCGGCCTCAATCTCCGGGCCTTGCGCCACTTCGAAACCCATGGAGCCGAAAATGGCTTCAATGCGCTCCTGCGTCAGGGAAACGGGGTGCAAACCACCCTGCCCGCGCTGGCGGCCGGGCAGCGTCACGTCGAGCGCCTCGGCCTGGAGCTGGGCTTGCAGTTCGGCATCGGCCAGAGCCTGACGTCGCTCGGTCAGAGCCGTCTCAATGGCCTGCTTGGCCAGGTTGATCGCTGCACCGCGGGATTTTTTCTCGTCCACGGACAGGGCTGCCATGCCCTTCATCAGCTCGGTGATGCGGCCGGACTTGCCCAAAAACAGCGCTTTGGCATTTTCCAGGTCGGCGGGGGTCAGCGCTTCGGAAAAGGCCGCCTTGGCAGTGTCAACGATGGCGTTCAACTCGTTCATACATTCTCTTGGTATTTCGACGTAACCGGCATGGCGGTCATGCCGCTCTGGAAGCGCGTTTCAATGAAAAAGGGCCAGCGCTCTTTCAAGCTCCAGCCCTTGTTCTATTTGCACTGGCAGCTATCGTATCGATAGCAGACCATAGCGAAAATCAAGCAGCCAGTTTGGCCTTGACTTGCTCCACGATGCCAGCAAAAGCAGCCATGTCGTGAATGGCGATATCGGACAGAACCTTGCGGTCGATCTCGATGTTCGCTTTCTTCAGACCGTTGGCGAATTGGCTGTATGTCATGCCGCACTGACGCGCAGCCGCATTGATACGGGCAATCCACAACTGACGGAAGACACGCTTCTTGGTACGACGGTCACGGTAGGCATATTGCCCAGCCTTCATTACCGCTTCTTTGGCGATACGGAAGACATTACCGCGGCGACCGCGGAAACCTTTGGCAAGGGCTAAGACTTTTTTATGGCGGGCGCGAGCCGTTACACCACGTTTGACGCGAGGCATGTGATTACTCCTTGTTCGTCGTTAATTAAATACCACGGCCTGGCAACATCTGCGCCATGTGACCCATATTGGTCTCATGAACTGCAGTGGAGCCGCGCAAATGGCGTTTATTTTTGGTGGTCTTCTTGGTCAAGATGTGACGTTTGAAGGCTTGGCCGCGCTTGACGGTGCCACCTGGACGGACGCGGAAGCGTTTCTTCGCCGCGCTCTTGGTCTTCATTTTGGGCATTTAAATGCTCCTATTACTTTGTGCTCGTGAGGCGTCTGGAAACTACTTCCAGCCTTGTTGGCCCCGAGCCACTTCTCAGTGGCGCTGTAACGCTAACCACTTGGCGGCGGGTTATGACACCCACCATTTTTTGCGAGCGACACCTTGCGGTGCCAGACTCGCTCGGAGGGCTTGCACCCTCTAATCCTGCGGCCAGCCGGCAAAGCCGGCCAACACCCCAATTTTTACGACGCTGCAGCGACCGGAGCCGCGGCATCAGCGGCGGACTTGCCCGCTGGTTTCTTCTTGCCCGGCGCGATCATCATGATCATCTGACGCCCTTCGAGCTTGGGAAACTGCTCCACCAGGATCAGATCGCCCAACTCGTTGCGAATCCGGTTCAAGAGCGCCATACCCAGCTCCTGGTGCGTGATTTCACGCCCCCGAAAACGCAAAGTGATCTTGCACTTGTCGCCTTCGGCCAGGAAGCGCTTAATATTGCGCATCTTGATGTTGTAGTCGCCGTCATCGGTACCGGGTCGGAATTTGATTTCCTTGATTTCGATAACCGTCTGCTTGGCTTTCGCTTCAGCCGCTTTCTTCTGCTCCTGGTACTTGAACTTGCCGTAGTCCATCAACCGGCACACAGGCGGGTTGGCGGTAGCGGCAATTTCAACCAGGTCAACATCCAGCTCGCCTGCCATGCGCAGGGCCTCCATCAGGCTCACGACACCCAAAGGCTCGTTTTCCTGGCCGGAGAGGCGAACTTCCGGGGCCATGATTTCCCGGTTCAGGCGGTGCTTGCGTTCTTCGCGGTGACGACGGTCACGAAATTCAGTAGCGATGGCTCAATCCTTCACAATATTTGCTACAAAAATAGTAGCTACAGCCGCAGGATACACGCGACAAACCAGCATCTTTGGACTCAAACCTTAGACAATGGACTTGTGGGCAATGTCGCCTTTGATCTTCTGCACGAGTGCATCAAGGGACATTACACCGAGGTCTTGACCACCCCGGGCACGCACCGCAACGGCGCCTGCTGCCATCTCCTTGTCACCCACGACAACCAGATACGGCAGCTTCTGCATCGAATGCTCCCGTATTTTATACGTAATTTTCTCATTGCGCAGGTCTAACTCAACCCTAAGCCCTTGATTCTGCAGCGTTTTGGCCACGGAACGGGCATATTCGGCCTGTGCATCGGTGATATTGAGCACCACCACCTGCACCGGCGCCAGCCAGGCGGGCAAGGCTCCCGCGCTTTCCTCGATCAGGATACCGATGAAGCGCTCCAGGCTGCCAACGATGGCTCGGTGCAGCATCACGGGGCGGTGACGGGCACCATCTTCGCCCACGTATTCGGCGTCCAGACGCTCGGGCATGGAGAAATCCACCTGGATGGTGCCGCATTGCCAGTGGCGACCAATGGCGTCCTTCAGCGTGTATTCGATCTTGGGGCCGTAGAAGGCGCCCTCGCCCGGGGAGATTTCAAATTCGCAACCCGAAGCCTTCAAGCTCTCGATCAAAGCGGCTTCCGCCTTGTCCCAGATGGCATCGGAACCGATACGCTGCGCGGGACGGGTCGCCACCTTGTAAATGATGTTCTTGAAGCCGAAGTCGGTATAGACCTTCTGCAGCAAGGCGGTGTAGTCGACGCATTCCTTCAGGATCTGGTCTTCGGTACAGAAGATGTGCCCATCGTCCTGCGTGAAGCCCCGCACGCGCATGATGCCGTGCAAACCGCCCGAAGGCTCGTTGCGGTGGCACTGGCCGAACTCACCGTAGCGCAGGGGCAAATCGCGGTAGCTCTTGATACCCTGCTTGAAAATCAGGATGTGGCCCGGGCAGTTCATCGGCTTCAGGGCGTATTCACGCTTCTCCGACTCCGTGACAAACATGTTCTCACGGTACTTGTCCCAGTGGCCCGTCTTCTCCCACAGGCCCTTGTCGATGATCTGCGGCCCCTTGACTTCCTGATAGCCGTTGTCGCGGTAGACCTGACGCATGTACTGCTCCACGCCCTGCCACAGAGTCCAGCCCTTGGGATGCCAGAACACCAAGCCCGGCGCATGGTCATCGATATGGAACAGATCGAGCTCGCGGCCGAGCTTGCGGTGATCGCGCTTTTCCGCTTCTTCCAGCATGGTCAGATGCTGCTGCAGCTCCTCTTTGGTGGCCCACGCCGTGCCGTAAATCCGCTGCAGCATCTCGTTCTTGTGGTCACCGCGCCAGTAGGCACCCGCCAGCTTCATCAGCTTGAAGTGCTTGAGCTTGCCGGTACTGGGCACGTGCGGGCCCCGGCACAGGTCTTCAAACTTGCCTTCACGGTACAGCGACACATCCTGGTCCGCCGGGATGCTCTCAATGATCTCGGCCTTGTAGTGCTCGCCCAGGCTCTTGAAATAGGCAACTGCCTCGTCACGCGGCAGCACACGGCGCGTCACCGGCTCATCCAGGGCCGCCAGGGCCACCATCTTTTTCTCAATGGCCACCAGGTCATCGGGCGTGAAGGGCCGCTTGTACGAAAAGTCGTAAAAGAAACCGTGCTCGATCACCGGGCCGATGGTCACTTGCGCATCCGGGAACAGTTCCTTGACGGCATAGGCCAGCAAGTGGGCCGTGGAGTGGCGAATGACTTCCAGGCCATCGGCGTCCTTGGCCGTGATGATGGACAGCGCGCTGTCGGCCGTCATCTGGTAGCTGGTGTCCACGACTTTGCCGTCCACTTTGCCAGCCAGGGCCGCCTTGGCCAGACCGGCACCAATGGAGGCAGCCACTTCGGCCACCGTGACCGGGCCGGGAAATTCACGTTGAGAACCGTCAGGAAGCGTAATTTTGATCATGGCGTGTACAAAAAAGAGTCTTGAAGAAAAGCAAAAAGCGCGGAACGGTCCGCGCTTTACTATGAATTTGGTAGCTGGTTGCGCACAAGGCGCGCGGACTTGCGGCCTATTCGCTTGAAAAAATTACCGGAGTAGTTCGCGGTGTCATAACCAGTTGCCTTTCTCGCTCTTATACAAAAATGGACGGTCGATTTTAACCGCAGTCGACGCCCGTGGACAAAACCCGGCCGCAGGCGCATCGGAAGCCCATCAAAAAAAAGGCCGGCGCCTCCTGTTCGGAAGCCCGGCCTCTTTCGGCGTATGCCGCAGCTTAGTGGAACTGCTCTTCTTCGGTGGAACCGGTCAGGGCCTTCACGGAGGAAGTACCACCCTGAATCACGGTGGTGACGTCGTCAAAGTAGCCAACGCCGACTTCCTGCTGGTGCGACACGAAGGTGTAACCCTTGTCGCGGGCAGCGAATTCGGGTTCCTGCACCATTTCGGTGTAGTGCTTCATGCCTTCGCCCTGGGCGTATGCATGGGCAAACTGGAACGTGTTGAACCAGTTGATGTGGATACCAGCCAAGGTGATGAACTGGTACTTGTAACCCAGCGCCGACAGGTCGTCCTGGAAGGAAGCGATCTGCTTGGCGTTGAGGTTCTTCTTCCAGTTGAAGGAAGGCGAGCAGTTGTACGACAGCAGCTTGCCAGGGCAAGCGGCCAGCACAGCCTGGGCGAACTCACGGGCGAAGCCGATATCGGGCACGCCGGTTTCGCACCACACCAAGTCGGCGTAAGGAGCGTAGGCCACGCCACGGCTGATGGATTGCTCCAGGCCGTTCTTGACGCGGTAGAAGCCTTCTTGGGTGCGCTCACCGGTGATGAAAGGCTTGTCGTTGGCGTCGTAGTCGCTGGTGATCAGGTTGGCAGCTTCTGCATCGGTACGGGCCAGGATCAGGGTGGACACGCCCATGGTGTCGGCAGCGAAACGGGCAGCGATCAGCTTTTCGATGGCTTCACGGGTGGGAACCAGCACCTTGCCGCCCATGTGGCCGCACTTCTTCACGGCAGCCAATTGGTCTTCAAAGTGAACGCCAGCAGCGCCGGACGCGATCATGTTCTTCATCAGTTCGAACGCGTTCAACACGCCGCCGAAACCGGCTTCTGCGTCAGCCACGATAGGCAGGAAGAAGTCGATGAATTCCTTGTCACCGGGGTTGATGCCGCGGCCCCACTGGATTTCGTCAGCGCGCTTGAACGTGTTGTTGATACGACGCACCATGGTGGGCACCGAGTCGTAGGCGTACAGCGACTGGTCGGGGTACATGGTTTCGGACGTGTTGCCGTCGGCGGCGACTTGCCAGCCGGACAGGTACACAGCTTCCAGACCCGCCTTGGCTTGTTGCATGGCTTGACCGGCAGAGATAGCGCCGAAAGCGTTCACGTAGCCTTTTTTAGCGCCGCCGTTGACCTTGGCCCACAGCTTTTCAGCGCCGTTCTTGGCCAGCGTGTACTCGGGCTGCACGCTACCGCGCAGACGCACGACGTCAGCGGCGGAGTAACCGCGCTTGACACCTTTCCAGCGGGGGTTGGTTGCCCAGTCTTTTTCGAGGGCGGCGATTTGTTGTTCGCGGGTTTGAGTCGTCATAAAAACACTCCGTAGTTAAAACAATTGATGCCTGGACGATTGCTGCGTCACACGGCAGGCAGGGCTATTCTAGTCTTATATAAGACACGAATTGCATCTTATGTCTTATATAAGACATAAATATTTTCCCAAATAAATCAAGCACTTGAAGGCGTGTATTCGCAATGTGAAACAGTTATTTTCTTGATGGGAAGCAATTGACCAGAGTTGATTCATTAATTTTTTGCATTGTGAAACTGCAAAACGCATCATAAAAAATACACTCCACCCTGCGTGACGCCCGGGGGTAATGTTGGCGTCAGTGCACTGGCGTAAAGCTATTTTGTGGGGCGGAACGCCTCACAGCGGACTGTCGATACGAATCCAGGTCGTCTTGGTTTCGGTGTACTTCTCCAACGCGTGCAGGGATTTGTCGCGCCCCACTCCGCTTTGCCGGAAGCCGCCAAACGGCACCGTCATGTCGTCCTCGTCGTACTGGTTGACATGCACGGTGCCGGCACGCAAAGCCCGCGCCACGCCGTGGGCCTTGTTCAGGTCGCTGGTCCAGACCGCGGCCTGCAG
>JBAQKO010000225.1:0-6860 GCA_049301075.1 Rhodoferax sp.
GGGCTCGGGTGCCGCCGGCGCCGCCATTGGCGGCTCGGCCGGGGCCACTGCGGGCGCCTTCCACAACAAGCCCAGCCAGACCTACCGGCATTTCGTGCAGCGCTGCCTGCATGACAAGGGGCTGGACGTGATCGGCTGGAACTGAGGCAGCGCCCGCCATGGACCCGAAGGGAAATACCTACCGGGCGGTGCTGGGAATCCTGCTGGCCTGTTTCGCTGGGGTGAGCCTGTGCGCCGAGCGCCCCGTCCAGCCGGATGACGTGCGCTGGATCAACCGCCTGACCTACGGGCTCGATTCCACCACCCTGGCGCAATACCGGGCCCTGGGACGCAAGCAGTTCCTGGAGCAACAACTGACCCCCGCACGCGACACGCTGCCGGCCGCGGCCCAGAGCGCGATTGATGCGCTGACCGTCAGCACCAGAACGGCCGCCCAGTTGCTGGCCGACGCCGACGTGGAGAACCGCCGCATCAACGCCCTGCCGGATGGCGACGAAAAGAGCGCCGCCCGTCGGGCCTTGCAGGAAGCACAGGAGCGTGTGGCACAGGAAGCCACCAAACGCCACCTGCTGCGCGCGGTGTATTCCCCGGCGCAACTCAAGGAGCAAATGACCTGGTTCTGGCTGAACCACTTCAGCGTTTTTCGCTACAAGGCCAACCTGCGCTGGTCCGTTGCCGACTACGAGGAACAGGCCATACGCCCGCACGCACTGGGTAACTTCCGCGATTTGTTGCTGGCGACCATGAAGCACCCGGCCATGCTGGTGTACCTGGACAACGCCCAGAGCACGGCCGGCAAGATCAACGAGAACTACGCCCGTGAATTGCTGGAGTTGCACACCATGGGTGTGGACGGCGGCTACACGCAGCAGGACGTGCAGGAACTGGCACGCGTGCTGACGGGCCTGGGGGTCAACACCGGTGCGGCGCCCGCACGCGTCAAACCGGCGGTGCAGCACTTGCTGGTCAACGAAGGGGCTTTCGAATTCAATCCGGACCGGCATGACTTCGGCGACAAGACGCTGCTAGGGCACAGCATTGCAGGAAGCGGCTTTGGCGAGGTGACCCAGGCCGTGGACCTGATTGTGCGCAACCCCGCCACCGCGCATTTCATTTCCCGCAAGCTGGCCATCCAGTTCGTTGCAGACGATCCGCCCCCGGCCCTGGTGGCGCGCATGGCCAGCGCGTTCTCCCGTTCCGATGGCGATATCCCCAGTGTGCTGCGCGTGATGTTCAACTCCCGGGAGTTCAACGCCAGCCTGGGATCCAAGTTCAAGGACCCGGTGCACTACGTCGTATCCGCCCTGCGCCTGGCCTATGACACCCCCACGCAAAGCGGTCGCTTCTTTGTCAACCTCAAACCGGCCAGCAACATGCTCAACGCCCTGGGTGAGAGCCTGTACGGCCATCTGACGCCCGACGGCTATGGCCTGCGTGCCGCAGACTGGGACAGTGCCGGGCAGATGAGCAAGCGCTTCGAAATTGCCAAATGGATCGGCAGCGGCAACGCCGGCTTGTTTGACCCGGATGACGGCAACCCGGCACAGGTCACCGGCTTTCCCCAGCTGAGCAACCGGCTGTTTTTCGAGGCCCTGGAGCCCGGCCTGTCACCGGCGCTGCGCACGGCACTGGCCCAGGCGTCGACCCAGTGGGAGTGGAATGCCTACCTGCTGGCGTCGCCCGATTTCATGTTCCATTAAACGGCTTTGTACCCCCCGGAG
Source organism: Rhodoferax sp. (assembly GCA_049301075.1). GTDB lineage: Bacteria > Pseudomonadota > Gammaproteobacteria > Burkholderiales > Burkholderiaceae_C > Allorhodoferax. The sequence continues at coordinate 1,722 of JBAQKO010000225.1, forward strand.
CGACTCCCATGAAACGCAGAACCCTGTTGCAAGCCGGCCTGGCGGCCTCCACGCTGGCCAGCGGTATCCGGCTGCACGCGGCACCCGCCACCCAGAACCGTTTCCTGCTGGTGTTTTTGCGCGGCGGGTATGACGCGGCCAACCTGCTCGTCCCCAGCGGCAGCCCTTTCTATTACGAATCCCGCCCCACCCTGGCCATCGCGCGGCCGGACCCCGCCAACCCGCAGGCATCCCTGGCCCTGGATGGACACTGGAGCCTGCATCCGGCGCTGCGCGACAGCATTGCGCCGATGTGGGCGCGCAAGGAAGTGGCGTTCATTCCCTTCGCCGGCACCCACGATGCTTCGCGCAGCCACTTCGAAACCCAGGACAGCATCGAAGCGGGCCTGGCCGGGCCCAGTGGGGGCGTGGTGGCATCCGGCTTTCTGAACCGACTGTCACAGGTGCTGGGCAGCGCATCCATCGCCTTCACGGATGCCCTGCCGACCGTCTTCAAGGGGGACATGGGCATCGCGAACATCTCGCTCAAGGGTGTGGGCAAGCCGGCTTTCGATGCGCGGCAGTCCGGCGTGCTGGCCGGCCTGTACCAGGGGCACGCGCTGGAAGGTGCCGTGCGCGAGGGATTGAACCTACGCCAGGAAGTGGCGCGCGAGCTGGACCAGGAAATGCAAATGGCCAACCGGGGCGCCATTTCCGCCAAGGGCTTCGAACTGGAAGCCCGGCGCATCGCCCGCCTGATGCGTGAGCGCTACCAGATCGGCTTTGTGGATATTGGCGGCTGGGACACCCACATCAACGAGGGTGCCGCGCAGGGCCCACTGGCCAACAATCTGGCGGATCTGGGGCGGGGCTTGTCGGGGTTTGCCCAGGAGATGGGGCCCGCATGGAAGCAGACCGTGGTGGTGGTGCTCTCCGAATTTGGCCGCACGTTCCGGGAAAACGGCACCCGGGGCACCGACCACGGCCATGGCACGGTGTACTGGGTACTGGGTGGTGGACTGGGCAGCGCGGCTGGCGGCAAAGTGGTGGGCACGCAGCAGGCGCTAGAGCACACCACGCTGTTCCAGAACCGGGACTATCCCGTACTCAACGAATACCGCGCCGTACTGGGGGGTTTGTTGGGCCGCATGTACGGTCTCTCGCCCCGGGACCTGGAGCGTATCTTCCCCAACGCCCCGGCGCAGGATTGGGGCCTGGTATAGGCCTCAGGGCATGCGGTACAGCCAGACCGGGCGGCCATCGGGCGCGGTCAGGGTGTGGGTGGGCGCGACGGCGGGGTCCTGAAACTCCAGGCTTACCAGCCAGCTGCCGCGGCGCATCTGGCTGCGCGCCTTGTGCAACGCGCGCGCCATGCTCTCGGGCCGCTGGAACAGGTACACCAGGTCGTAGCCCGACCAGTCGGCACGCCAGATGTCGCCACGGCGCACCTGCGCCCAGGGGCACCGCAGGGCACAAGCCGCGCGCAGCGGCCAGCTCCATTCCAGACCGTGCAATTGCGCCTGCGGGTAGGCCCGGCGCAGGGCCCGTAGGCCGGCGCCCAGGCCGCAGCCGGCGTCCAGCACCCGGGCACCGGCTGCCAGCGGAGCGTACCCGGGCAAGGCATCCAGGGCCTGGCGCGGGGTCGGAAACAGGGGCGCATCGCGCCAGGCATTGAGGGGATAGACCAGCAGCAGCAGGCCCAGGGGCACCAGCCAGGCCCAGGCCGGCACGGCCGCAAGACCCGCTACGGGGAGGGACAGGACCAGCGACAGGGGAAACCCCGCCGCAATGCACAGGCGGCGCCACCAGGAGTGGCCCCACAGGCTGGCGGCCACGCCCAGGGCCGACGCCAGCCCCAGGGCCACGGTCTGGCCCCAACCCCAGCCCTGTGCCAGGCGAAACAGCACCCAGGCCGCAGCCCAAGCCAGCAGGGCCGGCAGCGGCCAGGTGGTCAGAAACGCAAGACGCTTAGCGGCTGGCACCGGGCGAGAGCCGCTCAATGAGCCCGTTAAGTTCATCGAGCGAACCGAACTGGATGACCACCTCCCCCATCTCTTCCAGGCGTCCGGCGCGCTTGACACGTTTCTTGACGTGAATGTCGACCTGCGCCATGAGCAGGTCCGACAACTCCTCTTCCACGCGTTTCAAATCGCGCGACTTTTCTTTCTTGGGCTTGGTGGACGTCAGCGTGAACTCGGCGCTGAGCTTCTTGACCAGGCTCTCGGCCTCGCGCACCGACATCTTCTTGGCGGCAATCTGGTTGGCGGCGGTGATCTGGGTGGCACGGTCCAGTGCCAGCAGGGCACGGGCATGGCCCATGTCGAGGTCGCCGGCCATCAGCATGGTCTGCACCGGCTCGGCCAGGTTGAGCAGGCGCAGCAGGTTGCTGGCAGCGCTGCGCGAGCGCCCCACGGCCTGCGCCGCCGTTTCGTGCGTGAGGCCAAACTCCTTGATCAGGCGCTGCAGACCCTGGGCTTCTTCCAGCGGGTTGAGATCCTCACGCTGGATATTCTCGATGAGCGCCATGGCGGCGGCGGCCTCGTTGGGCACGTCGCGCACCAGCACGGGCACGCTGTCGAGCCCGGCCAGCCGGGCGGCACGGAAGCGCCGCTCGCCGGCAATGATTTCGTATTTGCCGGCGTTGGCACCGTCGGCCAGGCGCCGCACCAGGATGGGCTGCATGATGCCCTGCGCCTTGATGCTCTCGGCCAGCTCATACAGGGCGCCCTCGTCCATGCGGGTGCGCGGCTGGTACATGCCGGCCACCATGTCGTCGAGCATCAGGGTGCTGGGCAGGCCGGAGTTGGCCGCGCCCGCGTCGGCCGGCGCACGGTCCTTGACCTTGGGGCCCAGCAAGGCCTCCAGCCCCATGCCCAGGCCCTTGGGTTTCTTGGTAACCATTCAGTTCTCCCTCGCTAATTGCATCAAAATTTCGTGCCCCTGCGGCCAGTCGCCCAGCCCGGAATCGGCATTGATATGGCCTGTGTGGCCGTAGTCCACAAAAGTGGAGCCCCACGCGCCGGCAAAGGCCTGGGCGCGCTGCGCGCTGCAGTAGGGGTCGTCGTGGCTGCCCAGCAAGATGCTGGAAAACGGCAGGCGCTGCAGCACCACCGGCGACCAGCTCTTGAGCGCTGCGCGCAGTTCTTCGCGCTCGGGGTCACCCGGCGCCACCAGCAGGGCGGCCTTCACCCGGTGGGTGTTGCGCGAATGGGCAGCCCACGCGGCCGTGAGGATGCAGCCCAGGCTGTGCGCCGCCAGCACCACCGGCGTAGGTGCCGCCAGAACCGCCTCTTCCAGTTGCGCCATCCAGTCGCCGCGCAGCGGCTGCATCCAGTCGTGCTGCTCCACGCGCGTGTAGCCGTGCAAGGCCTCCCAGCGGCTTTGCCAGTGGGCGGGCCCGGAGTTTTGCCAGCCGGGCAGCAGCAGGACTGTTACGGAAGAGTTGCTCATGGCATGTGGTCGCTACGTTTTTTATAGCAGACTGCGCAATGGATACGGGGGTCGAACGCCAATTTCATGCTGAATTTCTGCCGCCCCGCACTCACATGGCCTGGATGCGGTCCACCATTTCCTGCGCAAACGTCACGAACGCCTGCGCCCCCTTGGACGACGGATCGAACACCACGCCGGGCACGCCATAGCTGGGCGCTTCGGCCAGGCGCACATTGCGCGGAATCACGGTGTCGAACACCTTGTCGGAAAAGTGGGCCTTGAGCTGGTCGCTGACCTGCTGCTGCAGGGTGATGCGCGGATCGAACATGACGCGCAGCAAACCAATGATCTGCAGGTCGTCGTTGAGGTTGGCCTTGACCTGCTTGATGGTGTTGACCAGATCGGTCAGCCCTTCGAGCGCAAAGTATTCACACTGCATGGGCACGATCACACCGTGCGCGCAGCACAGGCCGTTGAGCGTGAGCATGCTCAGGGAGGGTGGGCAGTCGATGAGCACGAAGTCGTACTCGGCGTCCACCACCGCCAGGGCCTGCTTCAGGCGGCGCTCGCGGCGCTCCACCTCCACCAGTTCCACCTCGGCGCCGGCCAGCTCGCGGTTGGCGCCCAGGATGTCGTAGCTGCAGCCGCCCGCTTTCAACTTGTCGCTTTGCGCGCGCGCCTCGGCAATGGAGGCGGATTCGAGCAGCACGTCGTACACGGTCAGCTCCAGCTGGCGCTTGTCCACCCCCGAACCCATGGTGGCGTTGCCCTGCGGGTCCAGGTCGATCATCAGCACCCGCTGCCCCACCTTGGCCAGCCCCGCCGCCAGGTTGACGGTGGTGGTGGTTTTGCCGACGCCACCTTTTTGGTTGGCAACACAGAAAATTTTGGCCATGGGGTGCTTACCTGAGAAAGAAATGAAACAGCGAATGCGGTGCGCCGGGGCTCAACGGGACAGCGCCAGCTTGGCACCAAAACCGATGAGGAACACCCCGGCCAGCTTTTCCAGGGTGCGCGAAATCCGGGGGTTGGCGCGCAGGCGTTCCGCCAGGAAGTGCGTCAGCAGCACCACGGCGAAGCAGTACACAAAAGCCAGGGCGGCCACCGTCAGCGCCATCACCCCAAACGTCACCAGCCCCAGGTGCTGAGCCGGGTCGATGAACAGCGGGAAGAAGGCCATGTAAAACACGATGGCCTTGGGGTTGAGCACCGTGATCGTCAGCGCCTGCTGGAAATAGTGGTGCGGCTTAATGTGGAGGATGGGCGCTGCGCCGGGCTTGGCCATCAGCATCTTGAAGCCCAGCCAGGCCAGGTAGGCGGCACCCAGCCATTGCACGGCGCGGAAAGCCGTCGGGTACGCCGCCAGCACAGCAGCCACGCCGGCTACGGCCAGCCACATCAGAACCTGGTCGCCCGCCATCAGACCCAGCGTGGCCGCCAGGCCGCCGCGCAGACCACCCTTGGTCGTCGAGGTGATGATCGCCAGATTCCCGGGGCCGGGAATGAACAGCAAAATGATGAAGGCGGCGACAAAAGCACCGTAGTCGGCTATGCCAAACATATGGGAATTCCTTGAGGCGGGGGCCCGCCGGCAGATGCGGGCGGAGGAGCCAAGTTTACGTTACCTTTGCGCCCGTGCGGCGGGCACCCCCGTCACGCCGCGCGCTTGCGCATCCAGACGATGCAGCGCTCCGCGTCCAGCCCCGGCACCCGCAGTTGTTCCACGTG
>JBAQKO010000226.1:0-4844 GCA_049301075.1 Rhodoferax sp.
GGTGAAGGGGTCCAGCGCCACGTCGGTCATGACGCCCAACTGGGGGAATTCTTTTTTCAGCGCGCGCACCACCCGGGGCACCAGGCCGTCGGGGTTGCGCGCCTCGGAGCCTTCATAGTCTTTCAGCGACTGGTCGATCACCGGGAACAGCGCCATCACCGGGATCTCCAGCTTCACGCACTCCTCGGCCACCGGCAGCAGCAGGTCCAGGCTCAGGCGCTCGACGCCGGGCATGGAGGCAATGGGCACGCGCTGGTTTTGGCCATCGACCACGAATACCGGGTAGATCAGGTCGTGCGCGGTGAGCGTGTTCTCGCGCACCAGGTTGCGGGTGAAGACATCGCGGCGCAGGCGGCGCGGGCGGCCAAGGGGGTAGGGTGCGTAAGGGGTCATGGGGAAAATTGTGCCTGATTCCGCCAAGCCCCGGCCGAAGCCCCGCCGTGGGCCGTGGCGAATACCTGTCGTTAGCATGGGGGTATTCGAAATGCGCGCTTGTCACGGAACGGTAACCTTGCTAAATTCCGCACCGGGTAGCTTGCTACCTCCCGCTTTTCCTCCCTGAGCGGGGCCTTGATGTGTGACAGCAAATAGGCTTACCACCCCAGCCCTTGTGCTGGGGTTTTTTTTGCCCCGGCGAATCCGGTGGGGTCCAACGGGTCCGACTACACTCACCGCCATGCTCTGGGTCAAATCCTTCCACATCGTTTTCGTTGCCAGCTGGTTTGCGGGCCTGTTCTACCTGCCGCGTATCTTTGTCAACCTGGCCATGGTGCCGGCCGATTCCGCTGCCGAGCGCGCGCGCCTGCTGCTGATGGCGCGCAAGCTCATGCGTTTCACCACGATGCTGGCTGTGCCCGCCGTCGGCCTGGGTCTGTGGCTGTGGCTGGGGTACGGCATCGGGCGGGGCGCCGGCAATGGCTGGCTGCACGCCAAGCTGGGGGTGGTGCTGCTGGTGCTGGGCTACCACCATGCCTGTGGCGTGATGCTGAAGAAGTTTGAGGCCCAGGCCGTGGCGCGCAGCCACGTGTGGTTTCGCTGGTTCAATGAAATTCCGGTGATCCTGCTGGCGGTGGCCGTCGTTCTGGTGGTGGTCAAGCCCTTTTAAGGGAGCCCGGCATGCACAAGACGGCAGCCTGGCCTCTCGCGCTGTTGTATGTGGGCCTGATCCTGTACGCCAGCCTGTACCCGTTTGCCGACTGGCGCGACCAGGGCATCGTGCCCTGGGCGTTCCTGACCGCGCCGCTCCCCCGCTACTGGACCGGCTTTGACGTCGCCATCAATGTGCTGGGCTACATCCCGTTGGGTGGGCTGCTGACCTTGAGTGCCCTGCGCACCGGGCGGCTGCGGCATGCGGTGCTGGGTGCTGTGGTGCTCAGTGGCCTGCTGGCCTTCTCCATGGAGACGCTGCAAAGCTACCTGCCGGCGCGCGTGCCATCCAAGGAAGACCTGTTCCTCGACACGCTGGGCGCCTGCGTGGGCGCCGTCACCGTTCTCATCCTGGAAAAACTGGGTGCCATTGACCGCTGGAGCCGGGTCCGCGCCCGCTGGTTCATTCCCCATTCGCGCGGCGGCATCGTGTTGCTGGGCACCTGGCCGCTGGCCCTGTTGTTTCCGGCCGCGGTGCCTTTCGGGCTGGGGCAGGTGCTGGAACGGCTGGAGGAGCTGGTGGCCACCGAACTGGTGGACACCCCGTTCCTGGGCTGGATTCCGGTGCGCGACGGGCCGCTGGAGCCGCTGGTCCCGGGCGCCGAGATGGTGTGCGTCATGCTCGGTCTGCTGATTCCCTGCCTGCTGGGTTTTTGCGTGGTTCGCGTACGCCTGCGGCGCCTCTTGCTGGTGCCGATGGTGCTGGTGGTGGGGGTCGCGGTGTCGGCCTTGTCGGCGGCCCTGAGCTGGGGGCCGTCGCACGCGTGGGCCTGGCTGGGCTTGCCGGCCCAATTGGGCATGGTGATGGCGGTGCTGCTGGCGCTGGCGTTGGCACTGGCGCCCTGGCGGGCCAGTGCGGCGGTGCTGCTGCTGGCGCTGGGTATCTACCTGAGCATCCTGAACCAGGCGCCCGAGAGCCCCTACTTTTCCCAGACCCTGCAGGCCTGGGAGCAGGGGCGGTTCATTCGCTTCCATGGCTTGGCGCAGTGGCTGGGCTGGCTGTGGCCTTATGCCGCGCTGGGGTACGTGCTGTCGCTGATTTGGCAGCGCGACGCCAGAACCTAAAATGCCTCCATGACCGAGCACGCTTCCCCGTATTTCCAGCGCCACATCTTTTTTTGCCTCAACGAGCGCAAGAATGGCGAGGCCTGCTGCGCCCAGCACGGCGCGCAGGCGGCGTTCGACCGTTGCAAGCAGCAGGTGCGTGAGGCCGGGCTGGCCGGTCCGGGCCAGGTGCGGGTCAACAAGGCCGGCTGTCTGGACCGTTGCGCGGCAGGACCGGTGGCCGTGGTCTACCCGGAAGGGGTCTGGTACACCTATGTGGACGAGCAGGACATCGATGAAATTGTCGAATCGCACCTGAAAAACGGCCAGGTGGTGGAGCGGCTGCGGGTTCCTGCGCACCTCGGGCGTTGATCCGGTTGGGTGCAAAAGTGGCTGGTTCCGCCGTGAAATATGCGCAAGACGCTATTGAAACAATAGCAAGCCCATGAATTCCCAAACCCTGCGTAGCACCGTGCCAGGCCCGGCGGGCCGTATCGAGGTGATGACGGATGCGCCCGTGCTGCCCGAAGGCGCCGTGGCGCGCGGGGTGGCGGTTATTGCCCATCCACATCCCCTGTTTGGTGGCAGCATGGACAACAAGGTGGTGCAAACGCTGGCGCGCGCGTTTGTGCAGTGCGGCTGGCAGGCGGTGCGTTTCAATTTTCGCGGCGTCGGTGCCTCGGAGGGGGGCTACGATGAAGGGCGCGGGGAACTGCAGGACCTGCTGGCGGTGGTGGCCCACAGCCGGGCACACGCAGCGGCGCCGGGCGCCGTGGCGCCGCTGGCGCTGGCCGGGTTTTCCTTTGGCGCCTTTGTGACCAGCCAGGCCGTTGCGGCACTGGGCCCGGAGCAGGCGCCGCAAGCCCTGGTGCTGGTGGGTACGGCCACCACCCGGTTTGCCGTGGCCCCGGTGCCTCCCGAATTGCATGCGCGCACGCTGGTCCTGCACGGTGAGCAGGACGACACGGTGCCGCTGGCCGATGTGCTGGCCTGGGCGCGTCCCCAGACGCTTCCGGTCACGGTGATTCCTGGCGTCGCACACTTCTTTCATGGGCAATTGCCCCTTTTACGCAGTCTGGCGGTTCGCCACCTGACGGCCGTTGCTGCTTCCCATGCCTAACCGCCCTGTGTTTTTCCCCACCCGGTCCCGTTCGGGGGCTGGTGTCTTGCACCATTCCATGAAATCATTTTTTGCCGCCCTTGTGGCCACCGTCTGCTTTTCTGTCGCCGCGCAAACGCCCCAGCCACCGGAAATTGCCGCGCGTGCCTACGTGTTGCTGGACGTCACGTCCAACCAGATCCTGGCCTCCAGGGAGATGGACATGCCGGTGGAGCCGGCTTCGCTGACCAAGCTGATGACCGCCTACCTGGTGTTTGACGCCTTGCGCAGCAAGAAGCTGGACCTGAAGCAAACCCTGCCGGTGAGCGAGCGCGCCTGGAAGATGCCGGGTTCACGCATGTTCATCGACCCCAAGATGCAGGTGCCGGTGGAAGACCTGATCAAGGGCATGATCGTGCAGTCGGGCAACGACGCCACCATGGCCCTGGCCGAGGGTGTGGGCGGCACGGCCGAGCGCTTCGTGCAGATGATGAACGACCAGGCCAAGGTGCTGGGCATGAAAGCCACCGGTTACAAGAACCCCGAAGGCCTGACCGAGGCGGGGCACGTCACCACGGCGCGCGACCTGAGTATTCTGGCGGCGCGTCTGATGGCGGACTTTCCCGAATACATCGGCGTTTACGCCATCAAGAAATACCGTTACCCCGGCACGCCGGCGGCCAACGACAGCAACCGCAACCTGCTGCTGTTCCGTGACCCCACCGTGGATGGCCTGAAAACCGGGCACACGGACGCTGCAGGTTATTGCATGGTAGTGACGGCCAAGCGCGATTTCCCCAATCTGGGCGTTGCCGGCGCCCCGGGTAGCCGCCGCCTGTTGTCCGTGCTGCTGGGGGCGGATAGCGAAAATGCCCGCGCCAACGAGTCCCAGAAGCTGCTGAACTGGGGCTACACGGCGTTTGAGGCGGTCAAGCTGTTTGATGCCGACCAGGCGGTGGTGACGCCGGGGGTCTGGAAAGGGACCTCTTCCACGGTCAAGCTCGGACGCCCCCAGGCGATCGTGGTGGCCGTGCCCAACGGCAGCGCGGGCAAGCTCAAGACCCAGGTCCTGCGCTCCGAGCCGCTGGTGGCGCCCCTGGCCAAGGGGCAGCCGGTGGGCACGCTGCGGGTGCTGGCGGGTGACCAGCCGGTGGTCGATGTGCCCCTGCTGGCGCTGGAGGCCGTCGGCCAGGCCGGCATCGTGGGGCGGGCCTGGGACGCGGTGCGCCTGTGGATCCGCTGATCGGCGCCTGAGCCAGCGCCCCTGCGGGCGGGGTTTTGGGTTTTCTTTCGCTGGAGCTTGCCTTGGTAGGCGGACGCTATTGCGGGGAAACCCTTCCTCTGGTACATTAGAAGGCTTTTCGGAAATTCCGAAGGGATTCACGTTTTCGTACTAATTCAAACGTTTAGGGACGTTTTCAATGCCAACTATCAATCAACTCGTGCGTCAAGGCCGTGAGGTCGAGACCATCAAGTCGAAGAGTCCTGCGATGCAGAACTCTCCGCAGCGTCGCGGTGTGTGCACCCGTGTGTACACCACAACGCCCAAGAAGCC
>JBAQKO010000227.1:0-17949 GCA_049301075.1 Rhodoferax sp.
GTATTCATCTGCGCCTGGTCTACCAGAGCCCCCATGACCGTATCCGGGAGCAAGGGATTGGCCGGCGCATAGTCGGGCACCAGCGCGAGGGCCTTTTCCAGAAAACGCTCCCGGATACTGGCTTGCACATACAGACGCGATGGCGCGTTGCAACTCTGGCCCTGGTTGAAAAATATGTTGTGAACGGCGGCTTTGACGGCCTGGTCGAGGTTCGGGCAATCCGCGAACACGATGTTGGGCGACTTGCCGCCCAGCTCCGTCCAGGCGCGTTTGAGGTTGCTCTGGCCGGCCATGACATGGATCTGCTTGCCCACGCGGGTGGAGCCGGTAAAGGCAATGCAGTCCACATCCATGTGCAATGCCAGCGGCGCACCCGCCTCGGGGCCAAAACCCGGAACCACATTGAACACGCCTTCCGGAATGCCCGCCTCCAGGGCCAGGTCCGCCATGCGCAGGGCCGTGAGGGGGGATTTCTCACTGGGCTTGAGCACCACGGAGTTGCCTGCGGCCAGGGCCGGGGCAATCTTCCAGGCCGCCATGATCATGGGGTAGTTCCACGGAACGATGACCCCCACCACGCCCACCGGCTCGTGTGTGATGAAGGCCAGCGCGGTGTCTGCCGTAGGCGCCACTTCGCCATACACCTTGTCCACCGCTTCTCCGTACCAGCGGATGCAGTTGGCCGCGCTGTTGACGTCAACCTTGCGCGCGTACTGCACCGGTTTTCCCATGTCCAGCGTTTCGGTCAACGCCAACGCGTCGCCATGCTGCACCAGCAACTCCGCGAAGCGCATCAGGATGCGCTTGCGCTGCACCGGCGCCAAGCCGCACCAGCGGCGATCCTCAAATGCGGCACGGGCCGCCACGACGGCGCGCTCGATATCCACGCCACTGCATTGGGCTACCTCGGTGAGCACACGGCCATCCACCGGCGAAAGACACGCAAACGTGGCGCCACTCAACGCGCCCACACGGTGGCCACCGATGACGGCCCGCCCATCAAACTGCAGATCGCTCATGTCCATCTCCCGGTATTCCTGCTGCCAACACCCGGTAAACCAGACCGTCCGGAATCAGCGTGAAGCGCTCTCCGCGCGGGCCGCCGCGGCAATTTCACGTTCACGCCGGCGGGTCTGGCGGGCCACCCATACGCTGTAGCTGATGATGACCGCTGTCACCGTGAAAATCAACAGCGTGGCTGCGGCATAGATGGTGGGGTTGATGCCGCGCCGGGCATAACTGAAGATGACTTGCGGCAGCGTGCTGACACCGGGGCCGGACAGAAATTCGGAGATCACCACATCGTCAAACGACAGGGTGAAAGAAAGCAAAAAGGCCGCCAGAATGCCCTGCGCAATATTGGGCAGGGTCACCAGAAAGAACACCTCATGCGGCCTGGCCCCCAGGTCCATGGCCGCCTCTTCCAGCGCACGGTTCACCTCCAGCAGCCGGGACTGCACCACCACCATGCCGTACGCCATGCCCAGCAGGGTATGCCCCATGATGATGGTCAGCTTGCCGCGCTCCGGCCAGCCCAACAAGTTTTGCGCTCCCACCATGAGCAGCAGCAGGGACAGGCCAATCACCACCTCGGGCATGACCAGCGGCGCGTTCACCATGCCGGAGAACGCGGTGCGTCCGGGGAAACGCCGGTAGCGCACCAGCACGAAAGCAGCAAAGGTGCCCAGTACGGCGGACAACACCCCCGTGACCGTGGCCACCTGTACCGATAGCCAGAAGCCCTCGACGATCTTGGTGTCACGCGTCAACGCCTCGTACCAGCGCAGGGAAAAACCGGTGAAGCGGGCGTCCTGGCGGGTGCTGTTGAACGAAAACACCACCATGAATACCAGCGGCAGGTACAGGAACAGGTACACCAGGGCCATCCAGCCCCGGCCAAAATGCTTTGCAAGCCAGTCTTTCATTGCCAGAGCCTCATGACTTGCCGGACGCATCCTGGCCGTCGGCGGTGTAGTGGTAGTAAATCGCCAGCGGCACAATGATGAGCGCAATCATCACCACCGCCAGCGCGGTGGCGCGGGGCCAGTTGTTGCTGGTGAACATCTCGTCCCAGACCACCCGGCCAATCATGATGTTCTCGGGCCCTCCCAAGAGCGAAGGAATCACGAACTCACCCACCGCCGGAATGAACACCAGCATGAAACCGGCAACGATACCGGCCTTGGACAGGGGCACGGTCACCAGCCAGAAGGTCTTGAATGGCGTGGTGCCCAGGTCGTAGGCCGCCTCCAGCAGGCGGACATCCATCTTCACCAGATTGGCGTACAGCGGCAGCACCATGAAGGGCAGGTACACATAGGTCATGCCCACCAGCATGGAGACGTTGGTGTAGAGCATCTGGATGGGCTCGCTGATCAACCCGGCGGCCATCAGCATCTGGTTGACCACCCCCTGGTCGGCCAGGATGCCCTTCCAGGCATAGACCCGCAGCAGGAACGAGGTCCAGAACGGCAGCATCACCATCATGAGCAGCGCCGGCCGCGCGCTGGGCGACGAACGGGCGATGAAATAGGCAAAGGGGTATCCCATCACCAGGCACAGCACGGCCGTGCACAGCGCATACCAGATGGAACGCAGATAGGCTTCGATGTAGAGGGTTCGAAACAGCAGACCGTCCTCGGCGCTGCGGAAAATGGAACCGTAGTTCTCGTACTTCAGCTTGAGCAGGCCGGTGGTGCTGTCCCAGATGGGTTTGAAGGGATGGATATCGCCCGCCATGTCCACGAAGCTGATGTACAGCAGAATGAGGAAAGGCAGCAGAAAAAACAACACCAACCAGGCATAGGGCACCGCAATGACAAAACGGCGCCCGGGCATGGGAATGGACAGTTGGGCCATGGTGTCGTGCCTCAGTCGCGCAGCACGATGGCCGAGCGGTCGCCCCACCAGAAATACACATCGTCTTCCCAGGTTATGTCGCTGAGCTCCTGGTGCGAGGTGTTGGCCTCGGTGATCTTGACCCGGGTGCCATCTGTGGCCAGCACGATGTAGCTGTTGTACGAACCGAAGTACGCAATCTCCTTGACCTTGCCCGTGAACAGGTTCACGGCCGCAGCCGGGCGCACCTTGCTGATCTGGATTTTCTCCGGACGCACGGCAATGCCCACCGGCATGTTAAGCGTGCCGCTCACGCCGTGGCCCACCTGGATCTCGCCAATGCCCGTCACGGCGGCACAATGGTCGTGCTCGTCCACGCTCAAGCGGCCTTCAAAAATATTGACGTTGCCGATGAAGTCCGCCACAAAGCGGTTGGCAGGGTGCTCATACACCTCTTCCGGCGTACCGACCTGCAGTACCCGCCCCTTGCTCATGACGGCAATGCGGCTGGCCATGGTCATAGCCTCCTCCTGGTCGTGCGTCACCATGACGCAGGTCACCCCCACCTGCTCGATGATGTTGACCAGCTCGAACTGGGTCTGCTCGCGCAGTTTCTTGTCCAGCGCGCCCAGGGGTTCGTCCAGCAGCAGCAACTTGGGTCGTTTGGCCAGACTGCGCGCCAGCGCCACACGCTGCTGCTGTCCGCCCGACAACTGGTGCGGCTTGCGCTTGGCGTAGGCCCCCAGTTGCACCAGATCCAGCATGTCGCCAACGCGCTGCCGGATTTCGTCCTTGGGCAAGCCCTCGCGCTTCAGTCCAAAGGCCACGTTCTCCCAGATGTCCAGATGCGGAAACAAGGCGTAGCTCTGGAACATCATGTTGATCGGGCGCTTGTACGGCGGAAACTTGGCGACGTCCTGCCCGCCCAGCAAAATGCGGCCGGAAGTGGGCGCCTCAAAACCCGCCAGCATGCGCAGCAGGGTCGACTTGCCGCATCCCGAACTCCCCAAGAGGGCAAAAATTTCACCCTGCCGGATGGAAAGCGACACCTCGTCCACCGCCAGCGCCTCGTCAAAGCGCTTGACCAGTTTCTCGGTCACCAGGTAACCCGCGTTATCCGCTTGTGCTGTCATCGAAAGATTCCTGCTGAAAACTGGGTCAGCAAAAAGGGCTGTTTATACACGGAGTACAAACAGCCCTTGGTGGCACTCAAACCCTGGGCTTACTTGCCTTTTTTGAAGGCGTTGTAGGCGTTGGCCAATGCCTCGCGGGCTTCGTTGCTGAAGCTGCTGGGTGGCACCATCTTGGCCATGTAGTCGGCATCCACGAAGATGGTCTTGTTGCTGGCGATTTCAGGCTTGACCTTGTCCACAGCGCCCTTGTTGCCGGTGTTGTAGGACATTTCGTTGGCCATCCGGGCCGCGTTCTCGGCGCGCAGGTAGAAGTCAATGAACGCATGCGCATTGTTGGGATGCTTGGCATCCTTGGTCAGCGCGATCGAATCGATGAAGATCAGGGCACCCGTGCTCGGCAGCAGGGCCTCGATCACTTCCTTGGAGCCATTTTCCTTGGCGCGTCCGGCAGCGATGTTGATGTCACCTGCCCAGCCAATGGCCGCACAGGCCTTGCCACCGGCGATGTCGTCAATCATGGTAGCGCTGAACATGCGCACGTCCTTGCGCACCTTGGCCAGCATGGCAGCGGCGGCCTTGTAGTCATCGGCGTTGTTGGAATAGGCGTCCTTGCCAATGTAGTGCAATGCGGCAGGCAGGATTTCGGTAGGCGAATCCAGGTAGGCGATGCCGCAGGACTTCAGCTTGGCGGTGTACTTGGGGTTGAACACCAGGTCCCAGGCATTTTCAGGCATGGGCATGCCGGCCAGGGCTTTCTCCACCTTGGTCTTGTTGATACCGACCGTAGTGAAGCTCCAGGCCCATGGCACCAGGTACTTGTTGTCCGGATCGGCCTTGGTCATAGTGGACAGCAACGCGGGGTCCAGGTTGGCCCGGTTCTTCAGCTTGGATTTATCCAGCGGCTGCAGCAGACCGCCTTCGATCTGGGACTTGGCGAACACCGTGCCGGGCACCACGATGTCGTAACCGGTGTTGCCGGCAACCAGCTTGGCCTGCAGCGCTTCGTTGGTTTCGAAGGTGTCATAGTTGACCTTGATGCCGGACTCCTTCTCGAAGGCCGCAATCATGCCCTCGGGAATGTAGTCGGGCCAGTTGTAGATATTGAGTACCTTCTCTTCGGCATTTACCGGAGCGGCCGGCGCTGCTGCGACAGGGGTTGACGCGGGCGCTGCTGCCACAGGCTCCTCTTTTTTGCCGCAGGCAGCCAGCACGACCGCCGAAACGGCCAGAACCAATGCGAGTTTTTTCATGTTGTTTGACACTCCAGAAACATAGGTGAAAAACCGACGAAGCACTTCGCCAGACCTGGCATCAGCGCATCCCGTGTGCTAAGCAATATCCGGGCCCGTAACGGCGCCCCAGCGACTGCCCCGGGTATTCTATTCAAACTGGCCGGCCGTACGCAGCTCGGCCAGGGTATCGTCCAGGCAACGCACGATGAGCCCCATCATTTCATCGATCTGCTCCCGCGTCATCACCAACGGCGGGGCAATGATCATGCGATCCCCCACCGCCCGCATGACCAGGCCATTCTTGAAGCAATGGCTGCGACAGCGCATGCCAACCCCCAGGGCGGGATCGAAAACCTGCCGGGTCAGCTTGTTGCGCACCAGCAGCAGCCCGCCTACAAAACCGCAGGTTTGCGCCTCCCCCACCAACGGGTGCGCCTGGAGCCCGGCAAACTGCTGCGCCAGATAGGGCCCGATGTCGCTTTGCACACGCTGGGGCAGCTGCTCCCGTTCCATGATGTCCAGGTTGGCCAGGGCCACGGCGCAGGCCACGGGATGCCCGCTGTAGGTATAACCGTGGGTGAACTCCCCGCCCTTGTCAATCAGGACCTCGGCCACGCGGTTGCCCACCAGGACCCCGCCCAGCGGGATGTAGCCACTGGTCACCGCCTTGGCAAACGTGACCAGATCGGGTTTGTAGCCGAATTTTTCGTAGGCAAACCAGTGGCCCAGGCGGCCAAAAGCACAAATCACTTCGTCGCTGATGAGCAAGATGCCGTACTGGTCGACAATGCGCTGGATCTCCGGCCAGTAGGTCGACGGCGGAATAATCACCCCACCCGCGCCCTGCACCGGCTCGGCAATGAAAGCGGCCACCCGCTCGGCGCCCAACTCCAGAATCTTGCTTTCCAGCCAGCCCGCGGCGCGCCGACCAAAGTCCTCGGGGGTCTCGCCGGGCCACCCGTTCTCATAAAAATAGGGCTGACCGATATGGGCGAAGTTAGGCAGAGGCAAGTCCCCCTGTGCGTGCATGCCGCCCATGCCCCCGAGGGACGCCCCCGCCATCGTGCTGCCGTGGTAGCCGTTGAGGCGTCCGATGATCACCTTGCGCTGGGGCTGGCCCAGCAAGTCCCAGTAGCGGCGCACCATGCGCACATTGGAATCGTTGCTCTCGCTGCCGCTGGATGAGTAGAAAACATGCTGAAAACTGCGCTCTCCCACCGGGGGCGCCAGCGATGCCAGCCGGGCCGCCAAGGTCGCGGCCGGAACATTGGTCGTCTGGAAAAAACTGTTGTAGTACGGCAGCGTCATCATCTGCTGGTGCGCCGCATCGGCCAGCTCCTGGCGGCCATAGCCCACGTTGACGCACCACAGGCCGCTCATGGCGTCCAGGAAGCGGTTGCCCTCGGAATCCCAGACGTAGATGTCCTGCGCCCGGGTGATGACCTTGGCTCCGCGCGTGTTCAGGTCCTTGAAGTCGGTGAAGGGATGCAGGAAGTGGGCGCTGTCCAGCGCCTGGATGTATGCGGTATCGACGGTGGTGTTCATACAAATGGTCCCATGAATGGAAGGGGGCAACTCACACGTGCAACAGCAGGTGTTCTCGCTCCCACGGAGATATGACCTTCATGAACTCTTCCGACTCCAACTCCTTGATTTCCGAGTACACGGTGATGAACTCCTTGCCCAGCACGTCGTGCAGGTCCGACTCGCGGCTCAGCCAGTCCAGTGACTCCCCCATGCTGCGGGGCAGCGCGTACGGCGACAGGTAGGCGTCGCCGCGCATTTCCGGCTTGGGTTTGATCTTGTTCTTCAGCCCCAGGTAGCCACACGCCAGTGTCATGGCCATGGCGATGTAGGGGTTGGCGTCGGCCCCGATGACGCGGTTCTCCACCCGCCGGGCTTCCGGCGTGGAAATGGGGGAACGGATGCCACAGGTCCGGTTGTCGTAGCCCCACTCGATATTGATGGGCGCAGCCATGTGGCGCGAAAGCCTGCGATAACTGTTGACATAGGGCGCCACCAGCGCCATGGCCGCCGGAATGTAGCGCTGCAGGCCTCCGATGTAGTACATGAAAGCGTCCGACGGGCTGCCATCCGGATTGCTGAAAATATTCTTCCCGCTGGCCACACTCAGAATGCTCTGGTGCACGTGCATGGCGCTGCCGGGTTCACCGGCAATCGGCTTGGCCATGAAGGTGGCGTACATGTCGTGGCGCAACGCCGCTTCCCGCACCGTGCGCTTGAAGAAAAACACCTCGTCTGCCAGCCCCAGGGGCTGGTTGTGGAAGAAGTTGATCTCCATCTGCCCGGCGCCCACCTCGTGGATGAGGGTGTCCACGTTCAGTTCCATCTTGTCGGCGTAGTCGTAAATCTCTTCGAACAGCGGGTCAAACTCGTTCACCGCGTCGATGCTGTAGGCCTGGCGTGACGTTTCAGCCCGGCCGCTGCGCCCGATGGGCGCGCGCAGGGGAATGTCGGGATCGGTGTTACGAGCCGTCAGGTAGAACTCCAGCTCCGGCGCCACAATGGGCTGCAGGCCTTCGGCCGCATACAGGTCACAGACCCGGCGCAACACGCTGCGCGGGGCAAAAGGCACCAGAACACCGGCGTGATTGAAACAGTCGTGCACCACCTGCGCCGTGGGATCCACCGCCCAGGGCACGATGCGCACCGACGACGGATCGGGGCGCAACTGCATGTCCCGGTCCACCGGGTCGATGACATCGAAGTAAGGCCCGCTCTCCGGGAATTCCCCCGTCACCCCCATCGCCACGATGGCCTGCGGCAGGCGCATGCCGCGGTCTTCCGTGAACTTGGTACGGGGCAGAATCTTGCCGCGGGCCACACCGGTCAAGTCGGGTACCAGGCACTCCACCTCGGTGACCCGTCGCTCGTTGAGCCACTGCTCCAGGTCGTTAAAGGTCATGGTCTTCGGTTCATTCATATAGCCTCCCTCGCAACGCACTCATGAATCCGAGCAAACACCGCCATTGTGCCACCGTGGCCGCGCCGTGCCAAGCCATGGTGCTCAGGCATGATGTAGGGCTCATGACACAGCACACAGATCGCAGCCTCCCCCACCGCTGGATGGCCTATGGTTTCCTGGCCCTGAGCATGTCCCTGGTGGGCAGCTACGTGGCCCTGTCCAAACCGCTGGTAGCCGCACTGCCCGTCTTCCTGCTGGGCTGGCTGCGCTTTGGCATTGGCGGCCTGGCCATAGCGCACTGGCTCAAGCGCCCCGCCGATGAAGCGCCCATGACGCCCGCCACCCGGCGGCTCGTGTTCCTGGAATCTTTTCTGGGCAATTTCCTGTTTTCCATCTGCATGCTGTTCGGCGTCAGCATGACCAGCGCGGTGTCGGCCGGCGTCATCATGGCGAGCATTCCGGCGGTCGTGGCGGTAATGAGCTGGGCTTTTCTCCGGGAGCGCATCGGCCTGCGTGTATGGGCTGCAGTAGCGTGCGGCGCCTTGGGCATCGGGTTGCTTGCGCTATCAAAAAATGAGCTACCTGCGCAATCTGCAGGCGGCTTGGAGGCCGATTTAGCCCACAACAAGGCGCTGCTGGGCAATGTTCTGGTGTTCGCCGCCGTGCTGTGCGAAGCCGCCTACGCCGTCATTGGCAAGAAGCTGACCGGCGCCCTGTCGCCCCGGCGCATTACCGCGCTCATCAACCTGTGGGGCTTTCTGCTGATGACGCCGCTGGGGCTGTACGCGGCCCTGCGCTTTGATTTCAGCACGGTCGCGCCATCGTCCTGGGCACTGCTGGTGTTCTATGCGCTGGCGGCCAGCGTCTGGACCGTGTGGCTGTGGATGAGCGGCCTGCGAACCGTGCCAGCGGCCCACGCGGGTGTATTCACGGTGATGCTGCCCATCTCGGCCGCGCTGGTCGGGGTGCTGGTGCTGGGCGAAACCCTCAGCGGCCTGCAGTTGCTGGCTTTTGCCCTGGCGCTGCTGGGCGTGCTGCTGGCCACCCTGCCGGGCGGCGATACGGTTACACCAGCGGCTTAGCGCCCACCACGATGCCGTCTTCGTCGGCATACAGCCAGTCGCCCGGGCGCACCCAGATACCCTGAATCTGCACTGCCACGTCGGCCTGGCCTTCGCTGCGCTTCTCGGTGGGCAGCGGCATGGCGGCCAGGGCACGAATGCCCACCGCGTGACCGGCCAGTTCGGCCGTGTCGCGCACGCAGCCGTCAATCACCACGCCGGCCCAGCCATTGCGAGCCGCCGCCGCGCCAAGGTTGCCGCCCAGCAGCGCGCGGCGCAGGGAGCCACCGCCATCGACCACCAGCACCTTGCCCACGCGGCCCTGTGGGGTGTCGACCCAGCCGGACGCGTCCACCGCCGCCTTGACCAGCGTGTTGTCCTCAAAACACTTGACCGTAACCACCGGGCCGGAGAATTTCTTGACCTGCCCGAAGTCCCGGAAAACCGGGGGCAGCACCCGGAAATCACCCGTGGAATCGTTCTTGTGTGCGTCGCACAAATCGCAGCTTGCAAACTCGGTGGCCATGCCTGGGTACTCCTTTTTGATGAATGTGCCTATTCTCCAATGGAAAAAACAACATTCCCCAGTGAAAAAAGCATTTTCCTGTTGGATAAGGTGCTTTTTCTCCAGTAGCATCCGGGTTACCAGTGAAGAAGCAGTTTTTTGCTGGTGATTAATCAACTTCTAGAAGGACAATCAATCATGGCAACTGCAAAAAAAGCTCCTGCGAAAAAAGCTGCACCTGCAAAGAAAGCAGCTCCCGCGAAAAAGGCGGCCCCCGCCAAGAAAGTCGCTGTAAAGGCTCCCGCTAAAAAAGCGGCTCCCGCCAAGAAGGCCGCTCCCGCCAAGAAAGTAGCCGCCAAGAAGGTCGTTGCGAAAAAGGCCCCCGCCAAGAAGCGCACTCCGAATGCCGCTTTCATGAAGGCCCTGACCCCCAGCGCCGCTTTGGCTTCCATCGTGGGCAACAGCCCGCTGCCCCGCACCGAAGTGGTCAGCAAGCTGTGGGCTTACATCAAGAAGAACAAGCTGCAAGACGCGGTCAACAAGCGCATGATCAACGCTGACGCCAAGTTGAAGGAAGTGTTCAACAAGGCCCAAGTGTCCATGTTCGAGATGGCTGGCCTGATCGGCAAGCACCTGAAATAAGCGACACCCCTGTTGCCAAAAAGGCCGGCTCTGCCGGCCTTTTTTTTATGCACGCGGCCCCTGCTTCAGGGGCTGCCCAGCACCAGCTCGCCCGCCAGAGGAACACGGGCCGGCGCGGCGTAGTCGGCCACCACCCAGGCCCGCGCAGAATGGGTTGCCGCCTCCTGCAACAACTCCGTCACCACGCCAATGGATGCTTTGTCCAGCGCGGCAAAGGGTTCATCCAGCAGCGTGAGCACCGCGCCCGAGGCAAACGCCGCCGCCAGCCAGACTTTGCGTTTGGAGCCGGTGGACAGCATGTACATGGGCTTGGCCTGGTGCGCGGTGAGCGACAAGGCATCGATCAGGTCTTCCAGCAGTGGCGCATCCCATTGGGGATAACGGGCATGCAGCGATGCGAAATACTCCCGCGCCGTAGCCTGGTCCAGCGCGTCGGACCACGGGTCGGTCCGGTACACCCGTTGCCGGTAGGCCTGGGACTGTGCGTCCAACTGCACGCCCTGGATCTGCAACTGGCCAGCCTGGACCGGCAGGTCTGCGGCCAGCAGGCGCAGCAGCGTGGTCTTGCCACTGCCCTCGTCACCCCGCACCAGCGTGACCCCCGGCGCCACACGGGCGGACCATTGGGCAAACAGCACGCGCTGCGGGTACGCAAAGCACACGCCGTCCGCCTGCAACACCACGGGGCCACTGACCATAACGATCGACTACGACCGTTTACCTGTCAGGCGGCCACCGTGCGGGCGCGGGCGCGCTCCAGCATCCGGGTGACCAGGCGTGGGTCCATGCCGTACATGTCGGCAAAAACCTCCACCGTTTGCGCACTGCCCTCAAATGCGCGCAGCAAGGCTTCGTCCTTGGCGGCCAGGGCCTGGGCATCGGCCAGGGCTTCTTCCAGCACGGTGTTGGCCACCTCATCGCGGCTGTGCACCAGCTCGGTATAGACCTGGGGCGACAGGCCCGACGCCGTAAACACCTGCACGATGCGCTCGCGCAACTTGGGCCGCAAATCGTCCTGGGTGCGCGCCTGGCGGCGGCGAAACACTTCCAGCAGGGCATGGTGCACATGTTCGGGCGCCATGGCCTCCACAGGTTGGCCCTGCAGGTCATGGCGCTGCTGACCCGCCGCCACGGCCGACAGGTAGCGCGTGGAGCGCGTGTGCATGGACAGCGCGGCCTTGAGGGCTTCCCGCTCAAACACCTCGGGGTGGGCGGTCAGCAAGTCCTGAAAAATACCGCGCTTGAGCGGCAGAAACACGGCGCCAAAAAGCGACGGGTAGAAAGCGGCCAATTGCTCCAGCACCGGAAGCACGCTGGACCGGGCCGGCTGGTTCCTGGCCGGCCGGGCTGGCTTGGCAGGGGTGGGGGCATTCTCAACGGAGGCGGTCACGGTGTCGGTCATGGTTCTAGAAGAAAATCAGGGTCAAGCCCTCCATCATGCCAGCGAATGGCCGGCGGCGGCAATCAGCCCTTTTTTCCGCCCATGACCAGCAGCAGGCCACCCACCACAATGGCCCCCACGCCCGCCCAGATGGGAATATTGACGGTCTCCTTCTCCTTGACGGAGAGCTCCAACGGACCGAGCTTGACTGGCGTGGTGTCCTTGGTATACGTGAAGCTGCCATACAGCAGCCCCAGGGCTCCAGCGATGACCAGTGCGACGGCGAGCAGTCTGATTGCGTTCATGGATGGGATTCCTCTACAGGACACCAGAACCCGGCCACCGACGGCGCCAGGGAGTGCCATGCGGCGCATTGAAACACAGATTGGCTTCAGCGCACAGTGCGCACACCCACGCCCAGCGCAGCCACCACGCTCAGCAGCAACACCAGCGCCGCCCCCAGCAGGGTGGCGCCATACCAGCCGCGGTCCATGAACACGCCAAAAACCAGGGGCGAAATGGCAAAGCCCACGTCCAGCCCCGAATACACCATGCCATACACGCGCCCCGTGGCGCCCTTGGGCGTGGCCTTCTTGATCATCATGTCCCGCGACGGGCCGCCAATGCCCACGGCAAAACCGGTAATGGCCAGCACCACCATGGTGGCCGTGGCGCCCAGCAGCCCGGTGCCACACAGCGCCAGCAAGACGGCGCCAGCGGCCATGGCCATGGCCACCACCCGGTCGCTGTTGACCACGCGCGCGGCAATGAAGCCGCCCACAAACATGCCAAACGCCCCGCTGAGCATGTAGGCGGTGAGCGTGAGCGTGGCGGCCTCAAAACTGATGCCGTGCATGGCCTTGAGAATGGAGACCGAGAAGCTCTGCACCACCGCCAGCGTCATGGTGGACAGCAGGAAGAAGCCGAAACACCACCACACCACCGGCAGCTTCATGAAAGCCAGGTCGTGCTCCTTGTGCGCGTGCGGGTCATGGCGTGCCACCTCGGTGTGAAGTTTGTCGCGCTGCAGCACCAGCAGGACCAATATGCCGGCATACATCAGCGCCGCTGCCACATAGGCATGGCGCCAACCCACGGCCGCGCCCATGCCGGCAAAGAACACCGGCGCGGCGGCCCAGCCCAGGTTGCCGGTCAGGCCGTGGGCGCTGAAGGCATAACCCAGGCGCGGGGCCGACACCCGCTGATTCAGAATCGTGAAATCGACCGGGTGAAACGTTGCATTGCCCAGCCCCGCAAGCGCCGCCACCGCCAGCAGGCCCGTGTAATCCGTAACCAGGGACGCCGCCACACAGGCCACGACAAAAATCCCCTGCGCCACAAACAGCAAGGGCCGCGCGCCCAGACGGTCCACCACAAAGCCGGCGCCCGCCTGACCCAGGCCCGACACCACGAAGAACACCGTCATGAGCAGGCCCAGCTGCGAATAGCTCAGGCCGAACTCCTGCATGAACACCGGAAACAGCAGCGGCAGCAGCAAGTGCCCAAAGTGCGAGCTGGCGTGCGCCAGCCCCACCAGACCGATGATGGTGGCGTCGGTTTTAAGAGGAACAGGGGTGGAATGCGAGGCGAGTACGGCAGTCATGTCCGCATCGTAACGGAGGCTGTTTTCGGGTGCTGCGCTGGGGGCATTGCCACCCGACGCGGGTGTGCAAACGCCGCCTCAGGACAACAGACCAAACGGGTCCTTGCGTGTGCCGTCACCAATGATCTGGCCGAGCTTGAAAATGCCGCTCACCCGCAGGGCGGGTGCACCGTCGGCCGTCACCAGGGCCTGGCCAAACAGCATGTTGCGGGTGGTGCGCAGCACCTCGGCCTCGCTCTGCACCCAGGCGCCCAGCATGGCCGGGCCCATGTAATCCACCTGCAGGCTGATGGTGGGCAAGAAGCGCGAGGACATGTCAGGGGTCTGGTAGAAGGCCGCGCAGGGAACAACCATGTCGGCAAAGGTGGCCATCATGCCGCCATGGCACATCTTGAGCGGGTTGGTGTGCCGCTCTTCCACCCGAAAGCCCAGCAACAGGCGCTCGCCCGTCCATTTGGCGTACAGCGGACCATTGTTGGCGATGAAGGGGCCGCCCACCTCCACCATCTTGAAGCCTTCGGGCACCCGCGCAACCGCTGCGGGGGAGATGTCATCAAAATTTCCGGGCGGCTGGCTAGAGGTCATATGCAAAAAACTCGTGGTGGGTAGAGGCAATGATGCTAACCGCCCCCGCTGCCGCACCACGGTCCAATGCGAGACAGCCGCCGCCCCCGCTCAAACCTTCCTGAAGCTGAACTGCCCCGGCGCCTTGATGGGGTCCACGCCCACGGCAATGGTGTCCTTGGGCACAAAGGCGCCTTCCAGCAACAGCTTGGACAAGGGGTTCTCGATGCGCTGCTGGATGGCACGCTTCAAAGGCCGCGCGCCAAACACCGGGTCGAACCCGACCTTGGCCAGTTCGGCCACGGCGGCGTCGCTCACCTCCAGCGCCAGATCCATCTTGGCCAGGCGTGCCGTCAGCGTGGCCAGCTGGATCTTGGCAATGTTGGCGATGTGCGATGCGTCCAGCGAGTGGAACACCACGGTCTCGTCAATGCGGTTGAGGAACTCGGGACGGAAATGATTTTTCAGTTCGCCCGTCACCGCGTCCTTGACGTCCTCGTAGTCCTGGCCCACCATGCTCTGGATGAGCTGGCTGCCAATGTTGCTGGTCATCACAATCACGGTGTTCTTGAAGTCCACGGTGCGGCCCTGGCCGTCGGTCAGGCGGCCATCGTCCAACACCTGCAGCAGCACGTTGAACACGTCCGGGTGGGCCTTTTCTACCTCGTCGAGCAGCAGCACGGCGTAGGGTTTGCGGCGCACGGCCTCCGTTAAGTAACCGCCCTCCTCGTAACCCACATAGCCGGGGGGCGCGCCAATCAGGCGGGCCACGGAATGTTTCTCCATGAACTCGCTCATGTCGATGCGGATCAGGTGGTCTTCGCTGTCAAACAGGAAGCCCGCCAGCGCCTTGCACAGTTCGGTCTTGCCCACGCCCGTGGGGCCCAGGAACAGGAACGAACCGGTGGGCCGATTCGGGTCCGACAGGCCCGAGCGTGAACGGCGGATGGCATTGGCCACGGCGCCAATGGCTTCGTCCTGGCCCACCACGCGCTGGTGCAGCTTGTCTTCCATTTGCAGCAGCTTGTCTTTCTCGCCCTGCATCATTTTGCTGACAGGAATGCCGGTGGCGCGGCTCACCACCTCGGCAATTTCTTCGGCACCCACCATGGTGCGCAGCAGCTGGGCACGGCCGCCGTCCTTGGCAGATTGCGCCTTGCCGGCTTCTTGGGCCTGTGCGTCCTTGAGTCGCTTTTCCAGCTCGGGCAGCTTGCCGTATTGCAGCTCGCCAGCCTTGTTGAAGTCGCCCTTGTCGGTGAGCTCCTTGATCTGGAAGCGCAGTTTTTCCACCTCCTGCATGATGGTTTTCGACCCTTGGGCCTGGGCCTTTTCGGCCTTCCACAGCTCGTCCAGGTCGGCAATCTCTTTTTGCAACGCGGTGATCTCTTCGTTGATCAGCTCCAGGCGCTTTTGCGAGGCTTCGTCTTTCTCGCGCTTGACGGCCTCGCGCTCGATCTGCAGCTGGATCAGGCGGCGGTCTTTTTTGTCCATCACCTCGGGTTTGGAGTCGAGCTCGATCTTGATCTTGCTGGCGGCTTCGTCAATCAGGTCGATCGCCTTGTCCGGCAAGAAGCGGTCGGTGATGTAGCGGTTGGACAGCTCGGCCGCAGCCACAATGGCCGGGTCGGTGATCTGCACGCCATGGTGGGTCTCATAGCGCTCTTTCAGGCCGCGCAAAATGGCAATGGTGGCCTCCACCGTGGGCTCACCCACCAGGATCTTCTGGAAGCGGCGCTCCAGCGCGGCGTCTTTTTCAATGTACTTGCGGTATTCGTCCAGCGTGGTGGCACCCACGCAATGCAATTCACCACGGGCCAGCGCGGGCTTCAACATATTGCCGGCGTCCATGGCGCCTTCGCCCTTGCCGGCGCCGACCATGGTGTGCAATTCGTCAATGAAGACAATGGTCTGCCCCTCGTCCTTGGCCAGGTCTTTCAGCACGTTCTTCAGGCGTTCTTCAAACTCGCCGCGGAACTTGGCGCCGGCCAGGAGCGCCGCCATATCCAGGCTCAGCACGCGCTTGCCCTTCAGGCTGTCGGGTACCGCGCCGTCCACGATGCGCTGGGCCAGGCCTTCCACGATGGCCGTCTTGCCCACGCCGGGCTCGCCAATCAACACGGGGTTGTTCTTGGTACGCCGCTGCAGCACCTGGATGGCACGGCGGATTTCGTCGTCGCGGCCGATCACGGGGTCGAGCTTGCCCATGCGGGCGCGCTCGGTCAGGTCGATGCAGTATTTTTTGAGCGACTCGCGCTGGTCTTCGGCGTCGGCGTTGTCCACGCTCTGGCCGCCGCGCACGGCGTCAATGGCCACTTCCAGGCTCTTGCGGGTCAGGCCGTTGGCGCGGGCCACGTTGCCAATGTCGGCCTTGCTGTCGGCCAGCGCCAGCAGGAACAACTCGCTGGCTACGAACTGGTCGTTGCGCTTGAGGGCCTCTTTCTCGGACGCCTGCAGCAGCGTGACCATGTCACGCCCCACCTGCACCTGCTCATGACCTTCGACCTGGGGCAGCTTCTTCATGGCGGCCTCGGCGGCCGTTGCCAGACCTTGCACATTGACTCCGGCGCGCTGCAGCAGGGCCTTGGGGCCGTCATCCTGGCGCAACATGGCCAGCAGCACGTGAGCCGGCTCGATGTACTGGTTGTCGTTACCCAAGGCCAGCGACTGCGCTTCGCCCAAGGCTTCCTGAAATTTGGTGGTTAGTTTTTCGATTCGCATAAAAATTCCCTCGGTTGCCTCCCAGCTTGGGGACTCCTGCGGTCATTTCAAGTGCAAACCCCCGTTGAAGCCCGCACGGACACGCATCTACCTGACTTATATTAGGCCCACCCCGCGTGCCGCAAGGGGAGGACGCGGCGGACAGCCTCAGGCGTTGGGCGCCACGATACCCCAGCGGGCCAGGGCGGCGTCATCGCTCACGCGGGCATCGACCCAGCGCGCGCCCTCGGGCGTTTGCTCCTTCTTCCAGAAGGGCGCCTGGGTTTTGAGGTAGTCCATAAGGAACTCGCAGGCCTGAAAGCTCTCGCCCCGGTGGGCCGAGGTCACCGCCACCAGCACGATCTGGTCGGGCGGCTGCAGCAAGCCCACGCGGTGGATGACGCGGGCGGCAAAGATGTCGAAACGGCGGTGCGCCTCGTCGATCATGGCCTCGATGGCCTTCTCGGTCATGCCGGGGTAATGCTCCAGCTCCATGGACAGCACGGAGCCGGCCTCGGCGCTGCCCGGCTGGTTGCGGTCGCGCACCGTGCCCACAAAGCAGCAGACGGCCCCCACGCGGTGGTCGTGGGCGCGCAAGGCGGCAATTTCGGCCGCCAGGTCAAAGTCAGCGGTCTGGATGGAAACGCGGGGAAGCGCCGCCATGGCCTATCCCCCGGTCACCGGCGGGAAGAACGCCACTTCTGCGCCGTCGGGCAGTGCCTGGGATTCGTCGCTGAGCGTCTGGTTGAGCGCCATGCGCACCGACTTGCCGCGCGCCAGGGCCTCGGCATAGGCGTCGCCACGGGCAATGAGCTCGTCGCGCAGCGCCGCCAGGGTGGTGGCCTGGGTGGAGTGCGACTCACCGCCGGTCCCCAGCGCTTCCCGGATGGAGGCAAAGTACTTCAGGTGAACCTTCATGCCTGCAGCTCCGCAAACGAAACAAAGCGGACCATGTCTCCGGGGGCGATGGTGCTACCGGGCGGGTTGTCCACCAGGCCGTCGCCCCACACGGCGGAGGTGAGCACGCCGGAGCCCTGGTTGGAGAACAGGTCCAGCCCGCCGTTGGCGTTGCGCCGCACCCGCAAGAATTCACGGCGTTTATCGGACTTGGCCCAGGTGAAATCTGCGCGGACAGCTATTGTTTTCATAGCAACATCGACCAACGCCAACCCTTGCAGGCGCTGCAGGAAGGGGCGCACCAGCACCAGGAAGGTCACAAAGCTGGCCACCGGGTTGCCTGGCAAGCCCAGGAAGTGGCAGCCACCGATATGGCCATAGGCAAACGGCTTGCCCGGCTTGATGGCGATGTGCCACAGGTCCAGCGTGCCCAGCGTCTGCACGGCGGGCTTGATGTGGTCTTCTTCCCC
>JBAQKO010000228.1:0-4931 GCA_049301075.1 Rhodoferax sp.
CCCCACGATCAGGGCCAGCCCCAGCGCGCGGGTCGGCGTGATGCGGTCACCCAGAATCAGCACCGCCAGCAGGGCCGTCCACAGCGGCAGGCTGCCGGGCATGAGCACCGAGGCATGGGCCGCCGGTGCAAAGACGAAACCGCTGTAGGCCAGCATGGCGTACAGCAGGCCGCCAAACACGCCCACCAGCAGCGTCTGGCGCAGCGGCAGGGGCGACAGGCCAAACAGCGAACCCGCCCACGGCTGGGTGCGCCGGTCACGCCGCACCAGCCACCAACCCCAGGGCAGCAACACCAGGCTGGCACCCCAGATGCGGGCGTACACGATGTCAAACGGGTTGAGCACCCCGCCACGCGCCGGGTCGGCCGAGGCGCGGGCAATGACGATGAAGGCCGTCCAGATCAGCACCGTGACCACGGCCGCCACCAGCCCCACGGTGCGGGGCGACAGGGCGGCAAGGGGGTTGCGGGGTGCGGCAGGCATCCGGGGATTATCGGGGAGGTATCCACCCGACACCCGCGGGCGGGATAATCCACCCATGCCCTTTCGTGTTTTATCTCTGGCCGCCCGGCGGACCGTTTGGTGGCCCGCCATTGGCGCCCTGCTGTGCACCCTGGCCGCCACGGCCGCGGCGCAAAAATTGCCCCCCGAAGTGGACGCCGCCCTGGCCCGCGCCAAGGTGCCGCGCGAGGCCGTGTCCGTGCTGCTGGTGGACGCGCAGGGCCAGGGGGCGCCGCGCCTGAGCTACCGCGCCAACGTGCCCATGAACCCGGCGTCGGTCATGAAACTGGTCACCACCTACGCCGCGCTGGACCTGCTGGGGCCCGCCTACACCTGGAGCACCCCCGTGTTCGTGGAGGGCGCGGTGCGCGACGGCACGCTGTTTGGCAACCTCTACATCCAGGGCCAGGGCGACCCCAAGCTGGTGCTCGAACGCCTGTGGCTGCTGCTGCGCCGGGTGCAGGGCCTGGGCATCCGCACCATTGCCGGAGACGTGGTGCTGGACCGCAGCGCCTTTGAGGTGGCCGCGGTCGACCCGGCCAGTTTTGACGGCGAACCCCTGCGCCCCTACAACGCCGCGCCCGATGCGCTGCTGATCAACTTCAAGTCGGTGGTCATGACGCTGGTGCCCGAGCCGGGCGGCACCACGGCGCGCATCCAGTACGACCCGCCGCTGGCCGGCGTGCAGCTGCAGGCCAGCGTGCCTTTACTGGCGGGCGACTGCGGCGACTACCGCGGCGCGCTCAAGGCCGATTTCAGCGACCCCAACCGCATCCGCTTTGCCGGTGCCTACCCCGCCAGCTGCGGTGAGAAGGTCTGGCCCGTGGCCTACGCCGACCCGGGCAGCTACGCCGTGCGCGCGGTGCAGGGCCTGTGGCAGGAGCTGGGGGGCAAGCTGCAGGGCAGCGTGCGCATGGGGCCGGTGCCCGCCGCCGTGGCCGCCGGCAAGCCGGCGTTCACCGTGAGCTCGGCACCGCTGGCCGAGGTGATCCGCGACATCAACAAATACAGCAACAACGTGATGGCCCAGCAGGTGTACCTCACCCTGGGGTCAGGCCGCTTTGACACCGCGCGCAACGTGGTGCTGGGCTGGTGGCAGGAGCGCATCGGCCCGCAGGACGCGCCGGTGCTCGACAACGGCTCCGGCCTCTCGCGCGCGGAACGCATCAGCGCGCAGGGCCTGGCCCGCTTGCTGCAGAGCGCCTACGCTTCGCCGCTGATGCCCGAGCTGATGGCCTCGCTGCCCATCACCGGCGTCGACGGCACGCTGCGCCGCGTCAAGTCCCGCGCCACCGGCAGCGCCCATTTGAAGACCGGCTCACTCAGCGATGTTGTCGCAGTAGCGGGCTATGTGCACGGCGCCGGCGGCAAGCGCCAGGTGCTGGTCGCCCTCATCAACCACCCCAACGCCAAGGCCGCCCGCCCCGCCATCGAGGCCCTGGTGGAATGGGCCGCCAGCCAGCGCTGAACCCGCCGAGAGTCCGCCATGCAAATTTCCGAATGGGTGGGTTACGCCGCCGCTTTCCTGACCACGGCCAGCTTTGTGCCGCAAGCCCTGCACACCTTTCAGACCAAGGACGTGCGCGGCATCTCGCTGGGCATGTACAGCGCCTTCACGGCCGGCGTGGCGCTGTGGCTGGTGTACGGCTGGTTGCTGGACGCCTGGCCGATCGTGATTGCCAATGCTGTGACGCTGTCACTGGCTGCGGCCATTTTGGTGATGAAGCTGCGCTACCACGAGGACTAGCGACCCGCGCGGCGGGGTAGGCGATCGCCTCTGGGCCGCCTGTTAAGGCTCATTGCCAAAACTTCCACCATGAGCCTTTCACTTTTGTCACGTTATTGGCACGCAGTGACAGCATATTCGAGGCCTTTGCCCTCACCTCCGAAAGTACAGCGGCGCCGTGCTTCGCCAGAACTACTTCATTCAGTTGCCCGTCAATGAACTTGGCCCAAGTACAAGCCGATGAGCCCGACGAATGGGCGTACCTGCCTCCAGCGACGCACACTGTGCCATCATCGAAAACATAAACAGCATCCAGATCACCATCTGGAATGTCCTTTATCCATTCCCCTACTGCAGCCGGAAGCCGGTGGCTCGAACGCATCCCTGAGCCTTAACGTGAAGATGACCGGACCACAACAACCTGCTGCGAAGCCGCCTGCTGCTGTTGTGGGTCCGAGTCGATTGGCATGTTAAGTGACACGACGCCTCCTTGCCACCGCCCCCCCGAAGAGGCCAATTGTGGAAATCAGCGGCAACAGCCACTCTGCTTCTTCGGCTTGCGCCAAGTAGCCCACCCCAAGCTCCTGCTCGGCGGCCACCGCAATATCTGACTCAATTGCCGGCCCTAGCGCTGCAATCAGCGCCAGACAAGGAACAGCGATAGCCAACCAAGGCCAGCGAGCGTGGTATGCAATACCGAACGCCACAACACCAAGCACGCAGGCTATAGCGAATGCAATGGCCCACAGACCTTGAGCAGTCGGCAGCTTGTCTGCAACTTCCGCGCGCGCGCACAGCGGAAAAAGACACAGAACAAAGACGGTTGGCAGGTTGTTTCGTGACATTTAACGTAAAGCTAGACCTCAGCGCCCTAGCGGTATGTAGCCGCGGAGCGTCGGACGCGAACTTCGCCATAGCCGACCGACTTCAGGAAGGCTTGTACAGTACTTTCCGGTGTTTCGTGACGTGGCCCCAGAACCACCTCGGAAAGCGGTGCAATTTCGGACTGCGTGAGTTCAATGGAGCGGAAAGGGATGACACGCGCACCATTTCCTCGGAACGACACATCGTCTTCCGCAGAATCTGTGGAGATGGACACCAGCCGCCATTCACGCTCTTCGCGGAACGCTGGTGCCTTCAATTGGTACAACTTCGGGGCGAGAAGCAGGATGCGCATCAACAACCCTCGATGAGCCTTGCCAATGGCTTCGTCGTCCGCAGCAATTTCCTCCGGCGTTCTGGAATCAAGCAGCGAACGGAGGCCCGGAAACCGGAATGCTCCGGCATCTATGAGATTGCGCAATTCTCGATAGTTCGGTTCGATGCCAGCTTCGTGCTGTTGCTCGTCGTATTCGACTCGGGCAATCGCGAACCGATTGGATCCGTCGGGACGGGGCTGTGCCGCCAGTTCATTTAGGTAGGCGTGGCTGAACCCCACCGCAACTCCACGAGCGTCGTCAGCATAGCCGCGCCATTGACTCAGAAGGTCACCGTCTTCAGACAGGCAGAACCCGAGACCATGGAAGAGGCGCTCCATTAGCTCGATGCTTTCCCTCAACCTCCTCGCGGCGCTTTGGTCGAGGCAGTCCCTCTCGGCAAAGCGCATGAGGGTCGACGTGACCAAGCGCCCCTCCATGGTGTCGTTTGAAAGCTTGAGGGAGGACAACCAGAACGAGCGCCCCTTAAGCATTGAGACGAACGCCTCAGTGCTGCAATAGTGATAGAGGGTACCCGGATCAGTCGACATGTTTTTGATTCTGAGGTCTAACTTTGATATATCCGGCAAAACTGCGGGATAACATGACAGCCAGTCGGATAACACGGCGGAACATTCCCGAGAATTTCTTTGCGAATCATGCGCTTACGTCTCGCGACTGGGTCAATGTACAGGCATATTGGAAGCGACAAAGTCGCCGGAAAGCTTAGCGCATTCTTGTCGGGCTCTCCGCGAATTGGGACCCAAGCTGGATGACCGCTCCCGCCGCATTGACGACCAGCCAGTGCGTGGATGCGTTTAAAAACCACGCTTTATTGTTTCGTTTTTGAGGGTTACCCCAATTACGCACTGGCCCGTTGCAGCCGGTCGCGCACACCTTCCCACTCCAGGGTGTCGGGCGGGGTTTCCACCCAGATCAGCTTGACGCCCTTGGCGTCAAACTCGCGCAGCACCGAGAACAGCTCGTGCGCCGCCACGGCCGCCGCACCGGGCATGGGACGCAGCAGGACTTGGCGCGGCACGTTCTTCAGCGGCGCGCGGGCGTACACGGCAATGGACGCGCCTGCGGCCGGGTCTGCGGTACCCTGCAACATATCCAGCGCGGTCTGCAGGGCCTTGGCGTCCATCAGGCGCACCGTGGCGTTAGGCGCGTAGTGCGACTCCAGGGTTCCAGACGCTTTGGGGGCCGCAAGTCCTTGCTCTTCCTGCGCAGCTTGCTCTTCTTTCGATAGCAATTTGCGGCCACACGCCTCTTCCACCTGCGCCCGGCTGATGGAGCCGGGGCGCAGCAGCACGGGCGCGCCGCGGGTGCAGTCGATGATGGTGGACTCAATGCCCAGGCCGCAGGGGCCGCCGTCCAGAATCAGCAGGTCGGGCCCCAGCTCGCTTTGCACATGGGCGGCGGTGGTGGGGCTGACGCGGCCAAAGCGGTTGGCGCTGGGGGCGGCAATGCCCCACACCGGTTGCTGGCCGGCCGGGGCCTCGCGC
>JBAQKO010000229.1:0-2409 GCA_049301075.1 Rhodoferax sp.
GGCCACGCCGGCCCCCGTTGCCGCGCCGGTGGAAGCCAAGGCGCCCAGCACCGCGGCAGCCAGCAGCCCGGTGGCGCCGGCATCCGACCTGGCGCCCGGTTTTTACATCAACGTGGGTGTGTTTGCCGTCTCCGCCAACGGTACCCGTGCGTACCACAAGCTGGAGAAAGCGGGCCTGCCGGTGTTCTCCGACGGTGTGAAGAGCGCCAAAGGCCCGGCAACCCGGGTGCGGGTAGGCCCTTTCCCCACCCGCGCCAAGGCGGACGCTGCGGCGAAAAAGATCCATACCCTCAAGCTGGAAGCCGTCGTCTTCCAGCACTGAGCGCGGCGCCCGCAGGCGCCGCCACCCTCAACGCCGGGTGATGGTGTTGCCGGCGTTCTTGACGGCATCACCCACGGCGTAGCCGGGGTCCTGGTCGAACTCGAAATTGTTCCTGCTGCCGTTTTCGTACTGCACGCTCACGGTCCAGATCTTGTGGGTCTTGATCTTTTCCTCGATCTTCTTGCCGGCGTACGCACCACCGGCTGCGCCGGCGATGGTGGCAATATCCTTGCCGATGCCGCCGCCCACCTGGTTACCCAGCAAGGCGCCGCCCACACCGCCGGCAATCATGCCCAGAGCGGTTGACTCACCCGCTTTTTCCGTCACAGACACCGCCGCTACCCTGCCGCAGTCCGCGCACACCGGGGCGGATGACGTGCCCCTGGCCGTGGACGTGGTCACACCGGCACGGGCCTTGGCCGCAGCCAGGCTCTTGTCGTATTCCGCCTTGGCATCGCGGCGGCATTGCAGGCGGCCGGTGGACGTCGACTCGTCATTGCACAAGGATTTGTCCTGGTTGTAACGGGTCAGCGCGGCCTTGTTGTCTGCGGCCAGTTGCGCCTTGGGCGTCAGGGACGTCTGGGCCCAGGTCACAGGGGTCAAGGCCCCCAGAACGATTGCACAGGCCATCAACAGCGTATTTTTTTTCATGGTGCTATTCCTTTATGAGTGGATACCGCAGGGCACCTGAGGGGTGTCATTTTTCACTGTACACCATGCCCTCCCTGGTGTCGAGGCGCCTCTGCGGGGCATTCGCCACCCGGCCCGACGCACCGCGCCACGCCCCCCTAAAATGGCCGGGTGAACGCTGTCCCTGCCCCCACTCCCCGCCGCCCCATCCGTGAACTTCCGGACGAGTTGATCAGCCAGATCGCCGCCGGCGAGGTGGTGGAACGCCCCGCCTCCGTGGTGCGCGAACTGGTGGACAACGCCCTGGACGCCGGCGCCACCCAGATCACGGTGCGGCTACTGGCCGGCGGCGTGCGCCTGATCAGCGTGGAAGACGACGGCATGGGCATCGTGGTGGACGATCTGCCCATTGCCTTCAAGCGCCACGCCACCAGCAAGATCGGCAACCTGCACGACCTGGAATCGGTAGCCACCATGGGCTTTCGCGGCGAAGCCCTGGCCGCTATCAATTCAATAGCTGACTGCGCAATCCTTTCAAGGGCCAGCGACCAATCAGCAGCCTATTTGCTGGATGGCCGCACCGGCGAACTCAAACCCGTGGCGCGCAGCCAGGGCACCACGGTCGAAGTGAAGGAGCTGTTTTTCAGCACGCCGGCGCGACGCAAGTTCCTCAAGACCGACGCCACCGAGCTGGCGCACTGCATCGAATCCGTACGCCGCCACGCCCTGGCCCGCCCCGACGTGGGCTTTGCCATCTGGCATGAAGGCAAACTGGTGGAACAGTGGCGCCGCTGCGGCGACCTGCCACCGGAGCAGGCACTGGACCAGCGACTGGCCGATGTGCTGGGTGCGGACTTCCTGGCCCAGTCCCTCGCCGTGAACTGGCGCAGCACCCGCACCGACAGCACCACGGGCCTACGCGTGTGGGGCCGCGTGGGCATTCCCGACGCCGCCCGCTCGCGCGCCGACCAGCAGTTCTGCTACGTGAACGGCCGCTTCGTGCGCGACAAGGTGCTGACCCACGCCGCGCGCAGCGCCTTTGATGACGTACTGCACGGCCACCGCCAGCCGGTGTACGCGCTGTACCTGTCCATGGACCCAGCGCGGGTCGACGTCAATGTGCACCCCACCAAGATTGAGGTCCGCTTTCGCGACAGCCGCGAAGTGCACCAGGCCGTGCGCCACGCCGTGGAAGACACGCTGGCCGCACCGCGCGCCGCCGCCACGCCGGCAGACGCTGGTGGCGGCAGCGACGTGGCGACGTCCCATTTTTATATGCCAAAAGTGGCCGCGACGCCCTTGTATTCTGCGCAACCAGCTATCAATTTCGCAGCAGAACCGGCGCCTATCGGCCACCGCGTCAGCGACATCGGCCTGCTCTGGCAGCGCGATACCAGCGCCAACGCCACCGGCGGCTGGGCGGCAGAGGGTTCTGCGCAGGTCAAGGGGGAGCCCGC
>JBAQKO010000230.1:0-9834 GCA_049301075.1 Rhodoferax sp.
GCCGAACGCCCGGCCAGGCTGCGCACCTCGGTAGCCACCACCGCAAAGCCGCGGCCCTGCTCACCGGCTCGTGCGGCCTCGACCGCGGCGTTGAGCGCCAGGATGTTGGTCTGAAACGCGATGCCGTCAATCACGCCAATGATGTCGGCGATCTTCTGGCTGCTGGTGTTGATCTCCTGCATGGTGGCCACCACCTGGTCCACCACGGCGCCACCCTTTTCGGCCACCGACGACGCCCGCGCGGCCAGCGAACTGGCCTGGCGCGCATTGTCGGCACTCTGCTGCACGTTGCTGGTGAGGTGGTCCATGCTGGAAGCCGTGGCCTGCAGGTTGCTCGATGTCTGCTCGGTACGCTGCGCCAGGTCGTTGTTGCCGGTGGCGATCTCGGCACTGGCCGTGGCAATGTTGTCAGTGCTGCGACGCACCTGCGAGACCATGTGGCCCAGCGATTCGTTCATGGCGGCCAGCGACTTCATCAGGTCGCCAAACTCGTCGCCGCGTGACAGATCCATCTGCTGGCTCAGATCGCCCTGCGCAATGCGGGCGGCCAGGCCATTGGCCTGCAACAGGGGCGTGCGGATGGAGCGGATCAGCGTGGCGGCGCCCGCCAGCAGCGCCACAATCAGCAGGGCTACGCCTGCGGCGGCAAAGGTGACCGTGTTCTTGCTGCGTTGGGTGTAGTACTGGCGAATTTCCTCAAAAGCCGTCTCCTGCATGGCGAGAAAATCCTTTTGCGACTGCTGGTAGGCCAGCACCGCCGGGCGGTACTGGGTCGACATCAGGGTCGTCAGTGCATCGAAATTCTGGTCGGCCTTGAGCTGGTTACCCTGGACCCGAAAATCCAGCATGACCTTGCGGTTGGCCGCAATTTTTTCCAGCTGCGCGCGATCGGCGGACGACAACTCCGTGGCATCCACTTTTTTCTGGATATCGCTGATCTGCGCCGAGGTGGCCGCAATGTCGTCCTTGAACCCGTTGATGACCGCCGGGTCGGACGTCATGGCTACAGCCGTCGAGCGCACCGCGTTGACTTCGGTCAGCGCTGCCCACTGGCTGACCAGGCGGATTTTCTGGCTCGCCATTTCCAGCTTCGCGGTGCTTTCCGCCCGGTCACCGGCGTTGCGCACCGCCGCAAAGGCAATGATCAGGCCCAGGCCCAAAACAATGGACCCGGTGGAAAGCCACAGCTTGGTGGCGAGTCGCATGTTGTTGAAGTTCATGGTGTCTCCTCGGGATAGCGTTTCTGCGACGAATTTATTCTATGGCTGGCGCCGCGCCTCCAACGCCCAGCTTCCTAATGGTTTGCCCTTGCACCGCCTGCATCTGCCCTGCGACGACCACGTGCGGCGCAATCTCGGCCAGGGGCACCAGCACGAAGGCGCGCTGCGCCATGCGGGGGTGCGGCAGTATGAGCTGCGGACTGTCCATACGGACATCGCCAAACAACAGGAGGTCCAGGTCCAGCGTACGCGGCGCATTGCGGTACGGCCGCAAACGGCCGGCACGCGTTTCAATCGTCTGCAGCTGCTCCAGCAGCTCATGCGCCCGCAAGCGGGTCTGCACTTCCACCACGGCGTTGACGTAATCCGGCCCATGCGCGTCCACCGGCGCGCTGGCATACAGCGACGATTGCCGGGTCAGCACGACGCGATCCAACGCGGCAATTTCCTGCGCGGCCTGGAGCACGGCGGCACAGGCATCCCCCAGGTTGGCACCCAGACCGATGTAGGCGGTGGTCAGGTCCCGCATGGGCCACTCAGGCACCGGTATCGGCGCCTCCTTCAGGGTTACCCGCGCCCCGGGCGGCACCGGAGCGACGGCGACGGCGACGCTTGCGGGGTGCACCACCATCACCTTCGCCGGATGCCTCCGGCGCAACGCCGTCCAGTTCACCCGGCGCGCTGTCACTGCGGGAACTGGTCGGTGCGCCGGCATCGGCGGGCGCACGCGCAACCCGCGGCGCGCGCGGGCGCTTGTGCTGCTCTTCGCGCACCAGATCCACCATGTCCTGGCGCAGCGTATCGTCGGCCATGCTGAACTCCTGCCACCAGTCGGCCAGCAACTCGTCCACCTCGCCAATGTCGGCGCGCAAGCGCATGAAGTCAAACGCCGCGCGAAACCGCGGCTGCTCCACCATGCCAAACGGCGTGCTGCCCACGCGCTTTTCGAAACGCGGTTGCATGACCCAGATTTCACGCATGTCGCCGGCCAGCTTGCCGCCGCCGGACACATCGCCAATGCGGGCATGGAACACGTCGTCAATCGCATCCATGAGCGCCGGGTGCGAATGCTGGCGCTGCTCCAGGCGGCGCGCCCAGCCGTCGCGCACATCAGCCCACAGCACGCAGGCCAGCAGGAAGCTGGGTGCCACCGGCTTGCCCTCGCCCACGCGGCGGTCGGTGTCCTTCAGGGCGGCGTTGACGAACGGCTGCCCGGCGCGCTCCACCACCACGTCCAGCAGCGGGTAGATGCCGCGGGCCATCCCCAGTTTCTTCAAGGTTTCGATGGAGGCCAGCGCATGGCCGGTCTGCAGCAGCTTGAGCATTTCGTCAAACAAACGGCTTTGCGGCACATCGGCCAGCAGGGTCTGGGACTTGACCAGCGGCCCGGCGGTCTTGGACTCCAGGCTGAAACCCAGACCACTGAGCTTGGCCGCAAAGCGCACGGCACGGATGATGCGCACCGGATCTTCGCGGTAGCGCGTGGCCGGGTCGCCGATCATGCGGATGACGCGGTTCTTCACGTCCTTGAAACCATTATGGTAGTCCACCACGGTCTGCGACTGCGGGTCGTAGTACATGGCGTTGATGGTGAAATCGCGGCGCACCGCGTCTTCTTCCTGTGGACCCCAGACGTTGTCGCGCAATACCCGACCGGTCGAATCCACGGCGTGCTTCATGCCCGCCAGTTCGCTCTTGCTGGTTTTCTCGTTGCCCGCCACCTGCTCGGCCGCGGCATTGTCCAGGTAGGCACGGAAGGTGGAGACTTCAATCACTTCATGCTCGCGCCCGCGGCCATAGACCACGTGCACGATGCGAAAACGCCGGCCGATGATGAAGGCGCGGCGAAACAGGCCCTTGACCTGCTCGGGCGTGGCGTTGGTGGCCACGTCAAAGTCCTTGGGACGCAGGCCCACCAGCAGGTCGCGCACGGCCCCCCCCACCACGTAGGCTTCAAAACCGGCGCCCTGCAGGGTACGCACCACGTTGATGGCGCGCTCGTCCACCAGGTTGGGGTCGATGCCGTGGACCGACACCGGAATGTCCACACGCTTGCCAAACTGGGGCTTCTTGCGCGAGGGGGCAGCAGGCGTCTTGCCCAGCAATTTATCAATGAATTTTTTAATCATGTTTTCTCTAGAACAGGTCAAGTATGCGCCATCCACGCGCCTGGGCAAGGGCGCGCAGACGGTCGTCCGGATTGGTCGCCACCGGCGTTGTAGCCTTCTCAAACAGCGGCAGGTCGTTCATGGAGTCGGAGTAGAAGGTGGTCTGCACGGCATCCCATGACAGGTCGCGTGCCTGCAGCCACTGCTCCACCCGCGTCACCTTGCCCTCGCGAAACGACGGCACGCCGCGGATGCTACCGGTGAACCAGCCCGTATCGTCGCGCTCCAGCTCCACGGCAATCAGCTCCGCCACGCCAAAGGCCTCGGCAATGGGGCGGGTCACGAACTCGTTGGTGGCGGTCACGATCACCACCGCATCACCGGCCTGCTGGTGCTGGCGCACCAGCTCCAGGGCCTGCGGTCGTATGGCTTTCTGGATCACATCCCGCATGAAATCTGCGTGTGCAGCTATGGAATTAGTAGCACCCTGGCGACGCACGGCGGCGGTGGCGAAGCGCACATAGGCCCGTATATCGAGCGTGCCGTCCTTGTACTGCTCGTAAAACGCGTCGTTCTGGCGCTTGAATTCCACCGGGTCGGTCCAGCCCCGGGCGGTGGTGAATTCACCCCACTCGTAATCGGAGTCGATGGGGATCAGCGTGTAGTCGAGGTCAAACAGGGCCAACGGGGCCTTGGCGCCGGGGGCTGACCCCGGAGTGCCCTTGGCAGCGTGGGTGGCGGGTACTTGCATCAGTGGTTGTCCATCATGGATTTGATCAGGGGAATGGTGACGCCGCGCTTGGTCTGCAGGGCGTAGCCGTCCAGCAGCTCCAGCAGCTCCATCAGGCTGCCCAGGTCGCGGCTGAAACGGTTGAGCATGAAGTCCATCACCTCGTCGCTCAGGAACACGCCCCGGGCGTCTGCCGCCTTGCGCAGCACGGCGCGGCGCTCGGGCTCACTCAGGGGCTGCAGGCTGAAGATGTGG
The DNA here is from genome assembly GCA_049301075.1 of Rhodoferax sp. Classification (GTDB taxonomy): domain Bacteria; phylum Pseudomonadota; class Gammaproteobacteria; order Burkholderiales; family Burkholderiaceae_C; genus Allorhodoferax. The sequence goes on from JBAQKO010000230.1 coordinate 4,314, forward strand.
CCCCAGCCCAGCCGGGTGCGCAAATCGTCGCGCAGCTTGAGGTCCACCGGCGCGAACTCGCCCGCCGCCAGCACCGGACGCTGGTGGGTCTGGGCGTTCACAAACCAGTTGAAGGCCACGTGCTGCTGCGCGGCGGTGTACAGGTGCACGTCGTCCAGCAGCACGGCCGCCCACGACTCGCTGAACTCCGGTGCCACGTGCACCGACGCATCCAGCCAGCCCACGCGTGCGCCCTGCTCGCGCAAGGCTTCGCGGGCGGCCTTGAGCAGGTGGCTCTTGCCGCTGCCGCTGGGACCCCACAGGTAGGTGGGAACCGGTGAGCGGGTTTGGGCCTGGGCCTTGCTCCCCACCCACAGCTCCAGGTGGCGCAGGGCCGCTTCATTTGGGCCGGCACAAAAATTGGCCAGCGTGGGCCCCGTCGACAGGCCAATATCCAGTGCGATCTGTTTCATGGTGTCGCCTTCAGTCCCGGTACAGATGGCTGGCCAGATAACCGGACCGGATGCGGCGCACGGCCACCAGCGATACCGCACTGACCGGCAGCGCAATCAGCACGCCCACAAATCCCCAGAGCTGGCCAAACGCCAGCAGGGCGAAGATGACGGCCAGCGGATGCAGGCCGATGCGCTTGCCCACCAGGCGGGGCGTCAGAAAGAACCCCTCGACGATTTGCCCCCCGCCGTACACCGCCGCGATCATGATGGCGGCACGGGCCACGCCCACCGTGCTGGAAAACTCCAGCACACCGGCAAACGCCGCCAGCACCAGGCCCACGCCAAACCCCACATAGGGCACAAACATGGCCAGGCCGGTAAAAACGCCAATCGGAACGGCCAGATCCAGCCCGAACAGGGACAGGCCCACGCTGTAGAACAGCGCCATGAGCACCATCACCAGCAGCTGGCCACGCAGGTACTGCCCCAGCACGGCGTCGGCCTCGCCCATGAAACTGTCCGTGGCGGCACGCAGGCGCGGGGGAATCAGCTCCCGCAGCAGGCCGACAAAACGGTCCCAGTCCATCAGCAGGTAAAACAGCGCCACCGGGATCAGGATGGCATTGCCGATCACGGAAAACGCCACGCTGCCCCCCAGCTTGAGGGACGCCAGGACACCGCCCACGGTGTTTTCCACGTTGGCATTGAGGTGTTTCACGACAAAGGCGCGGACGCTGGCCATGTCCAGGTTCAGGTGAATGCCCCACTGCGCCAGCCAGGGCTTGAGGGAAGCCCCCAGGCTCTCCAGCACCTGGGGCAGCTGCTCACGCATCAGGGGCAACTCCTTGGCCAGGATGGGCACCATCAGCAACAGGACGGCTGCCACCACGAACACGAACAGCAGCTCGACCACCACCACCGCCAGCAGCCGGGGAACGCGGCCCTGCCCCACGTCGTCCAGCCAATCAACCACCGGCGTCAGCGCATAGGCGAGCACCGCCGCCACCACAAAAGGCGTCAACACCGGGGCAATCAGCCACAGCGCACCTGCCAGCAATGCCGCGATCAGGCTCCAGGCGACAAAACTTTTTTGGGGAGGGGTGAATTGCATACAGGAAAGGCGGGGCGAACCCTTAAAATCTAGCCAAATTCTATAGGGCTCTGCCACGACCGCGATGGCCCGCCACTTCACATGACCAATTCAAGCTCCACCACTCCCCTGTCCTACAAAGATGCCGGCGTTGACATTGACGCCGGCGACGCGCTGGTCGAACGCATCAAGCCGCTGGCCAAAAAGACCATGCGCGAAGGCGTGCTGGCCGGTATTGGCGGTTTTGGCGCCCTGTTCGAGGTGCCCAAACGCTACAAGGAGCCGGTGCTGGTGTCCGGCACCGATGGCGTGGGCACCAAGCTCAAGCTGGCGTTTGAATGGAACATGCACGACACCGTGGGCATCGACCTGGTGGCCATGAGCGTCAATGACGTGCTGGTGCAAGGCGCCGAGCCGCTGTTCTTCCTGGACTACTTTGCCTGCGGCAAGCTCGACGTGGACACCGCCGCTGCCGTGGTGGGCGGCATTGCCAAGGGCTGCGAACTCTCCGGCTGCGCGCTGATTGGTGGCGAAACGGCGGAGATGCCCGGCATGTACCCCGCCGGTGAATACGACCTGGCCGGCTTTGCCGTCGGTGCGGTCGAAAAGTCCAAGATCCTGACCGGCGCCGACGTGAAACCCGGCGACGTGGTGCTGGGTCTGGCCAGCCACGGTGTGCACTCCAACGGTTTCAGCCTGGTGCGCAAGTGCATCGAGCGCGCCGAAAAAGCCGGCACCGTGCCTGCCACGCTGGACGGCAAGCCCTTCAAGCAGGCCATCATGGAGCCAACCCGCCTGTACGTGAAAAACGTGCTGGCCGCGCTGGCCGCCCACCCGATCAAGGCGCTGGCCCACATCACCGGTGGCGGCCTGCTGGAAAACATTCCCCGCGTGCTGCCCGAAGGCACGGCCGCCCACCTGAAAAAAGGCAGCTGGCCGCAAACCGAACTCTTTGCCTGGCTGCAAAAGACCGCCGGCATTGACGACATCGAGATGAACCGCACCTTCAACAACGGCATCGGCATGGTGGTGGTGATCGACGCTGCCCACGCCGACGCCTGCGCGGCCACGCTGCGCGCGGCGGGCGAAACCGTTCACACCATTGGCACCATTGCAGCGCGTGGCAACACGGCGTCTGTGGTCGTTGCCTGACACAGCCCGTGGCTGAACCGGCAGCCAAGACACACCACCTGCCCGCCGGCGTCTGGGCGCTGGGCCTGGTCAGCATGCTGACCGACATCTCGACCGAAATGGTCAGCGGCCTGCTGCCGGTGTTCCTGATCACCGGTCTGGGCGCCAGCGCCTCGCTGGTCGGGCTGATCGAGGGTCTGGCCGGCGCCACCACCATGGTGGTCAAGGTATTTTCCGGCAGCCTGAGCGACTACCTGGGGCGGCGCAAGCCCCTGGTGCTGGGCGGCTACCTGCTGTCGGCCCTGGCCAAGCCGCTGCTGGCCATGGCGCCGGGCATCGGCTCCATCGCCGCGGCCCGGATCATGGACCGCATGGGCAAAGGCGTGCGCGATGCGCCACGCGACGCCCTCATTGCCGACATCACCCACGGCAGCATCCGCGGCGCCGCCTTCGGCCTGCGCCAGGCACTGGACACCATAGGCGCATTTGTCGGCCCGCTGCTGGCCATGGGCCTGATGCTGCTGTGGGCCAACGACTACCGCGCCGTGTTCTGGGCCGCCGCCATCCCCTCCACGCTGGCCGCGGCGCTGATGTATCTGGGCGTGCGCGAGCCCCACCGGGCCAAGACCCCGACCACCGTCAACCCCCTGACCCGCGGCAACCTGGCCCAGCTCGACGCCGCCTACTGGTGGCTGGTGGCGGTAGGCGCCACCTTCACGCTGGCCCGCTTCAGCGAAGCTTTTCTGGTATTGCGCGCCCAGCAAGACGGCCTGCCGCTGGCCTGGACACCCCTGGTGCTGATTGCCATGAACCTGGTGTACGCCACACTGGCCTACCCGTTTGGCAAGTTCTCCGACCGCGCCAACCCCAAACACCTGCTGGGCGCCGGCCTGCTGGTCCTCATAGCGGCCGACGTGCTGCTAGCCCGGGGGGGCGCCGGCATCTGGGGCGGCATTGCCCTGTGGGGCCTGCACATGGCCATGACCCAGGGTCTGCTGTCGGCCATGGTGGCCGGTGCCGCGCCGACCCACCTGCGGGGCACCGCCTACGGGCTGTTCTATCTGGTGAGCGGCCTGGCCCTGCTGGCAGCCAGCGCCCTGGCCGGGTTGCTCTGGGATGCCCGGGGGCCAGCTGCCACCTTCACGGCGGGCGCCCTGATCAGCGCACTGGCGCTGCTGCTGTTGTGGTTCAAGCCGGCGTTCGCGGCCCGGACCCACTGAGCGCCCGCAGGCCCCGACGCAGGGCAAGCGCCCGCTTGCTAGTAAATTTATAGCTATCTACGCCCGCTCCGTCTGGACTTTTGGCGTTTTTTGATCCAAACTGCAGCATCGTCCGCTCTGGAGCACGACTGCATGCCGGTAATCGCCGTAATCAATCGCAAGGGAGGCAGTGGCAAAAGCACCCTGGCAACGCACCTCGCCACCTGGCTGGCCGGCCAGGGCGTGGCCGTGATGCTGGGCGACGTCGACCGCCAGCAGTCCACACGGGCCTGGCTCAGGCGGCGTGACGCCGCCCTGCCCACCATCGTGCCCTGGGTCGTCGACCAGCGCAATGTCCTCAAGGTCCCGCCGGGGGTCACCCACGTCGTCCTGGATACGCCTGGTGGCATGCAGGGGTTTGAGCTGGCAAAGGTCATCATGTCCACCGACGCCGTGCTGATACCCCTGTGCAACTCCCTGTTCGACCGCGAGTCCGCCGCGGCCTGCTTGGCCGAACTGCAGACCCTGCCGCGAATAGCCTCCGGACGCTGCAAGCTGGGCATTGTGGGCATGCGCATCGACGCCCGCACCCGGGCCGCGCAGGTGCTGCAGGAGTGGGCGCAGGCGCAGCAGCTGCCCTTCATCGGCTTTCTGCGCGAGGCCCAGCTGTATGTGCGCAGCCTGGAAAGCGGGCAGACCCTGTTCGACCACCCACCCACCGCCGACAACGCCGACCTGCGCCAGTGGGAGCCCATTGTGCAGTGGCTGCAGCCGGTAGTCGGCCTGCAGCCGGTACCGCTTGCGCCCGTGCCAGCGCCCGCCGAATCCGGCGGTGAGCGCATTGCGGCGCCCCGCGCCGCCAGCCTGATGCCCGCGCAGGAGGCGCTGGTGCACGGCAGCCGCCTGTCGGTATTTGCGCCGGCAGCCCCGGAGACCCGGCATCCGGGCAGTCTGGACTATTTTGCGGGCCCCCTGAGTCTGCTGCGCCACTGAACCCGCGCCACAAACCATGTCCTGATTTGATCGAAACCTGTCCGCCACAGAGCGGCATGACGGCCACGTAGACGGAAAAATAAGGACTCCAACCTCTGCTACAAAGGAGTCCTTGTTATGAAAAGCTGTCTGATTGTGATTGATGCGCAGGAATCGTTCCGCCACCGCCCCTATTCCACCGAGCGCGACATGCCCGCTTACCTGACGGCGCAGAACGCCCTCATCACCGGCTGCGTAGCCCGGGGCGTGCCGGTCGTGCGCGTGCTGCATATGGATGGTCCGGCGGACGCCAGCAACCCCTTCGCAATGGAGTCCGGCCATGTGACACCGCTCCAGGGCCTGGCTCCGTTCATCCCCGCGGCCACCTTCCACAAACACCGCCACAGCGCCCTGGTGGGCACCGGCCTGGATGTGTGGCTGACGGAGAACGGCATCGGGCGCCTCATCGTCAGCGGCATCCGCACCGAGCAGTGCTGTGAAACCACCACCCGCCACGCCTCCGACCTGGGCTGGCGCGTGGACTTCGTGGTGGACGCCACCCTCACCTACGACATGGTGCAGCCCGATGGCCGCCCCCTGAGCGCCGCCGACATCCGGGCCCGCACCGCCACGGTATTGCAGGACCGGTTCGCCACGCTGTGCACCGTCGAGCAGGCCCTGCAACGCTGCACCCC
>JBAQKO010000231.1:0-3479 GCA_049301075.1 Rhodoferax sp.
TTGTTGCTCTGGATGGGCCCGATGCAATGCCACTCCAGCGGCAAATGGGCCAGCGCGGCGATCTTGTCCACCGCTTCCTGGATGTAGTTTTCACCAAACGCCGTCTGCCCGGCGGCGTGGGCCTGCACCACGGCATCGGCGCCAAAGGTCTTGGAAACCGCCAGCAGGGCGACGCTCCCCGCGTCACGCCCCGCGCGGGAACAGGCCTGGGCCAGACGCGTGCGCACCTGGGATAGATTGTCGGCAATCATGGTCATAATCTACGAAGCGTAACAAACAACGACCAACGGAACGAGGACTACGTGGACATTACCCAATTGCTGGCCTTTAGCGTCAAGAACAAAGCATCGGATTTGCACCTCTCGGCCGGTTTGCCGCCCATGATCCGGGTCCACGGCGATGTGCGTCGAATCAACGTGGAAGCGTTGGACCACAAGCAGGTGCACGCCATGGTGTACGACATCATGAACGACGGGCAGCGCAAGCATTTCGAGGAATTCCTGGAAATCGACTTTTCGTTCGAGATCGATGGCCTGGCACGCTTTCGGGTCAATGCCTTCAACCACAACCGCGGCGCCGGCGCTGTATTCCGGACGATTCCCAGCAAGATCCTTTCGCTAGAGCAGCTCAACGCACCCAAGATTTTCGCCGACCTGGCCCTGAAGCCGCGCGGCATGGTGCTGGTGACCGGCCCCACCGGCTCGGGCAAGTCCACCACGCTGGCAGCCATGGTGAATTACCTCAATGAGACCGAGTTCGGCCACATCCTGACAGTGGAAGATCCCATCGAGTTCGTGCATGAGTCCAAGAAATGCCTGGTCAACCAGCGCGAAGTCGGACCGCACACCCTGAGCTTTGCCGCAGCCCTGCGCTCGGCCCTGCGCGAAGACCCGGACTGCATCCTGGTGGGCGAAATGCGCGACCTCGAAACCATCCGCCTGGCCATGACCGCCGCCGAAACCGGCCACCTGGTGTTCGGCACACTGCACACCTCGAGCGCTGCCAAGACCATTGACCGGATCATTGACGTGTTCCCGGCCGACGAGAAGGAGATGGTGCGGGCCATGCTGTCCGAATCGCTGCAGGCGGTCATCTCGCAAACCCTGTGCAAGACCAAGGACGGCCAGGGCCGTGTCGCCGCCCACGAGATCATGCTGGGCACCAGCGCCATCCGCAACCTGATCCGCGAGGCCAAGGTGGCCCAGATGTACTCATCCATCCAGACGGGCAACAGCGTGGGCATGCAAACGCTGGACCAGAATCTCACCGACCTGGTCAAGCGCAACATCATCAGCCCGGCGGAGGCGCGCAGCAAAGCCAAAATTCCCGAGAACTTCCCCGGCTAGGGGCGGCCCGGCGCCAAAACCTGCCCCCACGTTTCACTCGTAAGGAGGTGCTCTCATGGAGCGCGATCAAGCCACCAAATTCATCAACGACCTGCTCAAGCTGATGGTCAGCCGCAATGGCAGTGACCTGTTCATCACGGGTGACTTTCCCCCGGCCATCAAGGTCGACGGCAAGGTGACCAAGGTGTCCCCCCAGCCCTTGAACGCCGTCCACACGCTGGCGCTGGCGCGTTCCATCATGAACGACAAGCAGGTCGCCGAGTTCGAACGCACCAAGGAAAGCAACTTCGCCATCTCACCGCCCGGCATTGGGCGCTTCCGGGTCAACGCCTTCATCCAGCAGGGCAAGGTCGGCATGGTATTGCGGGTGATTCCAGCGGCACTGCCCACCATCGACAGTCTGGGCGTGCCCCAAGTACTCAAGGAAATTTCGCAGTCCAAGCGCGGCCTGTGCATCATGGTGGGCGCCACCGGCTCGGGCAAGTCCACCACGCTGGCTGCCATGGTCGACTGGCGCAACGAGAACTCGTTCGGCCACATCATCACCATCGAAGACCCGGTGGAGTTTGTGCACATGCACAAGAACTGCGTGGTCACGCAGCGCGAGGTCGGACTCGATACCGACAGCTGGGAAGCGGCACTGAAGAACACACTGCGCCAGGCCCCCGATGTGATCCTGATGGGCGAAATCCGCGACCGCGAAACCATGGAGCATGCTGTGGCGTTTGCCGAAACCGGCCACCTGTGCCTGGCCACACTGCACGCCAACAGCGCCAACCAGGCGCTGGACCGCATCATCAACTTCTTCCCGGAAGAGCGGCGCTCGCAGCTGCTGATGGACCTCTCGCTCAACCTGCGGGCTTTGGTTTCACAGCGCCTGATTCCTAAGCAGGACGGCAAGGGCCGCGTGGCCGCCGTGGAGGTCCTGATCAACTCGCCGTTGATTTCGGATCTGATCTTCAAGGGCGAAGTGTCCGAGGTGAAGGAGATCATGAAAAAGAGTCGCCAGGCCGGCATGCAGACGTTCGACCAGGCGCTGTTTGACCTGTACGAAGCCAACGCCATCACCTACGAGGACGCGCTGCGCAACGCCGACTCGTTGAATGACCTGCGCCTGCAGATCAAGCTCAACAGCCAGCGCGGCCGATCCACCGACCTCAGTGCCGGCACCGAAAATTTTGCCATCATGTAAGTAAGCCATGTCCAGCATCAACACCAAAACCTACGAAGCCTGCCCCCCGGCCAAGGTGGCCTTTCTCGGACTGGGAGTCATGGGCTATCCCATGGCTGGCCACCTGGCCCACGCCGGTCACCAGGTAACCGTTTACAACCGTACCGCTACCAAATCGATAGCGTGGTGCGCAGAATTTGCGGGCACAGAAGGCCCAAAAAGGCCCCATGCGCAGGCGGCCACGCCGCGTCTGGCGGCCCACAACGCCGACCTCGTGTTTTGCTGCGTCGGCAATGACGACGACCTGCGCAGCGTAACGCTGGGACCCGATGGTGCCTTTGCCGGCATGAAACCCGGCGCGCTTTTTATCGACCACACCACGGCCTCGGCCAGCGTGGCCCGCGAGCTGGGTGCCACCGCCCAGCACATGGGGTTGCGGTTTATCGACGCCCCGGTGTCGGGTGGCCAGGCCGGTGCACAAAACGGCCTGTTGACGGTGATGTGCGGCGGCGACAGTGCCGCGTTTGAGGCCGCCAAGCCCGTGGCCATGGCGTTCTCGCGCGCCTTCACCCTGCTGGGTGAAAACGGCGCGGGCCAGCTCGCCAAGATGGTCAACCAGATCTGCATTGCCGGCCTGGTGCAGGGGCTGAGTGAAGCCATCGCCTTTGGTCAGCAGGCCGGGCTGGACATGAACCAGGTGCTCGACGTGATTGGCAAGGGCGCGGCACAAAGCTGGCAGCTCGATAACCGTGGCAAGACCATGGTGGCCGACAAGTTCGACTTCGGTTTTGCCGTGGACTGGATGCGCAAGGACTTGGGGCTGGTGCTGGACGAGGCCAAGCGCAATGGCGCACGGCTACCGGTCACGGCCCTGGTAGACCAGTTCTACGCCGACGTGCAGCACATGGGCGGCCAGCGCTGGGATACGTCCAGCCTGATCAAACGCTTGCGCTAGCGGCGCA
>JBAQKO010000232.1:0-5389 GCA_049301075.1 Rhodoferax sp.
AGGCGGCCGCGGGCGTCGCACTCGCAGGCCAGCAGGATGTCGGCAAAGCGCGCGGGCTTGCGAAACGCGTCGCAGCGCTCCAGCAGGCGCACGATGGCGGCTGCATTCAGCGTGGCGCTGCGGTGGATGTTGCCGTGCTCGCGGGTCACCACCTGGGCCAGCTCGTGGCAGTCCACGGGCACCCGCAGGCGCTGGCACAGGGGCTTGAGCAGGCGCACGCCGCGCTCCTCGTGGCCGATGTGGCGGGGCAGCACATTTGCGGGCGTGGTGCCCTTGCCCAGGTCGTGGGCCAGGCAGGCAAAACGCACCGGCAGCGGGGCGCCCAGGCGGGCGGCCATGTCCAGCACCAGCATCAGGTGCGCGCCGGTGTCCACCTCGGGGTGGTGCTCCACGCTTTGGGGAATGCCCCACAGGGCGTCCATTTCGGGCAGCAGCCGCGCCAGTGCGCCGCAGTCGCGCAACACGGCAAACATGCGCGAGGGCTGCGCCTCCATCAGGCCGCGGGCCAGTTCCTGCCACACCCGCTCGGCGACCAGGTGGTCCACCTCGCCGTGGTCGACCATGTCGCGCATCAGCGCCAGGGTCTCCGGGGCCACCGCGAAGTCGGTGAAGCGCGCGGCAAAACGGGCCAGCCGCAGGACGCGCACCGGGTCCTCGCGGAAGGCGTCGGTGACATGGCGCAGCACTTTGTCGGCAATGTCCCGGTGGCCGCCAAACGGGTCCACCAGGGCCCCCGTGGCTTGCCATTTTTCGGGGTCAAATACGCCTTCAGTGGCCGTGGAATCTGCGTGAACAGCTATGGAATTGATAGTAAGGTCGCGTCGGGCAAGATCCTCCTCCAGCGTGACGCTGGGTTCGGCGTGGATGGCAAAACCGCGGTAGCCGGGCGCGGTCTTGCGTTCGGTGCGGGCCAGCGCGTACTCTTCCTTGGTCTGGGGGTGCAGGAACACAGGAAAGTCCCGGCCCACCGGTACAAAGCCCTGGTCCACCAGCGCCTGGGGCGTGGCGCCCACCACCACCCAGTCGTGGTCCTGCACCGGCAGGCCCATCAGGGCATCGCGCACCGCACCGCCAACCAGGTAGGTTTCCATCGTCGTCAGGTTAGCGCAAACGCGGTGCTCAGGGCTTGAGGCGGTAGGGTTCTTCAAATTCCCGGAAGTCGTGCTCGGCCAGGGCGGCGTCCACCCAGGCCTGCACGCCGGGCAGGGCGCAGACGCGTCCGATGTAGGCGGCAATGGATTCGGGCACCGGGAGCCCGTAGCTCTTGATGCGCATGCACACCGGGGCAAAGAAGGCGTCGGCGATGGTGAAGGCGCCAAACAGCAGGGGGCCGCCGTGCGCCTGCAGCAGGGCGCTCCACATGGTGACCAGGCGCTGCACGTCGGCCCGCACGGCGGGCTTGTCGCGCCAGATCAGGGCGCCGGTGTCGGCCAGCTGCGCCTCGATGTTCATGGGGCAGCTGCCGCGCAGGGCCGTGAAGCCGCTGTGCATCTCGGCGCAGATGCTGCGGGCGCGCGCACGGGCGGTGCGCTCGGTAGGCCACAGTTTTTTGTCGGGGTGTTGTTCGGCCAGGTACTCGGCAATGGCCAGCGTGTCCCAGATCGCCAGTTCGCCGTCCATCAGCACCGGCACCTTGCCGGTGGGGGTGACGTCGTGCAGGGTTTTCTTGAAGGTCGAGCCCGCGTCAAAGGAATCGAAGCGCACCGGCACCTCGTCAAAGGCGATGCCCGCCTGCTTGAGTAGCACCCAGGGGCGCATGGACCAGGACGAGTAGTTTTTGTTGCCGATGTAGAGCGTGTACATAAAACCTTCTTGCAAAGAGTCCGTGGAGGAGGTGCGCGGGTGGTTGGGCCTCAGGGCAGGTCGTCCATGGCGGGCGCCCCTGCGCTGGCGTCGCGCGGGCCCACCATGCCCAGGCGGGCCTTGAGCGATTGCGGTTGTCCGGTGATCAGCGCAGCGTAGTTGGTGGTGTTGGACAGCACTTTTTTCACGTAGTCCCGGGTTTCGTTGAAGGGGACGTTCTCGGCCCAGATGGCTGCCTCCAGGACGGGGTCGCCGGTCTGCCCGCGCCAGGTGCGCGGCCGGTTGGGGCCGGCGTTGTAGGCCGCTGCCGCCATGGGCATGGAGCCGCCAAAGTTGTCCAGCACCAGTTTCAGGTAGCCGGTGCCGATGGCGATGTTGGTGTCACGGTCCGTGATCTGGTGCGACTGGAAATCCGTCAGGCCAATTTTTTTGGCGGTCCAGCGCGCGGTGGCGGGCATGACCTGCATCAGGCCGGACGCGCCCACGCCGGAGCGGGCATCGGTGATGAAACGGCTTTCCTGGCGGATCAGCCCGTACACGTAAGCCGGGTCCAGTCCGATCTGCTTGGCGCGGGCAAGCACTGCCGCCTTGTGGGGCATGGGAAAGCGCTGCTCCAGGTCGATGACGGCCTTGGTGCGCTCGCTGGTGTTGATGCAGCGGTCCCAGACCTCGTTGCGGCAGGCCAGGTCGGCGGCGGCGAGCAGGGCGCGGTCGTCCATGCCGCCGCGCACATGCAGGTTGGTGCTGTAGTTCCATTCGCGCACCCCCTCGGCCCGCAGCCCGATGCGGATGGCGTACAGGGCGCGGCTCAGGCCCGGGTTGCGGCTGGCGGCGTCTTTTTCCTCGGGTGTGGGGGCGGCGGGGCGGGGCGGCGGGCTGATGCGCTGGCCCAGTTCCTCCAGCGCCAGCTGCTCGTAGAAACCGCGCACGCTGGCAATGCCTTCCAGCAGGCGCAGGGCCTGCGCCCGGGAGCCCTCGGTGGTCGACTGCTGCAACAGCGCGCGGGCGCGCCAGTAGACCCAGGTGGGTTCGTTGCGCTGGGTCTCGCCCATGGCGGAGGTGGCGCTTTGCACCTGGTCCCAGCGGCCGGCGCGCAACGCGGCACGGACCTGCCAGGCCAGGTGGTCTTCGTTGAGGTACGCGGTTTGTGCCCGGGCAAAGTAGGCTGGGGCTTCGGGCATGAGCTTCTGCGCTGCGCGCTTGCCGATGACGCCCCAGATCCAGCTGCGCTCCTCCTGGGTTAGCTGGGTCTTCCAGCGCAACTTGTCGATTTCGGCGGCCGCGTCGGCGGGCTCCAGGTAGGCCTGGCGGATCAGGGCCAGGGACACCAGCTCGCGGGTCTTGGGCTGGAGGGCGGTGAGCTTGTCGTTGAGGTACTTGCCCGGGTTCAGGTAGATGGCGGTGACCGTCTTGACCGAGGCGGGACTGACCAGCCCCACGGCCTGGGTAGCCACCCGCAGGCGGTCGTTTTCCATGCCCAGACGCGCACGCTGCCAGACCATTTGCGCCGGTGTGGTGTGGTCCTTGAGCAGCTGCTCGGCGGCGCTGGCACAGCCTTCGTCCGCGTCTTTCAGGGGCAGCCAGGCGTCTTTGACCTGCGCGGTGTTGTCCACCCCGCTGCTCAGGTGCTCGGCCAGCAGCGCGTAGCACTGCACCGAGCGGTTGTCGTTCATGCGGTACAGCGGGTACTCACGGTTGAAGCTGACCCAGTCGCGGTTCTTGCCCAGCTGCAGCAGCCATTCGGTGCGCAGGCGGTCTTCCTGGTAGGTGCCGCGGTAGCGGGTGAAAAAGTCCTGGATCTCCGCATTGCTGGCTTCGTCCAGCCGGGAGGACAATTCCCAGTACGCCGCCCAGGGCTCCAGGGCGTGGCCGCGCGCCTGCGGCAGCAGGGCGGTCAGGTGCCGGCGGTCGCGCACCTTGTAGGCTTGCGCCATGTCCAGGATGGTCTCGTCGGCGCGGGTGTTGTCCCGGCCTTGCGCGTACGCGGGGACGAGTGTGGACGACATCAGGGTGCCCAGCAGGGCTATCGATGTCAGAATGGCTGAAAACTGCATGTGGAGATTATGGACAACTCGGACGAATCCAAAATGGCGGCGAAGAAAGCCCTTCGCAAGGAACTCCTTGAACAACGCCTGAACCTGCCGGATCGCCTACAGCGGGCCGATTTGTTACAACGGGTCATGCGCATCTGGCTGGTGGGCCGGCCCGACACGGTCATTGGCGCCTACTGGCCCATCAAGGGCGAGTTCGACCCCTTGCCGGCCCTGCACCGCTGGAAGGAAGACGGCGAACTGCTGGAGCAGCCGCAACTGCGCCGCATCGGCCTGCCGGTGGTCGACAAGGAGCACAAGACCATGATCTTCCATGCCTGGTACCCCGGTTGCCCCATGGAAGAAGACGCCTACGGCATTCCCAAGCCCAAGGACACCGAAGTGATTGTTCCCACCCTGCTGTTTGCGCCCTGCGTGGGCTATGGGCCCGGCGGTTACCGGCTGGGCTATGGTGGGGGCTTTTACGACCGCATGCTGGCCACCCTGGAGCCCAAGCCCTTTACCGTGGGCCTGGGGTTTGGCGTGGGGTTTGTGCCGGACTTCGAGCCCGAGCCCCACGACATGCCGCTGGACGCCATCCTCAACGACTACGGGGTGGTGTGGCCGGTGTAAGCGGTGCTGCGGCCTCGCCCAGGGTCTGGCGCGTGGTGTCGGCCTGCTGGCGCAGCCATTCGCAAAAGGCCTTGATCTCCGGGCGCTGGATGCTGCGCGGCCCGATGATGAGCCAGTAGGCCAGGGGCGACTCCAGCCGGGTTCCGGGCAGCACCTCCACCAGGTCGCCACTGGCCAGGCTGTCGGCAATCAGCGGCATGCGCGCCAGTGCCACGCCCTGGCCCGTCAGGGCGGCTTGCGCGATCTGGTGCGCATAGTTGAAATATAGCCAGCGCTTGGGCTCAAAGCGCTTGAGTCCCTGGGCGTCCAGCCAGCGCTGCCAGGTCAGCCATTCCATGTGCTGGCTGCGGTAGGCGTCGCCCGCTTCCACCAATGCAAACTGGGCCAGGTCCTGCGCCTTGCGCAGGCGCGGGCCGCTCTTGAGCAGCCACGGGCTGGCCACCGGCGTGAGTTGTTCGCCAAACATGCGCTCGGCCTGGGCCGGCATGTGGTTGGGGGTGGCGTAGCGCAGGGCCAGGTCCACATCCGAGGTTTCCAGGTCCACCGAGGTGTCGGTGGCGTCGATGCGGATATCGATGTCGGGGTGCTCGCGCTGGAAGGATTCCAGCCGGGGGATGAGCCACATCGACGCAAACGACGCCCAGGTGCTGATGGACACGCTTTTGCGCCCTGCGCCCTGGCGGATGAGCCGCACCGCGCTGTCAATGCGTTCCAGCGAGGGCGTCACGGCGCGCAGCAGCTGGATGCCGGCGCCGGTCAATTCCACGGCGCGGGTGTGGCGCAGGAACAGGGGCACGCCAATTTCATTCTCCAGAGCCTGAATCTGCCGGCTGACGGCCGACTGGGTCAACGCCAGATCGTCCGCGGCGGCGCGGAAGTTCAGGTGCCGGGCCACCGCCTGGAAGGCGCGCAGGTGGCCGGCT
>JBAQKO010000233.1:0-2566 GCA_049301075.1 Rhodoferax sp.
GGCGCGCCTGCACGGCCACGCTGCCCACGCCGGGCACGGCCTGGGCCGCAGCCGTCAGGGCCTGCACGAACCCCGGCATCTGGCTTTGCGCCGGGTAGCCCAGTTCCAGGTCAAAGCGGACGTCCGCGCCCTGGATGGAAAGGTTCTTGATGCACTTGCTGCCGACGAAATCGCGTCCGGTGTTGGGGTCGATGACGCCCTGCAGCGCATCCATGATTGCCTGGTTGGTCAATGCCATTGAAAACTCCTGTGGAGTGGGGAGTCTAGCGAACCCGGGTATTCCCGCGGTCGCCGTGGGTCCATAAGGGATAACCCCGCGCACATTCCGGCGCAATTCCGGGTTTTCGCCCGCAGGCGGCGCCCCATAATGGCCCCCATGAACAGCGCGCGCTCCACCATCCCCACCACCGGATTGTTGTTGACCGGCGGCGGCGCGCGGGCGGCCTACCAGGTGGGCGTGCTGGAGGCCATTGCCGACATCCGGCTGGCCTGCGGCGCGGGCGAGCAGCCCAACCCGTTTCCCATCATTGCCGGCACCTCGGCGGGGGCCGTCAACGCCTCGGCGCTGGCCTGCGGCGCCGACAACTTCGACGCCACCGTGCGCATGATCGCCGCCACCTGGCGCGGCTTCCATGCCGACCAGATCTACCGCGCCGACCACCTCTCCATGCTGCG
Source organism: Rhodoferax sp. (assembly GCA_049301075.1). Taxonomy (GTDB): domain Bacteria; phylum Pseudomonadota; class Gammaproteobacteria; order Burkholderiales; family Burkholderiaceae_C; genus Allorhodoferax. The sequence continues at coordinate 676 of JBAQKO010000233.1, forward strand.
CTCGGGCGCCACCTGGATGACCCTGCTCTCGCTGGGCTGGGTGCTGGCCAAGTGGCGGCGCATCAAGCCGCGCTCCCTGCTGGACAACAGCCCGCTGCACGAGCTGCTCAACCGCGTGGTGCCACTGGAGCGCCTGCCCTACCTGATCCGCAAGGGCCATGTCCGGGCGCTGGCCGTGACCGCGTCGAGCTACAGCTCGGGCGAACACGTGACGTTCTTCCAGGGCGACAAGCGCATCATGCCCTGGGTGCGCAGCCAGCGGCTGGCCGTGCGCGACAAGATCACCCACGCGCACCTGCTGGCCTCCAGCGCCATTCCCTTTGTGTTTCCGGCCACCGAGCTGCACATCAACGGCAGCGCCGAATATTTTGGCGACGGCTCCATGCGCCAGTCGGCCCCGGTCTCGCCCGCCATCCACCTGGGGGCCGAGCGCATCCTGGTGGTGGGCGCCGGGCGCATGCACGAGCCCAAGAACGACGCCCACCTGCGGACCCCCAACGCCTACCCCAGCATTGCGCAGATTGCGGGCCATGCCCTGTCCAACATCTTTCTGGACGCGCTGGCGGTGGACGTGGAACGGGCGCGCCGCATCAACCAGACCATCCGCCTGGTGCCCCCGGACGCCCGCAAAAGCAGCGCCCTGCGCCCGCTGGAGCTGTTGGTCATTGCGCCCAGCCAGCGGCTCGACACCATCGCCTCGCGCCACGTGGGTGACCTGCCCCATGCGGTGCGCACCATGCTCGGTGGCGTGGGGGTGTCGGAGCGCAAAGCGGACGTCAAAGGCGCCGCACTGGCCAGCTACCTGCTCTTTGAAACCGGCTACACCAGTGAGCTGATGGCCCTGGGCTACGCCGATACCCAACGCCAGCGGGCCGAGGTGTGCCAGTTTTTCGGCTGGACCGACCCCGAACAAACCGGGGAAACCCCTTCCGGCAACCTTCCTGAGCGCCGCGTGGACCCCCTGCGAGTGGGCTGATGCCCGGTGGCAGAACCGTGCTTCATAATGAAGCGGTAGGTTCTTTTCCACCACTGCAAGGGGATACCGCGCCCATGCCCACCACTGATCCGGTCCATCCAGCGCAAGCCACGGTGCTTGTCGTTGATGACACCAAGGAAAACCTGACCGTCATCGGGCAGTTGCTGCGCCCCTACTTCCATGTGCGGGTTGCTAATTCGGGACAACGGGCCCTGCAGGTGGTTGAAACCACCCCCCAGCCCGACCTGATCCTGCTGGACGTGATGATGCCGCAGATGAACGGCCACCAGGTGCTGGAGGCCTTGCGCGCCCACGAGCACCTGCGCCACATTCCGGTGATTTTCGTCACCGCCATGGACGCCGACGAAGACGAAGAGCGCGGCCTGGCGCTGGGCGCCGTGGACTATGTCACCAAGCCCGTCAAGCCCGCGCTCCTGCTGGCGCGGGTGCGCGCCCAGTTGGAACTCAAGAAAGCCCGCGACTGGCTGCGCGACCAGAACGCCTTTCTCGACGCCGAAGTGCGCCGGCGCATGGCCGAGAACGAGCTGATCAAGGACTTCAGCCTGCTGGCCATGGCCACGCTGGCGGAAAAACGGGACAACGAAACCGGCAACCACCTGCGCCGCACCCAGGCCTACATCGAGGCGCTCATGGAGCGCCTGAAGAACCATCCCCGTTTCCACGATGCGCTGGCCACCGAAGACCAGCGCCAGCGCATTGCCAAGGCCGCGCCGCTGCACGACATCGGCAAGGTGGGCATTCCGGATGCCATTCTCCTGAAACCCGGCAGGCTCACCCCCGACGAGTTCGAGATCATGAAGACGCACGCTGCCATCGGCGCGCAGGCCATTGGCGAAGCGATGCAGCGCGTGCAGGATCCGCCCCCCGCCGCCGACACAACCGGCGCCATGGAGC
>JBAQKO010000234.1:0-1686 GCA_049301075.1 Rhodoferax sp.
CTGAGGGTGTGCGCAATTTCGGGCTTCAGGTCCAGATTGCCCACGTAGCCGTTGCCATCGCCCGCCCAGTTGACCATCCGCATGGCCATGCCGCCGGTAGACCATGCAAACCGCTCGTACAGGTTGGGTGAGCGGGTTTTTTGGGCGTAACCAAACTCATAGGTCTGGCTGCGGTCCGGCGTGAAGCGCGCCTGTGCGCTCAGGTCGATGTTGCGATCCGTGCGCTGACGGTCACGGGCATTGAACGCCGTGGACTCCGCCAGGTACTGCGCCATGGTGGTGTTGTACCCCTGCACTGCGCCCGCATTGGTCTGTACCGTAGCCGCGCGCGCGCCCAGCTGGGTCACCCATTGCGGATTCCAGCGCGCCTCCCATTCCGAAAACACATCCAGCCGGTCGCGTTGTCCGTCGTTGATGTTCAGGAAGGTATTGGGTGCCATGCCCCCGCCGGACGGCGCCCACCAGTCGTTAAGCCGGTAACGCTGGTACTCGCCGCCCACGGTGAGCAGGTCGCGCCCGGAGAGTTCGAAGTCGGCCTTGACCACGGCGCCAGTGTTTTTGCCCTCGGTATCCATGGGCATGCCAGGCACGGTGGCCGGGGTTCCGTACCAAAACTGCTTGTCATCGCCAAAATTCATCTTGTGCCGCGTGTGCTCGTCGTACACACGGGCTTCCAGCGCACCCCACTGGTACTGGCCCTTGTAGCGCAGATTGACCTGTTCGCTGGTGTTGCTGGTCATGTCCATGCGCTGGTTCGGAAAGCCCTGGTAGGGAATGTTTTGCGCGCCCAGCTTCAATTCCAGCAAGTGGTTCTCGTTGCGCAGCGCCATGCCCAGAACCTGGTTCTGCGACTGGTAGCGCGACGAGCCCACCTCGTTGGCCGCCAGCGTAGTGGTGCCCCGCGGGGTTCCGGTCACGGTCGCGGCCGGCTTGAAGTCACCACCGGCCTTGTAGTTGCCCGCCTCCACGGTGGCGCCGCTATAGGAAACGCTCAAGGTCTCTGTGGCCATCGTGGCCGACAGGTTCAGCCCCTTGACATTGCCATTGCTGCGATAGAACGTCGCCGCTTGCCCCTTTTGCAGGGAACCTTGTCCCGCGGCGGCGAACTCCGGCTCGGGCGACTGGACCCGGATGGTACCGCCAATGCTGTCGCCACCGGCGCTGACGGGCGCAATGCCGCTAAACACCTGGATGCTGCCCACGTTGGAGGGGTCCACGTACGACAGTGGCGGGTTCATGTGGTTGGCGCAGGCAGAAATCAGGTTCATGCCATCGACCTGGATGCGCAGCCGGTCATCGGCCAGCCCGTGCAGGGTGGGCAAACTGGAGACACCGCCGGCGCCATACAGGCTCATCCCGGGAACGTCTCGCAACAGCGACGCCGTATCCTGCGCCGGGCGCTGCGTGCCGGGAGCGCTCATGTCGATATCGGTGGCGCCCAGCGGCGCAAGGGGGCGGGCCCCGGTAATGGTCACCGTATCCAGCGTGGATACCGATTCCGGCGGAGGAGGGGTGGTGGTTTGGGCCGCCAACGTGCCGCAGGTGAATGCGGCGGCAGCAGCCAGTAGGTTGAGTTGCATGGGTCGTGGAACGAAGGGAGCGGACAAATGCCAGGCCGTGATGGCGCATGGCGCGAACAGCCTCACCCGGCGGCGTGAAGGGGCCTGGGGCGAAGCAGCGCATGGC
>JBAQKO010000235.1:0-14146 GCA_049301075.1 Rhodoferax sp.
GTCCTTTGCTTTGCCAAAAACCGGGGCGTCTGGTGCAATACACACAACTTCCTGAATTAGGAGGTTGGCCCGGGGTTCCGAACCTCTCGGACCGGAGCCCTTCGTTTAACCTTGGAGTATTTCTACATGAAAAAGACCCTCATCGCCTTGGCCGTTCTGGCTGCTTCCGGCGCTTCCTTCGCTCAAGTCACCATCTCCGGCAACCTGGCTATGGGCTACCAAGCCACCACCACCGGTGCTGTTGGCTCTTCTTCCGATGCCGCTGGTTTCGGTGTTGATACTTCTGAAATCGATTTCGCAGCTACCGAAGACCTCGGCGGCGGCATGAAGGCTACGGCCAAGCTGGCTTTGGCTGGTGCTGATCGCAGCGGTGAATCCAATACTGTGGCTGCTGGTGTGGGCAACGCCGTGTCCGGCCGTGACGCAACGTTGACTCTGCAAACCAACGCTGGCGCTTTGGTCCTGGGTTCCGTGCGCGCTGCTGACTACCTGTCTGGCGCACAAGGCCTGACCGCTGGCTTCGCTGGTGTTGGCGCTTACTACAACGGCTGGGATGGCAAGGTTCTGTCCGCACGTACCAACCGTGATACCGTGACCTACATCGTGCCCGTGGGCGCTGTGTCCTTGTTCGCTTCCTACCAAGAAACCTCGGTTCAAGCGAACCAAGGTCTGGGCGTAGGTACCACCGGTGCTGCTGGCGTGACTGGTCAATCCCTGACGGTTTGGGGTGCTACCTATGCCAAGGGCGCTGCTAACGCTAACTTGACCTACCTGAGCTTCAACTCCAACGTTGGCGCTACCAAGAACCAGACCCGTCTGTCGGGTAACTATGACTTCGGCGCTGTGAAGCTGGGCCTGGGTGGTGTGGTTACCAATTCCGACGCTGGTACTGGCGGCAAGGCAACTGACTTGTTGCTGGGCCTGAGCGCTCCCATGGGTGCTCTGACTCTGGGTGCTGAGTTCGTTCAGCGCAAGATCGACGACGTCGCCTTCACCGGCCAAGGCCTGGGCACGATCACTGGTAGCGCACTGCAAGCAACTTATGCTTTGAGCAAGCGTACCGCCGTGATTGGTAACTACGCTCGTTGGACTGCCGTTAACGGTAACGATGCTTCCAGCCAGTTCAACCTGCTGTTGTCGCACTCGTTCTAATTGCACGGCTAGCGTAAGCTAGCTGGGTAGTTGAATCCAAAACCCCGCTGTAGCAATACAGCGGGGTTTTTTGTTGTGTGTCTGCTTTGTCGCATAACGACAACATTTGAAGAGGTTCTGAAAAAAACCTGGTTTTTATTTAGCACGATCGTGTTTTTTTTGCGAGATTTTGGTCAAATAGTGTCAACTCCGGGACACGGAGCCAAAGATGCCATGGGTGAGGTGCCGATGCCTTGCGTGGCTTTTTTTAATCCAACGAAGAGACAAAATTGACATGAAAAAAACGCTGATTGCGCTCGCTGCTTTTGCAGTGAGTGGCGCTTCCTTTGCTGAAGTCACCATTTCCGGTAGCCTGATCATGGGCTACAAGCAAACGACTTCATCGGGTACCACCCAGGTTAACCACCCGCTGGGTCTCGGGGTGATCAATGCCGCGACACAAGGTGCTGACGCCTCCGGTTTCGGGGTGGACACGTCGGAGATTGACATTACGGTTTCCGAAAACCTGGGCGGTGGACAAAGTGTGGAAGCCAAGTTGGCACTGGCCGGTGCGGACCGCAGCGGTGAATCCAATGCCGTTGCAGCCGGCTCCGGCAATGCGGTCTCGGGTCGTGACGCAACGCTGTCTTACACCAACAACGCCTTCGGTCGCATCCAGATGGGCACAACGATGGAAAGCGCGGTGAACAGCGGCATTCCTTCTGCAGGCGCTCCCGTGATCGACATGGATGGCAAGCTTTTTGAGATTCGTACGAGCAGCGATTTCATCAGCTACGCCGCGCCCATTGGGCCCGTTATTTTTCAATATAAGTTGTCGGAATCTTCCAAGGGCTTGGGGCTGGGCAAGGGCTTCAGCGGTACCGCCGGTGTGACCGTGGGGCAGCGAACCAGTGATTTTGCCGTCGTCTACGCCAAGGGACCGCTGCAGTTGGTGGGGGTTTATCGTTCGTACGACAACCGCAACTCGGTAACGATCGCTACCGTTGAAGGGCTGACCAAGAATGAAGCAATTGCGATTCAGGCGGGCTATGACTTCGGTGTGGCCAAGCTCGGTTTTGGCATAGTCAACACCACGGCTTCCGTTGGCGCCAAGGTGTCTGACGCGCTCATCGGTGTGTCCGTTCCGGCCGGTGCCTGGACCTTCGGGATGACCTTGGGACGGTCGGTGGTTTCCGGCATCACGGACGTGGCGACTTCGGCATTCCCGTCTGCGCCGGCGTCTGCGCTGACCCAGGCCGACTTCAAGACATTCATGTCACGGGCAGAAGGCACCGCCAATAGCTTGAGCGTGGGGGCCAAGTATGACTTCAGCAAGCGCACGAGCCTGTCCGTGAAGTATGCCACCTGGACCCGCAGCGGCTACGAGCAGTTCGAAGCGTTTGGGCGAACCAGTAATCTGGGCGAGTTCGGCTACACCGCCAATGCCAATGAAAGCAGCATCCTGCTGGCGCACACGTTTTAATCCGTGGCCGGTGTAAACCGGCACACATCACCTGATAAGCCCCGGCGCGCAACCGCCGGGGCTTTTTTACGCATACCGTTTGCTGCGCAAGTTGTGCTTCATCTCGCGCAGCAGGGGCTGCAGCGTGTCGCCGCCAATACGCAATGCCACGCAGGTGGCCAGGATGTCGATGATCATCAGGTGCAGCAGGCGTGAGACCATGGGGCTGTACTTGTCAAAGCCTTCGGGGTGGTCGGCGCATAGGTGGATGTGGCCAGCGCTGGCCAGGGGCGAGCCGCTGGCGGTGACGACGATGGTGGTGGCGCCGTTTTTGCGAGCAATGTCGCAGGCGTCCATCAGATCCCGGGTCCGCCCGGAATTGCTGATGACCACCACGCAGTCGCCCGGCCCCAGCAGGGAGGCGCTCATGACCTGCATGTGGCCGTCGCTGTAGGCCACGGAATGGATGCCCAAGCGAAAAAACTTGTGCTGCGCGTCCTGTGCCACGATGCCCGAATTGCCGACGCCGAAAAACTGGATCTGTTTCTTGGCCTGGTAAGCGGTCACCAGGGCGCTGACGGCCTTGTCGATGGCCGCGCTACTGGCGTCGTTGCGGTATTTCAAGAAGGCTGCCACCGTGTTGTCGATGACCTTGACCATGACGTCACTGGTCTTGTCGTCGGCGTCCACGCTGCGGTGGATGAAGGGCACGCCCTCGTTGACGGTGCCGGCCAATTTGAGTTTGAAGTCCGACAGGCCATCGTAGCCCACGCTGCGGCAAAAGCGCACGACCGTGGGTTTGCTCACATGGGCCCGGTCGGCCAGTTCGGTAACCGGCAGCTTGGCAAAAGCACGTGGGTCGGCCAGACAGAGCTTGCCGACCCGTTGTTCGGCGGGTGCCAGCGAGGGCAAGGCGGCCAGGATGCGGTCCAGCATGATCAGCTTTCTTCAGACCAGCAAAAACCATCGCGCGCGATCATGGCACTGGAGGCACTGGGGCCCCAGGTGCCGGAGGCGTAAGGGCGCGGCCCCTGGGCGTCGTTGGCCCAGAAATTCAATATGGGCTCCACCCAGCGCCAGGCTTCTTCCTGTTCGTCGCTGCGCACAAAAAGGTTCAGACGGCCGTCAATCACGTCCAGCAGCAGGCGCTCATAGGCGCCCACGCGCTCGGAGCCAAAGCGCTTGTCGAAGTCCAGGTCCAGTTGCACGGGGGCCAGCACCTGTGCTGCGGCATGGCGGCTTTGCCGGTTGCTTTGCCCCTGGGCCAGCAAATGCAGCTCGAGTCCGTCCTTGGGCTGCAGGTTGATAACCAGCCGGTTGGCCATGCCCATTTGCGAATTAAAGATGGCGTGCGGCGTCGGGCGGAAGTTGATCACGATACGCGCATCGCGGCCTGCCAGGCGCTTGCCGGTGCGGATGTAAAACGGCACACCCGCCCAGCGCCAGTTGGCGATTTCGGTGCGCAGCGCCACAAAGGTCTCGGTGTTGCTTTGCGGGCTGACGCCCGGTTCTTCGCGGTAGGCCGGCACTTTGGCACCACCACTGGTGCCGCTGCCGTACTGTCCCCGTATGACGTCTTGCGCCAGCGACTCCTGTGTCCAGGGCTTGAGGGAGCGCAGCACCTTGAGTTTTTCGTCGCGGATGGCGTCGGCATGGGAGTTGATGGGGGGCTCCATGCCAATGGCACACAGCAGTTGCAGCGCGTGGTTTTGCACCATGTCGCGCAGGGCGCCGGTTGTTTCGTAGAACGCGCCACGGCTTTCCACGCCCAGGTCTTCGGCAATGGTGATCTGAATATTGGCAATGTGCTCTCGCCGCCACAGCGGCTCGAACAGGGCGTTGCCAAAGCGTAGGGCAAACAGGTTTTGCACTGCGGGTTTGCCCAGGTAGTGGTCAATGCGAAAGACCTGCTTTTCTTCAAAACCCTGGCGCACGGCGCGGTTGATGGAACGGTTGGAGGCCAGGTCATGGCCCAGTGGTTTCTCCAGAACGATGCGGGTCTGGGGAGTGTTCAGGCCCGAGGCTGCGAGTTGCTCGCATACGGTGGTGAACAGTGCGGGTGCGGTTGCCACGTACATGACCACGGTGTCGGCATTGCGGGCCTGCAGGGTGCTGGCCAGGCGCGCATAGTCGGCGGGCCGGGAGAGGTCCATGCGTACGAACTCCAGCAGTGCGGCAAAACGCGCAAACTCTTTGGCACTGGGGCGCTTGGCCAGCTCAACCTTGTCAAAGCGTGACTGCATGAGTGCGCGGTACTGATCGTCGCTGAGGTCGTCCCGCCCCACGCCAATGATGCGCCCGCCCTCAGGGAGGGTGCCGTGGCGAAAAGCCTGGAACAAGGCCGGCATCAGCTTGCGCCATGCCAGATCACCCGTGCCACCAAACAAGACAAGATCAAAGCCCATGGTTCTTGAGTTACATAAATACGAAGGTTGTAATGTAACTTTGTTTCACTCATAATTCAAGGCATGAACCAACTCGACGCACTCAAACAATTCACCACCGTGGTGGCCGACACGGGCGATTTCAAGCAGCTCAGCACGTTCAAGCCACAAGATGCCACCACTAACCCCTCGTTGATCCTGAAGGCAGTGCAAAAGCCCGACTACGCACCCTTGCTCAAGGACACGGTCAAGCAGTTCCGCGGTCGTGCGCTGGACGAATGGGTGGACCGGTTGCTGGTGCGTTTTGGCTGTGAAATCCTGTCCATCATCCCGGGGCGCGTGTCGACGGAAGTCGATGCCCGCCTGAGTTTTGACACCGCCGCCACGGTGGCCCGCGCGGAGCGGCTGATCGAGTTGTACCAGGCGCAGGGCGTGCACGTAGATCGCGTGCTCATCAAGGTGGCCGCCACCTGGGAGGGCATTGCCGCCGCCCAGCAGCTGGAGCGCAAGGGCATTCACACCAACCTGACCCTGCTGTTTTCTTTCTGTCAGGCGGTGGCCTGCGGGCAGGCCAAGGTGCAGCTGATTTCGCCGTTTGTAGGCCGCATCTACGACTGGTACAAAAAATCCGCGGGCGCCGCCTGGGTGGAGGCCGACAACGCTGGCGCCAACGACCCGGGCGTGCAGTCTGTCACCCAGATCTACCAGTACTACAAGAAGTTCGGCATTGCTACCGAGGTGATGGGCGCGAGCTTCCGCAACGTTGGGCAAATTACCGCGCTGGCCGGTTGCGACCTGCTGACCATCAGCCCCGACTTGCTGGGCACCCTGGCGGCCAGTGAAGCGCCGCTGCCCCGTGCGCTGGACGCCCAGGCGGCGCAGACTATGGACTTGGCCCCCGTGAACTTTGATGAGGCGGGTTTCCGCTTCGCCCTCAATGAAGACGCCATGGCCACCGAGAAGCTGGCCGAAGGCATTCGCGCTTTCTGTGTGGATGCCGTCAAGCTCGAACGCTTGCTGCTCGCAGCCTGACCTTTTCACGGCCCACCATGACCCGCATCCGTTGTGACCGGACCGCCGCCTGGGGCGAGTTGCAGTCCGTCTTCCAGGGCAAAGGCCATCGTCTGGATGTGCGCACCGCCTTCGCCAGTGATGCCGGGCGTTTTGGGCGGTTCAGCCAGAACGCGCCCCACGTGTTTGCCGACCTGTCCAAAAACCTGCTTGATGCGGATACCGAGCGCCTGCTCTTTGCACTGGCGCGCCAGTGCGGTGTGGAAGAGCACCGCCAGGCCCTGTTTGCGGGCACGGTCATCAACAGCACCGAGCAGCGGGCGGTAATGCACTGGTTGTTGCGGTATCCGGCCTCTACGCCCATAGATACTGCGCAGTCTGCTAGTAAAAATATAGCGACTGAGCGGGAACAGGTGCACGCCACACTGGATGCCATGCTGGCGTTTGCCGAGCAGGTGCGCGCCGACGAAACCATTACCGACGTGGTCAATATTGGCATTGGCGGTTCCGACCTAGGGCCGCAAATGGCCGTGCTGGCGCTGGATGCCTTTGCCCTGCCGGGCAAGCGTTTTCACTTTGTCTCCAACGTGGACGGACACGAACTGGCCGCCACGCTGGCGCGCGTCAGGCCTCAGAGTACGCTGTTTCTGGTGGCCAGCAAGACCTTTACCACCATCGAGACCATGACCAACGCGCAGTCCGCCAAGCGCTGGTTTGAAGCCCAGGGCGGCACGGATATCGGTCGCCACTTTGCCGCGCTGACAAGCAATGTGGCGGCGGCCAACGCCTTTGGCATCCGCACCACGTTTGGTTTCTGGGACTGGGTGGGAGGGCGTTATTCTGTGTGGTCCGCCATCGGCCTGCCGCTGGCCATTGCCATTGGTGCACAAGGCTTTCAGGCCTTTCTGGCCGGTGCGTACGACATGGACGAGCATTTCCGCACCGCACCACTGGAAAGCAATCTGCCGGTGCGCCTGGGACTGCTGGATGTCTGGTATCGCAATTTTCACGGCTTTGGCAGCCGCAGCATTGCGCCGTACCACAGTGCCCTGCGCCGTCTGCCGGCCTACTTACAGCAACTGGAGATGGAGAGCAACGGCAAGCGCGTGGACACCTGCGGCAAGGCCTTGCCGTTTGCCACGGCACCCGTGCTGTGGGGCGAACCCGGCACGAATGGCCAGCACGCCTACTTCCAGATGCTGCACCAGGGTACCGAGGTGGTGCCGGTCGAATTCGTGGCAGTCAAGAAACCCCGCCATGACCTGGCCGGCCACCACACGCTGCTGCTGGCCAACGCGCTGGCGCAAGCCCAGGCCCTGATGCAGGGGCAGACCGACCCCGACACCGGCGGGGAAGGCCATCGCCGTTTCACAGGCAACCGGCCCAGCACCTTCCTGCTGCTGGATGACCTCACGCCCACCAGCTTGGGAGCGCTGATTGCCTTGCAGGAACACCGCGTGTTCGTCAGCGGCTCGGTCTGGGGCATCAACAGTTTTGACCAGTGGGGTGTGGAGCTGGGCAAGGTGCTGGCCAAGGATGTGGAGGCACGTCTGATCTCTGGTGATGTGACCGGGCTGGATGGCTCCACCGCAGGTTTGCTGAGCAAGTTGCGCGCAGCCTAGATTGCAATACGCCAATAAAAAACCCGCCCAGTTTGCACTGGACGGGTTTTTTTGATGGGAGCCGGGAGTCTTGCGACCCCCAGACGCCAGGAGCAATTACATGCCCATGCCGCCCATTCCACCCATGCCGCCCATGCCACCCATGTCAGGCATGCCGCCGCCAGCGGATTCCGCTTTGGGGGACTCTGCAATCATGCACTCGGTGGTCAGCATCAGGGACGCGACCGACGCTGCGTTTTGCAGAGCCGTGCGGGTCACCTTGGTGGGGTCCAGAATACCCATTTCGATCATGTCGCCGTAGGTATCGTTGGCAGCGTTGAAACCGTAGTTGCCCTTGCCGGCCAACACAGCATTCACCACCACCGAGGCTTCGCCACCGGCGTTGTACACGATTTCGCGCAGGGGGGCTTCGATGGCCTTGAGCACCAGGGCAATGCCGTGGTCCTGGTCGGCGTTGTCACCCTTGATGGTGCCAGCGGCTTGCTTGGCGCGCAGCAGGGCCACGCCACCACCGGCCACAATGCCTTCTTCCACCGCAGCGCGGGTAGCGTGCAGGGCGTCTTCCACGCGGGCTTTCTTTTCCTTCATTTCGACTTCGGTGGCAGCGCCAACCTTGATCACGGCAACACCGCCAGCCAGCTTGGCCACGCGCTCTTGCAGTTTTTCGCGGTCGTAATCGGAAGTGGCTTCCTCGATTTGCACGCGCACTTGCTTCACGCGGGCTTCGATGTCAGCGGCAGCGCCAGCACCGTCGATGATGATGGTGTTTTCCTTGCCCACTTCGATGCGCTTGGCCTGGCCCAGGTCGGCCAGCGTCACTTTTTCCAGCGACAGACCGATTTCTTCTGCGATGACCTTGCCGCCCGTCAGGATGGCGATGTCTTCCAGCATGGCCTTGCGACGGTCGCCAAAGCCAGGAGCCTTGACAGCCACCACCTTCAGGATGCCGCGCAGGGTGTTCACCACCAAAGTTGCCAGGGCTTCGCCATCGACGTCTTCAGCAATGATCAACAGGGGACGGCCAGCCTTGGCGACTTGCTCCAGCGTGGGCAGCAGGTCACGGATGTTGCTGATTTTCTTGTCGAACAGCAGCACGAAGGGGTTGTCCAGCAGGGCGGCCTGCTTTTCGGGGTTGTTGATGAAGTAGGGCGACAGGTAGCCGCGGTCGAACTGCATGCCTTCGACAACGTCGAGTTCGTTCTGCAGGCTCTTGCCGTCTTCCACGGTGATCACGCCTTCCTTGCCGACCTTGTCCATCGCGTTGGCGATGATTTCGCCGATGGATGCATCGGAGTTGGCGGAAATGGAACCCACTTGGGCGATTTCCTTGGAGGTGGTCGTGGGCTTGGATGCCTTCTTCAGCTGCTCGATCAGGGCCGCCACGGCCTTGTCGATGCCGCGCTTCAGGTCCATGGGGTTCATGCCAGCGGCCACGTATTTCATGCCTTCGCGCACGATGGCCTGGGCCAGCACGGTAGCGGTGGTAGTGCCGTCACCGGCGTTGTCCGAAGTCTTGGAAGCAACTTCCTTGACCATCTGGGCGCCCATGTTTTGCAGCTTGTCCTTGAGTTCGATTTCCTTGGCCACGGACACGCCGTCCTTGGTCACGGTGGGGGCGCCGAACGAGCGCTCCAGCACTACGTTGCGACCCTTGGGGCCCAGGGTAACCTTGACCGCGTTGGCCAGGATGTTCACGCCTTCAACCATGCGTGCGCGGGCTTCGCCGCCGAAAATGACGTCTTTTGCTGCCATGTGTATTCTCCGAATCTGTTAAAAAAATGAATCGCGATGACGCGAAAAATTACTTGCCTTCGACCACTGCAAACAGGTCGTCTTCTTTCATGACCAGCAGCTCATCGCCAGCCACCTTAACGGTCTGGCCGCTGTACTTGCCAAACAGAACGCGGTCACCGACCTTGACGTTCATGGCAATCAGTTCACCCTTGTCGTTCTTCTTGCCAGGGCCCACGGCCAGCACTTCGCCTTGGTCGGGCTTTTCGGTTGCGCTGTCAGGAATGACGATGCCAGAGGCAGTTTTGGTTTCGCTTTCGATGCGCTTAACAATCACGCGGTCTGCCAAAGGACGCAGTTTCATGAGGAATCTCCTAGGTGTTGAAACAGGGGTTGCTGCACGCCCACTTGATTAAGTGGGCGCTCATTAACTTGTGGGGTGAGTGGCGTTAGCACTCCATCCCAACGAGTGCTAATGATAAGGCCTTTTGGGGCTATTTCAAGTCTGGGGCGGAATGTGGTGCCTTGCGCGCGGTCTTGGGTCTCGTCCGCTTTGCAGGCAAATCCGGCGTGAGCATATTCCCAAGCAGGGTGTTCATCACGCGTTCCACCACTTCATCTGCCGAATACTCGCCGCCGGGCTGGTACCACCGGCCGATCCAGCTCAGCGCGCCTGCAATTGCAAATGCCGTGATTTTGGGATCACAGGGAACCAGGGAGCCTTCCTCCACACCCGCGGCGATCAGGCGACGGAACTCCAGATCAATAGCCGACTTGGCGCGGCGCAATTCCTTGCGGCTCTCGGGCGGCAGCGGATCTTCGCCGATGCGGATCAGGCACATGCCGAAGTCCATGGTGACGATCTGCCCGTAAATCCGCATGCACGCCACCAGCTGCTCAATGGCCGTGCCACCGCGCCGGCTGGTCTCCGCGATGCCCGCCTGCATCATTTGCAAGCCGGTGCGCACACATTCAAACAGGATCTCGTCCTTGTTCTTCACGTAGTAGTACAGCGTGGGCTTGCTGACGTGGAGCCGGGCGGCGACGTCGTCCAGCGACGTGGCATGGAAGCCGCGCTCATTGAACATCTGCGCTGCTGCCTGCAGCACGGCATTGCGCTTGGCTTCGCGCTGCTGCTCACGCGCAGAAGCCGGAGCCCAGGGCGATGTCGGAGCTTCGGTGCGTGGCGGTTGGGATGCACTGGGTTTCTTAGTCATATAGGAACCTAGGGAAAAACCTGATACAGAGCGTGTCAAATATATCTAAGATTTACTCGTCAGTAGGTACTTTACGCAAAAGTAGGTTTTTTTCGCTACGCACAAACCCGAAGTAAGAAGCCGATGAACACAACACCCCCAAGTGGTCTTCCCACGCCACAACCCCTGTTGCAGGTGGAGGGCGTCACGCTGAGCTTCGGTGGGGTGCGTGCACTCAGCGGTGTCAGCTTTGATGTGGCCAAGGGCTCAATCACCGCCGTGATCGGCCCCAATGGGGCGGGCAAGACGTCGCTGTTCAACACCATTTCCGGTTTTTACCGCCCGACCAGCGGTCATGTGCACTTCCAGGGGCAGAACATCACGCATTTGCCCGCACCCCAACGGGCAAAACTGGGGCTGGGACGCAGCTTTCAGAACATTGCACTGTTTCGCGGCATGACCGTTCTGGACAACATCAAGCTGGGCCGGCACGCGCACCTCAAGACCAATGTGCTCGACGCCCTGCTGTACATCGGCCGCGCCCGCCGCGAAGAGGCGGAGCTGCGCGCTGATATTGAGGAGCGCATCATCGACTTCCTCGAGATCGACCACATCCGCCACGCTCCGGTTTCTGCCCTGTCCTATGGCCTGCAAAAACGCGTGGAGATGGCGCGTGCCCTGGCCATGCAACCCGAGATCCTGATGCTGGACGAACCCGTGGCCGGCATGAACCGCGAGGAGACCGAGGACATGGCCCGCTTCATTCTGGATGTGCGCGAGGAATGGGGTGTCACGGTGCTGATGGTGGAACACGATATGGGTATGGTGATGGACCTGTCTGACCATGTGGTCGTTCTCAATTTCGGCCAGGTGATCGCACAAGGTGCTCCGGCCCACGTGCAGGCCAACCCCGAAGTCATCCGCGCCTACCTCGGCTCCGGCGACGTAGCCGACCTGCGTCGCAAGCTGCACGTCGGCACGTCCGCAGGCGCCACGGCTGCCCAGGGAGTTGCATGATGGATTGGGCCTACCTGTTTGAAATCAGCCTCACCGGCATCGCCAGTGGTGGCCTGTACGCGCTGGCGGCGCTGGCTTTCGTGATGGTCTACAAGGCAACCCGCGTCGTGAACATTGCCATTGGCGAGATGCTGATGGTGGGCGCCTACCTGTTCTTCACCTTTGCCGCCACCTTTGCGCTGCCTTTGTGGCTGGCGATTCCGGCGGCGGTGCTGGGCTCGGGCCTGCTGGGCGCGGTGATTGAGCGCACCATGATCCGGCCGCTGCTGGGTGAGCCGCCGATTTCCGTGTTTATGGTCACCGTGGGTCTGGGCTCCGTGCTGGTGGGCTTGGTAGAGATGATCTGGACGGCCGACCAGCGCCGCCTACCCGACTTTATGCCCACCCAGCCCATCATCATTGGTGATGCCTTTCTGGCGCCCAAGGTCTTTTGGGGCGCAATGATTGCGGTGTTTTTCATCGCCGCCGTGCTGCTGGTGTTTCGCTTCTGGCGCGGTGGTGTGGCCCTGCGTGCCACGGCTTCCGACCAGGCGGCCGCCTATTCGATGGGCATCAATGTGCCGCGCGTGTTCTCGCTGGCCTGGGTGGTGTCAGCCATGATTGCCGCCATCTCCGGAATCATCGTGGGCTCCATTGGCGGTATCTCATCCAGCATGGGCGTGTTTGGACTGTCGGTACTGGTGGTGGTCATTGTTGGTGGTCTCGACAGCGTGCTCGGTGCGCTGGTGGGCGGCCTGTTCATTGGCTTGGTCGAGGCTCTGGCCGGCGCCTATCTGGGCGGTGAATACAAGCTGCTGGCCACCTTTATCGTTCTGGTGGTCATTTTGATGGTCCGCCCCTACGGCCTGTTCGGCACCCACGAAATCGAGAGACTGTAATGCGCATCGGCACCCTCAAGGAAAGCTACATCGCCGACGCGGCGCTGTTCGACTCACGCACGCAAAAAGTGTGGCTGGCCATCGCCGCAACGCTGCTGCTGCTGTTCCCCTTCATGGCGAGTGAATACTGGCTGTACCTGGCGTGCCTGGTCAGCATCAACGTAGCCAGCGCCACGGGGCTCAACATCCTTACCGGTTACACCGGCCTGGTGAGTCTGGGCCAAGCGGCGTTCATGGGCCTGGGGGCCTACACCGTGGCCATCCTGCAGGCCAGGGTTGGTACTCCTTTTCTGATCAACATTCTGGCGGGGGGGCTGGTGGCCATGCTGGGCGGCATTATTGTGGGCATTCCTTCGCTGCGGGTGAAGGGGTTGTACCTGGCCATTGCCACCATTGCGGCCTCGTTTATCACCCACTTCCTCTTTGCCAACCTGGGCATTGCCGGGGGCACGGGTGGGCTCAGTCTGCCACCGGCCACCCTGTTCGGTCTGCCGCTGGATACGTCGTTTCGCCTCTACTGGGTGATTGTTCCCATCACCATCCTGATGTTATTGGGGGCCGCCAATCTGTTTCGCACCCGCATTGGCCGTGCCTTCATTGCCATTCGCGACCGCGACATCTCGGCCGAGGTACTGGGCATTCCCCTGTTGCGCTACAAGCTGTTGTCGTTTGGCCTTTCGTCGTTCTATGCTGGTGTGGCCGGAGGCCTGTGGGCCTACTTTTTCCGGGTGGTCACACCTGAGAGCTTCCCTCTGGTGATGTCCATCTTCTTTCTGGCCGCCATCATCGTGGGTGGCATGGGTACCGTCCTCGGGGGCATTCTGGGCGCGGTCTTCATGACCATGGTGCCCGAGCTGCTCAAGCTGGTATTCGACCTGCTACCCAACAACACGGAGCTCACGGTATTTCTGTCGCCCGTGCGCACCATCATCTTTGGTCTGCTGATCATCGGCTTTCTGGTGTTCGAGCCACATGGGCTCGCAGAAGTGTGGCGGCGCATTCGCCGCGTTTTCCATCTGTGGCCCTTCCGTAACTGATACGGACAGACGCACAGTTCCTTAGAACGCAAACAGAAAACTAGGAGACAAGCATGCAAGATTCCCTGACCTCCCAACGCCGTCGCTCCCTGTTGCTGGCTGCGGGCGCGACGCTGGCCGCACCGTTGGCTGCATACGCCCAGGCTGGCGGTGAAGATATCGTGATTGGTGGCTCCATCCCCATGACGGGCGTGTTCGCCTTCGCGGGCGTTGGCATCAACGCCGGCATTTCCGACTACGTGAAGATCGTTAGCGATGGTGGTGGCGTCAAGGGTCGCAAGCTGCGCTACGTGCCGGAAGACACGGGCTACAAGGTCGATGTGTCGGTGGCCACGTTCAAGAAAATCACCAGTCAGAACAAGGTCAATTTCTACTACGGCGACTCCACCGGTTTCTCCAAGACCATCAACCCCGAGCTGGAACGCAACGGCGCCATCATGATGGCTGGCGCCTCGTTTGCGACCGAGTTGAATGATCCTGTCAAGTACCCCAATCAGTTCCTCGTCGGGCCCGACTACACCGAGATGTTCGGCATCCTGCTGAACCACATCGCCAAGGAAAAACCGGGCGCCAAGGTGGCCTTTGTCTATTCCGACTCCGAGTTTGGTCGCGACCCGATCGACAGCAGCGAGGCGCTTGCCAAGAAGCTGGGCCTGAATGTGGTGATCAAGATCATG
>JBAQKO010000236.1:0-4520 GCA_049301075.1 Rhodoferax sp.
ACTTGGGGTGAAGCACGCCGATCACGGCGGCCAACTCGGCCTTGGGATGACCCGCCGCGATGTTCTCGATTTCGATTGATGAAATCCACTCGCCGCCGGACTTGATCACGTCCTTGGCGCGGTCCACCAGCTGCAGGTAACCATCGGGGTCAATGGTGGCCACATCGCCGGTGGGGAAGAACCCTTCGGCATCCAGCACCGCGCCGCCCTCGCTCTTGTAGTAGCCGCTGGTAATCCAGGGGCCGCGCACATGCAGGTGGCCAAAGGCCTTGCCGTCCCACGGCAGGGCCTGGCCGTTTTCGTCCACAATTTTCAGGTCCACCCCCCACACACCGCGTCCTTGCTTGAGCTTGATTTTCAGCAGCTCGTCGCCGGCCAGTGCGGCATGCTTGGGCAGCAGCTTGCTGATCACCCCGATGGGGCTGGTCTCGGTCATGCCCCAGCCCTGCACCACCTCGGCGCCAAAGTCGTTCTCAAAGCGCTCCAGCATGGCGCGTGACACGGCGGCGCCACCAATGCCAATGCGCTTGACGCCCAGCTCGCGCGGGCGCACATCCGGGTTGGCGTCCAGGTACTGGAACAGCATGAGCCATACCGTGGGCACGCCCTGCGAGAAGGTCACCCGCTCGTCGCGCATGAGCGTGTAGATGCTCTTGCCGTCCAGATGCGGGCCGGGCATGACCAGCTTGGCGCCCACCATGGCCGCGGCGTAGGGCGTGCCCCAGGCGTTGGCGTGGAACATGGGCACCACCAGCAGCAGGGTCTCGCTGGAGCTGATGCCAAAGGTATCGGGCGCCAGCTCCATCAGGGTGTGCAGCACGGTGGAGCGGTGCGAATACAAAACCCCCTTGGGGTTACCCGTGGTGCCCGAGGTGTAGCACAGCGAAGACGCCGTGCGCTCGTCCAGCTCGGGCCAGGTGTAGTCGGTGCTTTGCGCGTCCAGCAGCTCCTCAAAGCACAGCAGGTTGGGCACCTGGATGGCGGGCATGTGCGCCCGGTCCGTCATGGCCACAAAGGCCTTCACCGTCTTGAGCAGGGGCGCCAGCTTTTCCACCAGCTCCGCAAAGGTGACGTCGAAGAACAGCACCTTGTCTTCGGCGTGGTTGACGATGTAGTCAATCTGCTCCGGAAACAGCCGCGGGTTCACGGTGTGCAAAACAGCGCCGCTGCCCGAGACCCCGTAGTACAGCGCCAGGTGCCGGTGCGAGTTCCAGGCCAGCGTGCCCACCCGGTCGCCCGGCTGCACGCCCAGCGCCGTCATGGCATTGGCCACCTGCTTGGCCCGTTGGCGTACGCCCAGCCAGTTGGTGCGGTGCACCGTGCCCTCGGGCAGGCGTGAAACGATCTCGGTCTGGGGGTGAAACGTGGCGGCGTGCTCAATCAGCGACGCAATCAGCAGCGGGCGGTCCTGCATCAATCCAAGCATGGGTGTCTCCTCGATACGTGTTGTTCTAGGCGCCCACATAGTGTGGTGCCTAGGTATCGGGGGTGTCAACGCTCAGTAACCCGGCTGCACCACCACGTCTGAGCAGGGGTAGGCCACGCAGGGCAGCACATAGCCTTCGGCTTTTTCTTCGGCACTCAGGCCGGGCCAATCCATCTCGTAGCGCACTGTGCCGCTCTTCAGCTGGCCAATGCAGGTGCGGCAATTGCCGCTGCGGCACGAACTGGGCCAGTTGCTGCCGCCCATTTCCAGCGACACCAGCAGCGGCTCGTTGGACCAGGCGTCGGCCTGCAGCTCGTCGGGTTCGGTGCGGGCGGTAAACAGGGTGGGCGTGTCAGACATGGGGCAGGGCAGGCGCAAAGTGGTACAGGCCGGCAATGGTAAAAGTTTTTGCATGGCCCCGGGCGTGTGAGGTTTTGCCGGCCCCTACCACACCCGGCAACGCGCCAACCGGCACGGCCGGCATCTGCCCAAAAACAAGGCACTCTGTGCAGAGCCAAGGCTGGTGCGGGTTTGGCGGCTTGTGAACACGCTTATCCACACAGAAGCCCACAGACTGCAGGGGCAAGTATTTTTTTCCGCAAGGTGCCGGTGCGATACTTTGCGCATGACAGCCGACCTGCCCACGCCCCACACCGCTTCCCCTTTTGCCGACCTGAACGCGCAAGGCTTGAACCTGCAAGCCGTTTTCAACGTGGCAGACCTGCCGGCAGACGTGCAGGCCGCGCTGCCGCAAGACGCGGGGGCGCCTTACCGCCAGTTGCTGTTGATCGGTCATCTGGGCGGCTTGCTGTGGCAGCAAATGGCGTTGGCGGGCATGGAGGGCGCGCACCCGATGGATGCGTTTACCCGCACGCACGTAACCGCCTGGCTGGCCCACACGCAGCCGGGGGTGCGGCACCGCTTTGTCTACCCCGGCCCCACGGCCGTTGGCCTGCAGCGCCTGGGGCAACTGGCGGGCTGGCACCATGCCTCGCCCTTTATGGTGGGTGTGAATGCAGATTGGGGCAGCTGGTTTGCCTACCGCGCTGCGGTGCTGGCCGACACCACCCTGGCGCCCACGCCGCCCCTGGCCAGCCAATCGCCTTGCGGCGCCTGCCCTGGCTGCATCTGCGTTGGCCAGTGCCCGGCCGGCGCGCTGGAGGGGGGCTATAACCTGTCCGCCTGCCTGGACTACCGGCGCCAGCCGGATTCCGCCTGCCAGGACCGCTGCCTAGCGCGCAACAGCTGCCCGGTGGGGTCAGAGCACCGCTACAGCGACGCCCAGATCGGCTACCACTACGGGCAGTCCCTCGCCGCCAGAACGTAGCAAAGCGTACTTGCGCGCTTACTCGCTGACAAACTCGTAGGCCACGGCCTCGCTCTCCACCATGTCCAGGATGTCGTTGAGCTCGTCCTCGTCTTCGGTGCTCGACCAGGTTTCCTCGGGGTTGGTGGCGAACAGGGGTTCAATCGCCACGTCCATGAACTGACCATTGGGCAGCTTCACCACAGGCGTGCCTTCGGAGGTCTGCACCAGTTCCCAGTCGTCGGGTACGGACATTTCGATTTGAATGGTGACGTTGAGCTTTTTCATGGAAATTCCTTGTTTATGTGGGTGGGGAGCGTAACCGAAATGCGGAACGCCGCCGGCCTATGCGGCATCTAATGGACAGGAACAGCCATGAATACCCCACACGCACTCCACGCCATGCCCTCGGACGCCAGTTCCGATGCCGAACTCGTCGCCCTGGTCACTGCCGGCAACGACCTTGCTTTTGCCATGATCATGCGCCGCCACAACCGCCTGCTCTTTCGCACCGCACGCAGCATCCTCAAGAACGACGATGACACGGAAGATGTTTTGCAAGAGGCCTATCTGAGTGCTTGGCGGTCCATAGGCAGTTTCCGGGCCGATGCCCGGCTGTCCACCTGGCTGGTGCGCATCGTCGTCAACGGGGCGCTGGGCCGGTTGCGCCGCACTGGCGCCCAAATCCTGCCGTTGAACGCCGAAATGGACGCCGAACGCGAGACCCTGGAGACCCACATGCCGGCCAACCCCGACGAACAGCCCGAAACCAGCGCCATGCGCGCACAGATCCGCCAGCAGATCGAGGCGCGCATCGACTCCCTGCCCGATGCCTTTCGCACCGTGTTCATGCTGCGCGGCGTGGAAGAGCTGAGCGTGGAAGAAGCCGCGCTGGCGCTGGGCATACCGCAGGCCACCGTGCGATCGCGGTTTTTCCGGGCCCGCAGCATTCTGCGCGAGGGCCTGTCGCGCGACATTGACATGGCCATTGGCGACGCCTTCTCTTTTGCCGGCGCACGGTGTGACCGCATCGTTGCGGGTGTGCTGGGCCAGATTGCGTCTGAACGCGAGTCCTCTCGTCCGTGACCAGCCCGGTCACCTATTTTTTTAACAGGAGATCAACATGTCTTTCTTTCAAATGTCCACCCCTACCGTTGCACGGCGGTTGTTTCTGGGCCGCTCGGGCGGTCTGGTGTTGTCTGGCGCCGCCGTGGCACTGATGGCCGGCAACGACGCGCTGGCCGCCAAGAGCGATGGCGCCAAGGGAAGCGATATCCAGATTCTGAACACCGCCATCGGTGCCGAACTGGAAGCCATTGCTGCGTACCAGCTGGGGGCCGAGAGCAAATTGCTCAGCAAGTCCGTGCTGGAACTGGCGCTGACTTTCCAGGGGCACCACAAAGAGCACGTGGCCTTGCTCTCCAAAACCGTGGAAAAGCTCGGTGGCAAGCCTGCCGCCGCCAAGGCCCACTACGACTTCCCGGTGGACCAGTTGAAGGTGGAGCTGGATGTCTTGAAGTTTGCCGCCAAGCTGGAGCAGGGGGCTGTGAGCGCCTATCTGGGTGCCGTCCCCCTGTTTGGCAACCGCGACCTTGCCAAGGCGGCGGCCAGCGTTCTGGGGGATGAAGCCATGCACTGGGCTGTGCTGCGCCAAGCCATTGGCGAAGCCCCTGTGCCTGCTGCCTTCATGGTCTGATGCGCAGCCGCCGTTGCATGGCAGTGGCTGTGCTGGTGCTCGGGGTAACGGGCATCGGCATGGCGGCCCCCGCCGCACCCAATGTTGTGCGC
>JBAQKO010000237.1:0-12524 GCA_049301075.1 Rhodoferax sp.
GCGGGGTGTGCTGGCGCTGGAGCTGCTGTGGGAGCTGGATGCCCGGCGTGCCAATGCCCAGCATGTGGACGCCCACCACTGCGGGGGCGCGCAGGGCCGCCTGGTGCTGCGCACGGCGCAGCCCACACAAGACATGGCGCACCTGCAACGCCTGCTGGCCGAGCAACTGGCGCGCGTCACGCTGCCGGCGCCGGTGCTGTACCTGCGCCTGCGTTCCCTGCAGACGCAGGCTCTGGCGGGCGAGAGCGCCAGCCTCTTGCCGGACGACGTGCGCCAGGGTGACAGCCTGCACCAACTGCTGGAGCGCCTGAGCGCCCGTCTGGGGCCGCAGCAGGTGCGGTGCGCCACGGCGCAGGCCGACCACCGGCCTGAACAGATGCAACACTGGCAGGCCGCCGCCAGCGCAGTGCATACCAAGGCTGGCGGCATAAAAGAGGCTGAAAACGCGGCGCTCTATCCCACCTGGCTGTTGCCCGTGCCCCAGCGGCTGGCGGTGCAGCACGGCAGCCCCCAGTACCAGGGGCCGTTGACCCTGCTGGCGGGCCCGCAGCGGCTGGAGGCCGGCTGGCTGGAAGGCGAGGCCCACTGCGCCCTGCGCGATTACTTTGTGGCCTGCAGCGCGGTGGCCGGGCTGGTGTGGGTGTACCGCGAGCGGCTGGCCGGGCAGGGCGATGGCTGGTATCTGCACGGTCTCTTTGCCTGAGCTTGCGCATGCCGGTGCCCGGGCAATGCCAGAATAGGGGCATGTCGAATCCCCCCGTACCCGAACCGGCGCCCCAGCCCCGCAACCCCCTGCACGGCCTGACGCTGGAAGCCATCGTCACCGCGCTGGTGGCGCATTACGGCTGGACCGAACTGGGCGTGCGCATACCGGTGCGCTGCTTCACGCAGGACCCCAGCATCGGGTCGAGCCTGAAGTTTCTGCGCAAGACACCCTGGGCGCGCGAGAAGGTGGAGGGGCTCTACCTCTTTATGTTGCGCGAGGTGCGCCGCAAGGGCTAACTGCGGCCCGTGCGAATTCGTGTCCAATAGCGGCATGGAACAACCGAACAACACCGACCAGCGCCTGACCGATCTGGAGATCAAGGCCAGCTTCACCGAAGACCTGCTGGACGCGCTCAACCAGGTCATCGTGCGCCAGCAACAGGAAATTGCCCTGCTCATGCGCGAGGTCAGCCAGCTGCGCCAGTACCTGCCCGACAGCGGCGTCGCCGCGCCGGGTCGCGCCAGCGACGAGCTGCCCCCGCATTACTGAACCCCCGCATCGCAAAGGTTTTAGCCATGGATGTTGATCCCCTGGAATCCATCGAGTCGTTTGACGCCAAAGAAAACAGCGCGGAGCCGTCCAAAAAACTCAACCGCTGGGTGGCCATCACGGTGGCGCTGCTGGCCACCTTCATGGGCATTTGCAAGGTCAAGGACGACAACATCGTCCAGACCATGCAGCAGGCCCAAGCCAACAAGCTGGACCACTGGAACTTCTACCAGGCCCGCAATATCCGCGAAGAAGTGGCCAAGGGCACGCTGCTCCAGCTCCAGCTCCAGCTGGCGGCGCCATCGCGCACCGCTGCGGAGCGGGGCCGCTACGACAAGGCCATCGCGCAGTACGAGCAACTGGTAGCCGACCAGACCACGAAGAAAGACGAACTGAAGGCGCTGGCCGAACAGGACCAGCGTGACTACGACGCCGCCAACTTCCGCGACGACCAGTTCGACCTTTCGGATGCGCTGCTGGCCATTGCCATTTCGCTGTTGGCCGTCACGGCGCTGACCCAGTTCTGGTGGCTGTACTGGCTGGCTCTGGTGCCCACGGGCTTTGGCTTGCTGATGGGCCTGTCGGGCCTGGCCGGTTGGGGCATCCACCCCGACGCGCTCATTCGCCTGCTGTCGTAATCAGCGCGCGGGCGGGGCGACGGGCTGCAGGTCCACCTGGTCCAGCCGCACAAACACAAAGCCCTGGCGCAGCAGTTGCAGCAGGCCGGTGGACAAGCCCTCGGCCGAGTCCGATGCCGGCTTGTTCATGTGGGCAATGATCACGTCGCCGGCCTTCACGTGCTGCAACCGTTCTTCGATAGCCACTTTTTTCAGCGTGGCGCCGGAATCGGCGTTGACGGAAAAGCCGGCAATCTTGTAGCCCAGCTTCTTGATTTCATCCATGGCCTGCAGGTCGTACTCGGCGGTGGCACCGCGGTACCAGCGGGGTGCCACGCCGGTCACAGCCTCCACCGCGCGGGCGCCTTCGGTGACCTCGCGCCGCAGGTGAATGAGGTCGGGCTCGCCGGCAATGCCATACACCTTGCGGCCCGCGCCAATGACGGCCGGAATGTGCTTCTCGCCATGGTCTTCCACATCCAGCAGGTCCAGGTGGGCCTTGATGACGGAGACGCCATACGGGTTCTGGTCCAGCCACTTCTTGGTGGCAAAAATGGTGGCCGGTATGCGGTTGCGCACCAGGAACTGGATCAGGTCGTCGTCGTATTGGCCTGAGCACGCGTCCAGCGTCAGCGCCACGCGCGACGCCTGGGTGGTGGCTTGGGGTGCCAGCTGGTCATGCAGCTCCACGGGGCGCGGCTGGGCGCCGGCCAGGGTCTGTGTCAGCAGCAGTGCGGCAAAAACAAAAACAGGTTTCATGCTGCGAGTGTGGGGCAAAAATAAACCCCGCCCAGGAGGCCCGGGCGGGGTTGGTGCAAAGGCCTTGCTAAGAATTACTTGGCCGGTGCGGCAGGGGTAGCCGGTGTTGCGGGCGTTGCCGGGGTGGCAGGTGTTGCCTTGGCAGCGCGCTTGGCTTTCTTGGCCTTCTGTGCAGCAGCGCGGTCCTTCTTGGCTTGCGCCTTGTCAGCCTTCAGCTGGGCCTTGTCGGCCTTGATGACGGCGGGCTCTGCCTTGGCAGCCTTGTCGGTCGCCATTTTTTCCTTGTCTGCTTTTACAGCGGCCTTGTCGGCAGCGACAGCACCCGTCTTGGCAGCTGCGGCGGCAGGCGCTGCAGGCGTAGCGGGCGTTGCCGGAGCCTGAGCAAAAGCACCGACGGAGAAGAAACCAGCGATCAGGGCAGTAGCAGTCAAAGTTTTGAAGTTCATTGTCGTCTTTCAAAGTGGTTGTGGAGACACATCCACAACGAGGGCCGGTGCGGTTGAGTTGACGGCGCAACACCCATCGCTCTGTAAAGATATGTAACGCTAGCCGGCCGCAAGGTTTGGCGGCATGATGTGCTCCATAAATAAACAACAGCGTGGTGGTCAGGGATGGCGACTCTTATTCCTTCTATGGGTGCGTGCGTTTCACGCATGTCCAGCGGCGAGCGCAGGCTGGCCGAACGGCTTGAACAAAAACTCGACGAGGATTACCTGCTCTGGTACGACGTGCCAGTGGGCCCCCGGTATGCGCACCCCGACTTTGTAGTGATGCACCCGCGCCGCGGCATTCTGGTGCTGGAGGTAAAGGACTTCAAACTCTCCACCATCCTGCAGGCGGATAAGGGCACCTGGGAAATTCTTGGCGACGCCGGCCCCAAGAGCGTTCCCAACCCACTGGAGCAGGCCCGCCAATACGCCCATCAGATCGTCAACGCGCTGGAGCGCGACCCGCAGCTGGTGCAGGACGAAGGTCGCTATGCAGGCAAGCTGGCCTTCCCATGGAGCTATGGCGTGGTGTTGACTAACATCACCCGCAAACAGTTTGAAGCGGCAGAACTGCAGCACGCCATCGAACCGCTTCGCGTGATCTGCTCAGATGAAATGCTGGAGTCGGTCGACGCGGAAGAGTTGCAAAGCCGTCTGTGGGACATGTTTCCCTACATGATGGGTAGTGCCATGTCTTTGCCACAGCGCGACCGGGTGCGCTGGATCATGTTCCCGCAGGTGCGGGTGCAAACACAAGACACTTTGTTTAACGACAGCGATCCGGACGCCGAACTGCCCAGCATCATGCGCGTGATGGACCTGCAGCAGGAGCAACTGGCCCGCAGCCTGGGCGAAGGCCACCGCATCATCCATGGCGTGGCCGGCTCGGGCAAGACCATGATCCTGGGCTACCGCGCCGAGTACCTGGCCCAGGCCAGCACACCCACCAGCAAGCCCATCCTCATCCTCTGCTTTAACGAGCCGCTGGGCGTGAAACTGCACAGCGTGATGCAGGCCAAGGGTTTGGGTGACACGGTGCATGTGCGCCACTTTCATAAATGGTGCCGCGACCAGCTGGTGGCTTTTGGCCAGACGCTGCCCGGCAAGATGGGTAGCCAGCAGTATGTGGAAGAACTGGTGCAGCGCGTGATTGCGGGCGTGGACCGCAAGCAAATTCCCAGTGGCCAATACCAGGCCGTGTTGATTGACGAAGGCCACGACTTTGCCCCTGAATGGCTCAAGCTGGTGACGCAGATGGTGGACCCCACCACCAACAGCCTGCTGGTGCTGTACGACGATGCGCAAAGCATTTACGAACGTGCGCGCTCCAAACAATTCAGTTTCAAGAGCGTGGGCATCCAGGCGCAGGGCCGCACCACCATCCTGAAAATCAACTACCGCAACACCAAGCAGATCTTGCAAACGGCCAGCCTGGTGGCCGCCGACCTGCTAACTGCAGAGGAGAAAGACGACGACGGCATCCCGCTGCTCAAACCCATCAGCTGCGGGCGCGAGGGTGAGGCGCCCATCATTCTCAAGCTGCCCAGCCTGCGTGATGAGGCCTATGCCATTGCCGAGCAGCTGAGCAACGCCCACCAGGAAGGCCACGCCTGGGGCGACATGGCCATTTTGTGTCGCGACGGCTTCACCATGGAACTGTGTGCCAAGGCGCTGCAGCAACGCAAGCTGCCGCACAGGGTGCGCCGAGGCACGGGAGATTTTCTTCCCCATGGCGACCACATCCACGTCATGAGCATGCACGTGAGCAAGGGGCTGGAATTCCCCGTGGTGGCGCTGCCTGGTGTGGGGCACATGCCTGCGGTGGGGGAGGATGAGAAGGAAGCGGCGCGGGTGTTTTATGTGGCGGCTACGCGGGCTACGCAGAGGTTGGTGATAGGGGTTGGTGGAGCGGGCGGGCTTGGTGTGAGACTAGGGTTCTGACAGATTGATTTGTCAAAAAAAATCAGCTTTCAGCTTATTCGAGATGGCTTTGGCGAGTCAGTCAAAAGGACAGCAAGATGAACAATGACGAAAATGCAATTCACTTCCGAGCAATTCGCCAGGCGTTTGCCAACAACAATGCTGCCGTCATGGTCGGTGCTGGGTTCAGCCGCAATGCTGACGGCGGTGACAGCCTTGCCACCTGGCCTGATGTTGCAAAGGCACTTTGGACAGAGCTAAATCCAGATGCAAAAGAAGAAAATTTTTCAACTGCTATGGTTACGCAGTTGGGCGAGCAATATGCCCGAGTCTTTTCAGTTCCCGCGCTCGAAAATCTCCTGAAACAGTTGATTCCCGACGACAAAGTCGTCCCTAACCAGCTTCACGATCAATTGCTGAGGTTGCCGTGGTCGGAAATTTTTACGACGAACTACGACACCTTACTTGAGCGCGCAGCCGAACGAATTATTGATAGGGCACACTTCACGGTGTGCTGCCGAGAAGACATTCCGATGTCGAAAATATTGGGCCGAAGAAGAATCGTCAAACTCCACGGCTCCTTCCCATCGCAACGCCCATTTATCTTTACTGAAGAAAACTATCGTAAGTACCCTCAGGACTTCGCACCCTTCGTCAACATGGTGCGCCAGTCGCTATTGGAAAACGTCTTCTGCTTAATAGGCTTTTCCGGTGACGACCCGAATTTTCGCCATTGGATTGGTTGGGTTCGCGATATGTTGGATGACCATGCGTTGCCCATCTATTTATTCGTTCATTCACAGCCCCCACTGGGTCAACGCCGTCTCCTTGAGGCCCGGCGGGTAATCCCGGTCGTAGTGCCTACGCCTGCGGATTGCGAGGCGTCTGATTACCGAAGCCGTTACCTTGAACTATTCAAAATTCTTCGTGCGCCCTTGGATACACCCGACGAAGAATGGGGTACTTTCTCTGTAGCTGGGTCAAGCATTGCTATACCTGAGGATTCTTCTGCTCAATTACAAAGGTTGGTTGAGACGTTACCAACACTCGTTGCACTGCGTGCCTCTTATCCGGGCTGGCTTATCGCTCCGACGAATGTTCGACGCAAATTTGCCAATAGCTTCGATCAACTTTTTTTTCGATTTGAGACAAAAAATCCCTACGGGCTCCAAGAGCAACCACATGCGCTGGTCGCACTTTTTGCTTACTACGCATGGCAAAAAAGCGTATTGCTAGCCCCGATCATTGACGACTTTGCAGAGTCGGCTTTGGAGGCAATCGAAGCCACTTTTGCGAATAATTCTGATGCAAATCCCACTGCAAACAATCTGCTTTCTGCGATGGGGATTGTGGACTCAAAATCTTTTAGAACTAACTGGATTGAGGCGTGCATAGGTCTTCTGAGGTGGGCGCGGCAGGAGTTGAAACTGGAGATATTCTCTCGCGTGCGGTCCCTACTTGAATTGAAAAGTAAAGCCAAGGGGATCATTGACATCATCGAATATGAAGCGATCTTGTTCGACTTCTATCTTGGTGATGTAGAAGCAGCGCGTAGAAAATTATCAGCTTGGCAACCCGGAAACGGTGATCCCTACATGCTGGTGCGCAAAGGCTCTTTGATGTCGGAGTTGGGCGAAGTTGATACAGGCCTAGCCCTATGTATGCACGGTATTCAGAACCTACGAGCAGCTCAACGAATTGGGCGAAGGAGTTTGCTACCACTTTCGCAGGAGGCATGGGCTTGCCTCATTGCACACAATATCCAGCGTGCGAAGAAACTTTCTGACTGGCGATCGCCACGGAGCGGCACTGACGCAGATGAATCAATTGACCACCTGAGCAATCGCCTCCTTGGGCTCGCTGAAAAGGGGATTGATGTTAGGCGAGAGTATGAGGAATTGCTCGCTCTATTGAATGCTGAGGCGCAGCCTCCGTCCGTTCCACGCTATAGATTCAGCGGCTTTGATCTTGGAGTTTCGAACACAACTCAACGCTTTGGTCTTCCGAGCGAACTCCGAAGCAAAATCAGCGCCGCCGAAGCATGGCTCAACCTTGCTGACATTGTTTGCATAGTGCCCCGTATTGGCAACGTCCGATTCTCAGTTGATGCATATACGCAAGCGGCTTGGTGGATTCAGTATCAAAACACGGCCCGGCGAATGCTCAGCGTGGCAATCCGAACCGGCGAAGATGACATATTCAAGCCGAAGGACGAGACTGTGCCGCAGCACAAGACAGGGTGGCTCTCGCGCTATCAAGTTGCCCGGACAAGTGTTGATCTGGCAGCCGAGATATGCGAACGAGCCTTGATCCAAACCGAGGCAGCACTCGCGTCAACTCGGTCGCACCATGAAACCGAACGAATTTGCAAGTTCAACGCCGAAATATTCTCACGGCTTGTTATTCGTATTGACCAAGTTAATGTGGTGCTGGCCTTCGCGCATCGCGTGATAAAACTTCATGGTGCAGGTAGCTTGCAGGAACGACCTCAAGTGTGGGAGCACTTCGGACTAGCGCTACGGCGGTGCCTTGAAGCGCTCCCACCGGACGCTCGTCACTCACTGATCGGAGAATTAATCAAGATGCCGATCCTTCCAACACAAGTCGCACCGGGCTACCTTGCGAGAAATTGGGTCACACCGCTGCGATCTCTTGTGCCTAGAGCTGTTTCAATCAGCCCTGAGATGCAGTTTGTTGTTGATTCTGAAGTCACAGCGCTACTTGCCGAAATAGTGACTCCCGTGGTCACGCATTCAGATGAAACTACATTAAGAAAAATTTTCGTTTGGGATCGATTATTCGCACTCAAAGCGCTCGGATTAATTTCAAAGGCTGCGTCAACTGCAATTGGTGAAGCGCTCTGGAATGGCGTCGACTCGTGGCCTCTGTTGCCCCAATTTTCACACCCAGCAGCATTCTTTTGGCCTACACCGAAGGGACTTTTCGTCGTGAACCGCTTCAGGTCGTTTGTGCTGGGGTCTAAAGTAGAAAATATCTCATCACCTTCTGTGATGACCGTCCAAGGAAGTAAAACGCGTCGCGCCTGGGGGTTCCCAGTTAGAAACGCATTTTTTGCAGATTGGATTTCTGCTCACGAGAAGCAGCCTTGGCCTCTCAAGGACTTGATTTCAAGTCTGAAAGTAATAAAAGTGTGGTGGGATTCTGAGTGGGAAGACATTGAGCACGATGTTGAGTTCGTTGACGATTTGCGCGAGGCTATTGTGGCGCGCCTCCATTTGATCGACGAAGTCTTGGACTTGAGTGCTGATCGGATTCTTGCCAAACCGGCCGTACTTCCGGACGATTTAGTGCGGTGGTTGGAGCTTGTGGTTGTCAAAGCGCAGGCCATAGGATGTCCCATGTCGCGGTTTCGCGCCCGGATTGCGCTCCATCACAAAGATTCGCAAGCAATGCTTGAACTTCAAGCAGAACTATCTGCAGAGCTTGTATCAACGAACACGGAAACCAAGTGGGAGGTACGCAAAGCCCTCAGAGCTTGGATTAAGGGCTTTAAGCCAACAGATCCTGTACCTGATTTGGTTCTCGATACGATTTTTTCCGCCATTGCCGCGAGGCGCGTAAACGCACTAGGAACCTGTCTTTATTTGGTAAAGGAAATCCTCGTTACGCGCCGTGAATGGGCGTCCGAGTCCAGGTTGGGGCTCGTACGGGTTGGCATGAATGCCTTGCTTAAGGAACTTGATTATGTAGTTCGCGTGACGGGGACGGACATCTCGGACGAACATATCCCCCTGCTGCGCTACTACTGTGCAAGTTTGGCGTATGCGGCTGCAGATCATCTGGGGACTTGCCCGGATTGGGCGACTGCGTGGATTGATGTCGCCAAAGTTGACCCATTGCCCGACCTTCGATTTATGAAGTGCGAACCAACTACTGGTAATTAAATTGGTGGGTTGGTGGAGATGTGCATCAGCGTCCGTTTGGCGAAGAGGCAGAGTTCGGATTTTGCTGTCGCGTAGTGGTTTTGCTGCAGTTTTGATAGCTGCTTGCGCACATCCCAATTAGTCTGCAGCCCTATGTGATGCGAAAATACCCCGACGATCCGTCGCCACCTTCCAGCTTGCGCAGCGCCTGCGCGGCGTTGCACCCGAGGCGGCAGCGATTGATGCAACGCCCTGGGTGCAATGGTTTGTGCAGGCTTTTACCCAAGTGTGTGTGGTCAGCCGGGCCGTAGTGGTGGATGCTACCCAAAAAGGCGCAGTTCTTTCTGCTTGCGGGCGGCTCAGTGCCATATCAACCCACGCCAAAGCAAGGTGCTGGAGGCTGGGCATATTGGCTCGGGGGGGGGCTTTTTTGGAGGCATGATCTCCGAGAAGTACGCCAAGATCACCGGCACCTCCAAAGCTACCGCCACGCGTGACTTGGCCGACCTGCTTGCCAACGGCTTGCTGCGCGTAGAGGGCGTGGGCAAGGCCACGCGCTACGCGGTGAACGTGCCGGGCTGGGAGCAACCTGTACTCAAGCCCTAATTGCATATACTGGTTACCCCGCCCGCCGAAACGTCAAGTTCACCCGCTGCCGCCCCAGCAGCCCATGCTCTCCCTCCGCCAGCGGCAGCACGCCGTGGTAGGCCAGGCGCGATAGGCCGCCCCACACCACCACATCGCCATGCACCAGCCGCAGCCGCTGAGTGCGGTCTTTGCGCTTGGGGGTGCCAAACAGAAACACCGCGGGCAGGCCGAGTGACAGCGACACGATGGGCGCGCGCAGGTCGCGTTCGTCCTTGTCCTGGTGCAGCGAGAGCTTGGCGCCGGGGGCGTACTGGTTGATCAGGCAGGCGTCGGGCACAAACTCCGCATAGTCGGCCTGCGCAGCGGCGCGTTGGGCCAGCTCCACAAAGCACGTGGGCATGGCGGGCCAGGGCTGGCCGGTGTGCGGGTCTTGTGCTGCGTAGCGGTAACCATGCGGGTCGGACACCCAGCCCAGCGGCCCGCAGCTGGTGGTGGCCACCGACATGGTGTAGCCGCCCGGGGTTTGCATGTGGCGCAGCGGTGCCTGGGCTACAACCGCTTCCACGGCCTGCAACAGGGCCGCATCGCCCTCGCGTGCAAAGCCGCGCAGCAGCACGGCGCCGGGCGCAATAGGCGTGTGCGTGGCTTCGGGCGGTGGGGGCAGGTCGTCAAACAGGTCCATGATCTGCATTGTCTGCCAGCAGGTTTACCGCCAACCGCGATGCCAGCCATGGCTCGGGTGGTGCCAGCCCCAGCCATAGTGGTCGTGATACCGCCATACGTAACCCGGCCCGGGGATGGCATAGGTCGGGGCCACGTAGACCACGCCGGGTGGCGCGGTATAGGCGGGGCCGCCGTAGCCTGGCTCATAACCGACCGGTGCCACCACACAGCCCGCAAGGGCCACCGTGGCGCAGGCTGCGGCAATGCACGCGGGGGCTGAAAATTTCATGGCGATGATCCTGATGTTGGGCAAGGGTTCTTGCGACCCCTGTTCAACGCCAGCCACGATGCCAGGACGACCGGCCACGGTAAAGCTATTGCAAATCTGGTGTTCCAAAGGTAACAGGCCGCGCACCACTCTGCGCGGGTTGTGGGCTTCGCGTACCATGCCAGCCAACCCATAACGGAGATAGCAATGTTCAGTCACGTGATACTTGGCGTCAACGACCTCGAAGCCTCCCGGAAGTTCTACGACGCCCTGCTCGGCACGCTCGATATCAAGCCTGGCGTGTACAACCACAACGGCGTGGTCGGTCGTTACTTTTACCGCACGGCCACCGGCTCGTTCGGTATCACCATGCCCATCAATGGCGAGCCGGCCACGCATGGCAATGGCAGCACCATCGGGTTCAACATGGCGTCGCCCGAGCAGGCGGACGCCTTTCATGCGGCTGGCGTCGCCAACGGCGGCACCAGCTGTGAAAACCCGCCCGGCTGGCGCGATGGCGCGGTCGGCAAGCTGTACCTGGCCTACCTGCGCGACCCGAGCGGCAATAAGCTCTGCGCGCTGTACCGACCCGCCAAATAGCACGCGCTACGGGACACTGGCGGCGCTGTGGGCGTTGCGCTGCTTCATGATGCGGTAGAGGTTGCCTTCAATCCAGTCGGCCAGGCTGTCGACTTCGTGCGCCACTTCGGTCCCCATGGGCGTGAGGCTGTATTCCACATGGGGTGGCACCACGGGGTAAGCGGTGCGCAGCACGAAGCCATCGGCCTCCAGGGCCTGTAGGGTTTGGGCCAGCATTTTTTCACTCACACCACCCACCTTGCGGCGCAGGTCGCTGAAGCGGTAGGTGCCTTCCAATAAGGCGACCAGTACCAGCACGCCCCAGCGGCTGGTGACGTTTTGCAGAACCCGACGGGACGGGCAGGCGACGGAGAACAACTCGCCGCGCTGTTTCTTGGGTGACATGGCCATGGGGTGTACTTACCTTTTTGTGCGTACTTACTAAAAGTTTGCGCCTTTTTTATTATCGCGTTCTGTCTGTTTATTTACAAGGAGGTATCCCATGATCGCTGTTACCGGAGCCACTGGCCAACTGGGCCGTCTCGTTATTCAGGAACTGCTGCGCAGCGTGCCAGCAGCCCAGATCATTGCTGCCGTGCGCACACCGGCCAAGGCACAAGACCTGGCTGCCCTGGGCGTGCAGGTGCGCCAGGCGGACTATGCCCAGCCCGCGACGCTGCAGGCCGCCTTTGCGGGTGTGGACAAGCTGCTGCTGATTTCTTCCAGCGAAGTAGGCCAGCGTGCCCCACAGCACCGCGCCGTCATTGACGCGGCAAAAGCTGCCGGCGTACAGCTGATTGCCTACACCAGCCTGCTGCGTGCAGACACATCGGCATTGGGCCTGGCCGCCGAACACAAGGAAACCGAAGCCGCGCTGCGCGCATCGGGCGTGCCGTTTGTGTTGCTGCGCAACGGCTGGTATGCCGAGAACTATGCCGGCACCGTGCCCACCGCCGTGCAGCACGGTGCGGTGATGGGCAGCGCCAAAGCGGGGCGCATTGCCGCCGCCGCACGCGCGGACTACGCAGCGGCTGCCGCTGCCGTGCTGGTGCGCGACGGCCAAGCCGGCAAGGTGTACGAGCTGGCGGGTGACACGTCTTTCACCATGGCCGAGTTCGCCGCCGAGATTGCCAAACAGTCGGGCAAGCCCGTGGCCTATGTGGACATGCCGCAGGCCGACTACGCGGCCGCGCTCGTCAAGGTGGGCCTGCCTGAGGGCTTTGCGGCGCTGTTGGCAGACTCCGATGCCGCAGCCGCCAACGGCGGTCTGTTCGACGCCGGCGGCCAGCTGGGTCAGCTGATCGGGCGCCGCACCACGCCCATCGCCAGCGTGATTGCTGCCGCGCTGAAAGGTTGAGCTGCATGCGGGGCGGCGACAATCTATCTATTTAAGAACCGCCCATGACCCCAGACACGACCCCACCGGCAGACGACAAAAACGCGGGGATGTGCGATGCCTGCGCCGGCATCCAGCAAAACTGGCGCAAAGCCAAAGGCCACCCC
>JBAQKO010000238.1:0-2566 GCA_049301075.1 Rhodoferax sp.
TGGCGGCCCAGACGCCGTACAGGGCCAGCACGCCAAATCCGGCGCCGAAGATGAAGCCCCGGCGCGTGGTGAAAGGGGGCTTGGGAGGGGTGTGGTTCATGCGAGTTCTCCGTGCAGCGGCGGCTTAGCCGCGCGGGTAGTTTTGGTACACGCGGGTTCCTCCGCCACGCTGGACGAGCAGCACGTCATACGCGTCTCGGCGTCCGCCATAGACCGCACCGTTCATGCCGGGGGAGCCGATGGGCATGCCCGGCACGGCTAGGCCGATGGCGTTGGGCCGCTCCTGGAGCAGCCGGCGGATCTCGCGGGCGGGTACATGCCCTTCCAGGGCGTAGCCGCCCACCTGGGCGGTGTGGCAGGAGCCCAGCGCGTCGGGCACCCCCAGCCGCGTCCGGGCAGCGGTGTTGCCGCTGTTGTGGACCTGCACGGTGAATCCGTTGGCGCGCAGGTGGTTGACCCAGTCTTCACAGCAGCCGCAACTCGGGTCTTTCCAGACTTCGACGCGTGGCGGGGTTTGGGCCAGCAGGTCGGCGGTCAGGGTGGCGGCGCCGGCCAGCGCCAGGAGGTTGCGGACAAAAAATCGTCTTTGCATGGTGGTGTTTTTCAATGAAGGGAACATGCGCGTCGGCGCACGCGGGCCTCTGCCAGCATGCTGCGGACGCACCTCGGGTGACGGAATCAGGAAATGGGGGGTTTGAAGCCGCGCGCAGGCTCTGCGCTGGCAAAGGCGGGGCCCGCGTAATGGGGCACGCTGTGAAGCGTCACTGGCAGCAGTGGCACGGCCGCCTGCAGGGCCACGGGGATCGCGGAGCACGCCTGGCAGGTCGTGCAGTGGTTATTGTGGTGCGGCGGCACTGGTGCGCCCTGCGCATGGGACGTGTGGCCGTTGGCCATGTCGCCCGGGGTATGTTCCATGCACTGCGCATGGCTGTCCATGGCACTTTCAGCATGCATCGGGTGGTTTTTCACCGTGGATACTGCGTCAGTAGCTACATTTTCTATAGCGACCGTTGGCTGGGCCAGCATGTCCACGGCCATCGCGTCACCGGCCCGGCCGCGCAAAGGCAGCAGGGCGATCAGGAGGACGAGAAACAGCGCGCGCATGAAGTAATGATACGGCAGCGGTCTGAAAGTTCCAACCCGAGGTGCCGCTCAGAGCTCGGAGTCGTCCTTCAGGTTGCGGGGTTTGTTGACCAGGCGCACCGCGCAGCGGGTGCCGCTGTCTTGCAGAATGGCCAGCAGGTCGGTGTCCTCGGCCACCCAGAGGACGGTCTGGCCGGTTTCGGTGCTGGGGGTGTCGCTGCCCTGGAGTACCGATGCGCCGTACCGGGTCTGCACATCGCGGGTAACGTCCGCAAACACGGCGCGGGCGTTGCAGGGTTGCGCGGACGACACCCAGGTTTGTTCGATGCGTTGCAACTGGCGGTTGCGAAAGTAAAACACGGTTTCAAACGGGTGCTGCGCCACGGTGGTGCGGGGCAGGGCCCACAGCCCGCGGGAACCGCCCGGGCCCGGCAGCGGCCGGTGCAGGCGCTGGACGTCCGGCAGGGTCGACAGCAGTTGCGGCTCGCTCATGCCAAACGCGGTGGCCGCCAGCAGGGGCTCGCCGCGTGCTTGCAGAACCAGGCACAGCAGGACAACGCCTGGCACAAAGGGGATGAAAAAACAGGAAAAAGCGCGCATCGGTGCCCATTATCTGGCGGCTTTGCGGAACTTTGCGCACCACATGGGTACCAATTGGGGGCTGAATATAATTCAGCCAATCCCTCAACCCTTACACCGGTCCGGACCCGGACCACGGAGAACTCACCATGCGTTTTGTTAAAACCGCCATTTTCGTATCGGGCGTTGCTGCCTTGCTGGCTGCCTGCAGCAGCACACCGGTGGCAACTTCGGACGCGGGGCAAGCCGCTCCGGTGGCGGCCCAGACGACGACTGCGCCGGCTGCCAACACCCAGGCTGTGACCATGGTCACCCCGCCGTATCTGGATGCCAACAGCGCGTTGTCTACCAAACGCAGCATTTACTTCGATTTTGACGACTTTTCTGTCAAGAAAGAGTTTGATGCGGTGCTGGAATTGCACGGCAAGTTCCTCGCCCGCAACCCGGCGGTGGCGGTGAAGATTGAAGGCAACTCGGATGAGCGGGGCGGCGCCGAGTACAACCTGGCGCTGGGTCAGAAGCGGGCTGAAGCCGTGGTGCGAGCCCTGAAGGTCTATGGCGTCAAGGACAGCCAGCTGGAAGCCACCAGCTGGGGTGAAGAGAAGCCCAAGGCTGCCGGACACAACGAAGCGGCCTGGTCGCAAAACCGCCGCGCGGACGTGGTTTACCCTAAGCAGTAAGCACGGGCCCGACGGCAGAATCCTGCTGCCAGCCGGCAGCGTAGGGGGCACCTGCCACTAAGATAGCCACGTTTACGTGTTGCGGGTGCTTCTTTTTGTCGTCTTTTTTCCTTTTTCGGTCGGTTGGTTGGCGTCTGCTGGCTGCCGTGCTTGGCACGGTAGCGGTGTTGGCGCTGGACGCCGTGCAGCGGGTCCCGTCCCCGGCGGCGGCGGCCGTCTGGAGC
>JBAQKO010000239.1:0-3675 GCA_049301075.1 Rhodoferax sp.
CCTGCTGCATCATCACCTGGGCCTGGTCGAGCTTGCCGGCGTGTGCGGCTTCGTAAACCTGGTTCAGCGTGGGCTCGGCCTGCGCCATGGCCAGGCCGCAGCCCAGCAGGGCCACTACCGCCAGGCAGCGTTTGATGGATCGGTTCAGCATGGATACTTCCTTTTCGAAATCCTGTGGTTACGCAAACAGGTCCGTGACGGCACGGCGGCCTGCCGCTTCTGCAAGATGGTGGCGCGCGCCCCAAACACAAGGGGCTGGTGATAGTGGCGTTGCACTGCTTGCGCTCACCCCGGCAGGGCACTACGATGGTGCCCAGCAGAATATTAATAAGGCCGAGACACTATGACGATACGGTACAGCACCATGGCAATCCACCTGCCCGAGACCAAGATGCGCATCTACCCCACCAAGGTGGTCAACATCATCGGCGGGCCGGGCAGCGACAAGTCCCTGTATTCGGCGGCCATCATCCTGTACCTGAACCTGCACAACAAAACCGTGGAGACCATTCCCGACTACGCCAAGTCGCTGGTGTGGCAGCAGAACTTTGAAGTGCTCAAAAACCAGTACTTCATTGCCCAGCGCCAGTTTGAAATGCTCAACCTGCTCGACGGCCAGGTGCAATTCCTGATTACCGAATGCTCGCTACCCCAGGTGCTGTACTACAACGAGAACTACCCGGACAACATCTGCGACATCGCCAAAACCCGCGCCCAGATTCTGGAGTGGTACGGGCAGCACAACAACATCAACATTCTGGTGGAGCGCGGCGACAAGAAATACGTGCACACCGGCCGCTTCCAGGACGAAGAGCAGGCCCGCAGCATTGACCGTGGCCTGCGCGAGCTGCTGAGCCGCGAAGGCATACCCTTCACGCTGCTGCCGCCCAACGTGGACGACATCAACGCCTTTGCGGCCGGCCTGCTGGATTAAGCCTAGACCCGGGGCCGCAGCCCCTGCGGCACAAACCGGCTCATGCGGGCATGCAGGGCGGCCTCATGGCGCTGCCACCACACCCCCAGCCACACCACCCCCAGACCCAGCAGGGTCAACGCAAAGGGGAACAACAGGCTGTCCTTGAACACCCGGTGCGACAGGTAGCCCAGGTACATGGCCACTCCCAGCGCCCCCAGCACGGTGAACACGCGCCGCCCAATGGCAGCCCCCAGCAGCACCAGCGTCACGTTCAACACGCAATACAGGAACTTGCTCCACTCGCTGTCGGACTGGCGCAGGCTCAGGCCGCACCAGAACATGAGGGCGCCAAACAGGTACAGCCAGTAGGCAAAGTCCTGCCGCCACTCGGGCGTATCGGCCTGGCGGCTGCGGGCATCCACCCACATGGCCAGCGCGCAGGTGCCCAGGCCAAACACCAGCGACATGTCGCGGGTGAACTGCCAGTCGAACCCCTGGCTCTGCATCAGGCCATTGGCCACGTCCATGCTCATGTACCACAGGGTCACCGCAATGGGCATCACCATGAAAGGCAGCCGGTAGCGCCACAGCATGACCACACCGGCGGCCAGCGTGGCAAATTCAAGCGTCATCCAGCGCCAGTCAATGCGCGTGTGGTACGCCGAAAAGCTGCTGGAACCGCCCGGTGGCCACAGGCCCAGCAGGCTTTGCACGCACCACACCGCCAAGGGCACCAGGCACACCGCCAGCGTGGCCAGAATGCCAGCCGGCACCGGCAAGCTGCGGGCCTTGAAGTGGTCGGCCACCTTCAGGCACGCAAAACCATAGGCCAGCGCAATGGCCAGCAGGCCCGCCGCCCCCATGGCCTGGAAGCCCAGCGTCATAAACAGCGACATGGCGCTGATGGCCACCATGCCGCCAAAGTAATACAGCACATTCACCAGCCCAAACCGGGGGCCATGGTGTGGCACAGCCAATGGGCTGGGCACAGTGGGCTGCCCGGCCGGGTCCAGCAGCGTCCAGCGCTGCCACAGGGCATCGGCCTGGCTGGCGGTGATGAGCCCGCTGCGGGCTGCGTCCTGCACATCGGTTTGCTGGAGCACCACGCGGTGTGGGGTGGGTTGGGTCATGGTACGGGCGGTGTGGGTGGCACGGAAATGGGCATGGTAGCGCAGCCTTGCGGCGTCTAGAATTGGTTGCATGAGCGCTCCTACACCCGACACCCCCAAATCCAGCAACTTTTTGCGCCAGATCATCGAGCATGACCTGGCCGCGGGCACCTACTCCCAGCGCCACTGGGCTGGCCGCCCGGGCGATGCCGACCAGCAGGCGCAGGGCAAGCCCGACATGGCCAGCATCCGCACCCGTTTTCCCCCAGAACCCAACGGCTACCTGCACGTGGGCCACGCCAAGAGCATCTGCATCAACTTCGGCCTGGCGCGCGACTACCACGGCGTGTGCCACCTGCGCTTTGACGACACCAACCCCGAGAAGGAAGACACCGAGTACGTCAACAGCATCATCGACGCGGTGAAGTGGCTCGGTTTTGACTGGAATGGCAGCCAAGGCGACTACAGTGCCGCCCCCTACCAAGCCAGCGACTACTTTGGCTTCATGTACCGCGCGGCGGAATATTTGATTGAAACCGGCCACGCCTACGTGGACGAACAGACGCCCGAGCAAATGCGCGTGAACCGTGGCGACTTTGTGAAGCCCGGCACCGACAGCCCCTTTCGCAACCGCACACCGGCCGAGAACCTGGCCCGCTTTCGCGAAATGAAAGACGGCAAGCTGCCCGATGGCGCCGCCGTGCTGCGCGCCAAGATCAGCATGGCGCACCCCAACATCAACCTGCGCGACCCGGCCATCTACCGCATCAAGCACGCCGAACACCACGCCACCGGCAACCAGTGGTGCATCTACCCGATGTACAGCTTTGCCCACCCCATTGAGGACGCGCTGGAAAACATCACCCACAGCCTGTGCACGCTGGAGTTTGAAGACCAGCGCCCGTTTTACGACTGGACGCTGGAACGCATCGTGCCCATCCTGCGCGGGCCGCAGTTTGCCTATGCCAAGACGCTGATCGAAAAAATCGAACAGCAAGGCCTGGAAGCCGGCAAGGAATTTGCACTGCACTGCCACAACCAGGCCGACAAACTGTTTGCCAGCGCCGCCGAGGGCGAAATGCGCGCCCTGTTCGTACGCTGGGAGCACAACCGCGACGCCATCCTGCAGGATCTGCCCACCTTCTTTGCGCTGCTGAAGAACGAGACCGCGCAGTTCACACCCCTGCTGGCCCACGCGCTGGACCAGGAGCGCCCCAACCCCTTCCTGCTACCGCACCAGCACGAGTTTGCCCGCCTGAACCTGACCTACGTGATCACCAGCAAACGCAAGCTGGCGCAACTGGTGAACGAAAAGAAGGTGAGCAACTGGGACGACCCCCGCATGCCAACCATCGTGGGCCTGCGCCGCCGGGGCTACACACCCGAAGCCATCCAGTCGTTTGCCGAACGCATTGGCGTAACCAAGAGCGACAGCTGGATCGACTACAGCACGCTGGAAGGCTGCCTGCGCGAAGACCTGGAGGCCAAGGCCCACCGCGGCATGGCCGTCATCAACCCCGTGAAGCTGGTGCTGACCAACTGGGACGAGGTGATGGGCGCCGGCCACCTGGAACCCTGCACCCAGCCTGCCCTGCCCCACCCACCCGAGGGCGTGGAAAGCCCCACGCGCCACTTCACCATCGGCAAAGA
>JBAQKO010000240.1:0-24210 GCA_049301075.1 Rhodoferax sp.
GTTTGCCGTTGATCTGCAGCACCAGCTCCACCTCGTCCTGCACCAGCGCCGCCGGGTCGACCGCCGGCCAGGGCGCGTCCAGCAGGTCGCCCAGTGCGCTGGCGTAGCCCAGCTCGCTCCACAGGGCATGGGCGATGTGCGGCGTGGCCGGGTACAGGCAGCGCAGCAGAATGGAGAACCCTTCGATCAGCGCGACCTGGGCGCCGGCACTATCCAGGGCCTTGAAGTCTTCCAGCGCATTGATCATCTTCATGGCGCCGGAGACCACGGTGTTGTACTGCATGCGCTGGTAGTCGTAGTCCACCTGCTTGAGCACGCTATGCAACTCCCGGCGCAGCAACTTGGCTTCCTTGCCAAACGCCACGTCCTTCAGGCTGCCGGCCTTGGCCGCACTGGCGCTGGCCGCGGCAAAATCCATGGCCGACAGCTTGACGCCGAAGTTCCAGACGCGGCGCAGGAAGCGGTAGCTGCCCTCCACCGCGGCGTCGTTCCACTCCAGTGTG
Source organism: Rhodoferax sp. (assembly GCA_049301075.1). Classification (GTDB taxonomy): domain Bacteria; phylum Pseudomonadota; class Gammaproteobacteria; order Burkholderiales; family Burkholderiaceae_C; genus Allorhodoferax. The sequence goes on from JBAQKO010000240.1 coordinate 504, forward strand.
GCCTCGGGCGGTGCGGTGAACATGGTGTACAGGCGGGCGGTGTCGGCACCGTATTTCTCGATCAGGTCCTGTGGGTCCACGCCGTTGTTCTTGGACTTGGACATGGTGCCCACGCCCTCGTAGTCAATGGCCGTGCCCACGGGCAGGTCGCCCACGGCGTTCTTCAGCTTGGCGCCGATGACCTTGCCATCCTCGCCCAGCACATGCTCCACGTCGTGCGGCCAGAAATAGTCCTTGCCACCCTTCTCGGTGCGGCGCGAGTAGATGTGGTTGAGCACCATGCCCTGGGTGAGCAGCTTGGTAAACGGCTCGTCCACCTTCACCAGCCCCAGGTCGCGCATGACCTTGGTCCAGAAGCGGGCGTACAGCAGGTGCAGGATGGCGTGCTCGATACCGCCAATGTACTGGTCCATGGGCATCCAGTAGGCCGCACCATCGCCCACCATGGCGAGATCGTTCTTGGGGTCGCAGTAACGCATGAAGTACCACGACGAGTCGACAAAGGTGTCCATGGTGTCGGTCTCGCGGCGCGCGGCCTTACCGCACACCGGACAGGTGACACCGGCGTGGAAGCCGGCATGCTTGTGCAGCGGGTTGCCCGAACCATCGGGCACGCAGTCCTGCGGCAGCACCACGGGCAGGTCTTTCTCGGGCACCGGCACGGCGCCGTGCTCGTCGCAATGGATGATGGGAATGGGTGTGCCCCAGTAGCGCTGGCGGCTCACACCCCAGTCGCGCAGGCGCCAAGTGGTTTTCTTTTCACCCAGGCCCTTGGCTTGCAAGGCCGCGGCCACCGCGTCCACGGCTTCCGCACACGACAGCCCGCTGAACACGTCGGAGTTGACGGTGATGCCGCGTTGCTTGTCGCCATACCAGTCCTGCCACTGGTCGTGGTCGTAGGTCAGTCCGTCAATGTGCACCACGTCGTGGATGGGAAATCCGTACTTCTTGGCAAACGCGAAGTCGCGCTCGTCGTGCGCCGGCACACCCATCACGGCCCCGTCGCCGTAGCTCATCAGCACGTAATTGCCGACCCACACATCCACCGGCTTGCCGGTCAACGGGTGGGTGACCTGCAGGCCCGTGGGCATGCCCAGTTTTTCCTTGACGGCCAGCTCAGCCTCGGTGGTGCCGCCGGCCTTGCACTCTTCGATGAACGTTGCCAGGCGCAGGTTGGTCTGCGCCGCGTGCAGCGCCAGCGGGTGCTCGGGCGCCACCGCGCAAAACGAGACGCCCATGATGGTGTCGGCGCGGGTGGTGAACACGTACATGCGGCCGTCGCCAATCAATGCGCCGTCGGCTCCCCGGATGTCGTGGGTGAAGGCAAAGCGCACACCGCTGGATTTGCCGATCCAGTTTTCCTGCATCAGTTTCACGCGTTCGGGCCAGCCCGGCAGGCTCTTCTCGCCCTCGCTGCCGGTGACAAAGCCGAGCAGCTCTTCGGCATAGTCGGTGATCTTGAGGTAGTAGCCCGGAATCTCGCGCTTTTCCACCACGGCGCCGGTGCGCCAGCCCTTGCCGTCGATGACCTGCTCGTTGGCCAGCACGGTCTGGTCCACCGGGTCCCAGTTCACGATCTGGGTCTTGCGGTAGGCGATGCCCTTTTCCAGCATCTTGAGGAACAGCCACTGGTTCCACTTGTAATACTCGGGATCGCAGGTCGCCACCTCGCGGCTCCAGTCGATGGCCAGGCCCATGGCCTGCATCTGGCCCTTCATGTAGGCGATGTTCTCGTAGGTCCACTTCGCGGGCGGCACGCCGTTCTTCAGCGCCGCGTTTTCCGCCGGCAGACCGAAGGCATCCCAGCCCATGGGCATGAGCACGTTGTAGCCGTTCATGCGCAGGTAGCGCGTGAGCATGTCGTTGATGGTGTAGTTGCGCACGTGGCCCATGTGCAGCTTGCCGCTGGGGTAGGGCAGCATGGAGCAGGCGTAGAACTTCTTCTTGGACGTGTCCTCGATCACGCGGTAGGCATTGCGGCCGCCCCACAGGGGTTGCGCCCAATGGCTTTGGGCCGCTTTTTCAATGGCCAGGTGTTGGTATTTGTCTTGCATGGGTGTGGGCAACCAGCCGGTTGCCAGATAGGGAGCCTGACAGGGATTTTAGGCGCTGTCCGCGTCAGCGGGCCGCGGCCGGGGGTGGCTCGGCGACAAAGCCGATGCGGCTCAGTCCCGCGGCATGGGTCAGCCCCATGATTTCGACCACCTGCCCGTACGGCACCGTCACGTCGGCCCGGAGCTGGACCTCGGTGTCCGGGTTGCGCTGCGCGGTTGCCTGCAGGGCCTGCGCCAGGGCGGGCTTGTCCAGCGGACGGCCGTCCACATAGACCTGCCCCGCCTTGTCAATCACCAGCGCCACGAACTTGGGTGCCTGCAGGGCCGTGGTCCCCTGGGTTTTGGGCAAGTCCACCTTGACGGCACTGACCAGCAGAGGCGCCGTGATGATGAAAATAACCACCAGCACGAGCATCACATCCACCAGCGGCGTCATGTTGATCTCGCTCATGGGCTGCGGACCCGGGGTGCGTTCCAGACGGCCAAAGGACATGCTAATCAGCCCCCGTGTGGGTCACTGCGTGAGCAGCAGCTCGCGCAGGTCGCGCGCGAAGCCTTCCAGGTCGGCTTCAATGCGGCCGATGTAGCGGCCCAGCACGTTGTACGCCAGAACCGCCGGGATGGCCACGGTCAGGCCGGCGGCGGTCATGATGAGCGCCTCGCCCACGGGGCCGGCAATCTTGTCGATACTGACCTGCCCGGCTCCCGAGATGCCGATCAGCGCATGGTAGATGCCCCAGACCGTACCCAACAGCCCCACGAAAGGCGCCGTGGACCCCACAGTGGCCAGCAACACCTGCCCGGACTGGAGCTTGAGCAGCACCGCATGCAAGGCATCGCGCAGCACCCGTGTGAGCTGCTGCGACCGGTCTCCGGCGGCGGCCAGCGTGCCCGGCGCATGCGCCTGCGTGGCCTCCACCAGCGGGCTGACCAGCGCATCGCGGTCGAACGCGCGCACCTGGTGCAAGGCATCCTCCATCGAAGCGGCCTGCCAGAAAGCTGCCGTGCCGCGCACCACGTCCCCGTGCGCCCGCCGCAGCAACCAGCTCTTCCACAGGATCACCACCCAGCTGCCCACTGACATGAGCAGCAAGACCAGCGCCACGGCGTTGCTGACCGCATCGCCCCGCGACAGCAGGTCCAGCGCGTTCATTTGAGCCCCAGCACGTCGAACATGTCAAACAGGCCGGTCCGGTGTCCGGCCAGGAAGCGCGCGGCGCGCAAGCTGCCCTGGGCATAGGTGACCCGGCTGGACGACTTGTGGCTGATCTCGATGCGCTCGCCAATGCCGGCAAACAACACGGTGTGGTCCCCGACGATATCGCCACCGCGGATGGTGGCAAAGCCGATGGAGGACGGGTCGCGCTCGCCGGTCACGCCCTCGCGGGCATAGACCGCGCAATCTTTCAGGTCGCGCCCCAGGGCGCCGGCAATCACCTCGCCCATCTTGAGGGCGGTGCCGGACGGCGCATCCACCTTGTGGCGGTGGTGTGCCTCGATGATTTCGATGTCGTAACCGGTGGACAGCGCCTTGGCCGCCATTTCCAGCAGCTTGAGCGTCACATTCACGCCCACACTCATGTTGGGGGCCATGACAATGGCAATGTCCTTGGCAATGGCGGCGATTTCCGCCTTTTGGGCATCGGTGAACCCGGTGGTGCCGATCACGGCCGCCACCCCAAGTTCGCGACAGACCTGCAGATGCGCCAGCGTCCCCTCGGGGCGGGTGAAGTCAATCAGTGCGGAGCAGGACTGCAGGCCGGCACGCAAATCCGAGGTGATCGTCACCCCCACCGGCTGGCCCGAGAAGGCGCCGGCATCCTGGCCGATGGCAGGGCTGTTGGCCATGTCCAGCGCACCGGACAGGGTGCAGTCATCCGCCGCACGCACGGCATCAATCAACATCTGGCCCATGCGGCCGGAGGCGCCGGCAATGGCGATTCTGTGGGTCATGTCTTCGGGTCCTGTGGGAGCCTGGCCCTACCGGGTTGCGGGCTCAAGCGGGGGGTACGTGGCGGGGGCCGTCCCGGTGGCAGCGGGCGCCGGAGCCGGTTTGGCGGGAACGGGGTACTTCTTCAGGCTCTCGGCAGACGCTTCCAGCGCCGGCGGGGTGCCCGAAGGTTGCACCGGAGATTTGAGAGTGGAGACAAACTCGGATTCGCTGGGCAAGTCATCGGCCTCGATGCGCTCGAGCAGATCATTCTTGAAGAAGACGGTTACCTTGCGGGACTGGGGCTCTCCGCCCTGGCGCTTCAGCGTGAAGACGTAGTCCCAGCGGTCGGCATGGAACACGCTGGTCAGCAAGGAGGTGCCCAGCACATCACGCACCTGCATGCGCGGCATGCCCGGCTGCAGCACGGCCAGTTGCTCGCGGGTCACCACGTTGCCCTGGACCACGTCGATCTTGTAGGGCGAGACCACGTCGGCGACCTTGCTGCTGGCCCCCTTGAGGCTGCTGCACGCCGCCAGCCCCACCAGAGTGAGCGCGACCAGGCCAAGGCGAATGCTGCTGCGACGGAGATCAGACATGAATGGTGATGGGAGATATGATCGCGTCATTGTAGCGGCTGAGCCCCGCTACCCCACTGAGCGCCCGCACCGGAAAGACGCCCATGACCAACATTGATGAACTGAAAAATACCGGCCTCAAGGCCACCATACCGCGCCTGAAGATTCTGGAAGTGTTCCAGCGCAGCGCCCAGCGCCATATGACGGCCGAAGATGTCTTTCGGGTGCTGCTGCAGGAGCGCTCCGACGTGGGGCTGGCAACCGTTTACCGGGTGCTGACGCAGTTTGAACAGGCGGGCATTCTCAGTCGCAGCCATTTTGAAAGCGGCAAGGCGGTTTACGAGCTCAATGAAGGGCAGCACCACGACCACCTGGTCTGCCTGGACTGTGGCATCGTGGAAGAGTTCTACGACGCGGAAATTGAAAAACGGCAGCATGCCGTGGCCAAGGCCAAGGGCTTTGCCATCTCCGACCATGCCCTGAGCCTGTACGCTACCTGCACCAAGGACAACTGCCCGAATCGCAACGCCGCGCCACGGGAACACGGCTGAAGACCGGACAAGGGCCGGGACCGCAGGACTCAGCTGTCCTGGGCCATGGCCTTGCGGTGGCGTTCGACGAACTCCTGGTAGGTGTCAATTCCGCGCAACTGCAAAATGGTGTTGCGCACAGCGGCCTCCACCAGCACCGCGATGTTGCGTCCGGCGACCACCTGGATCACCACCTTGCGCACGGGCACGCCGATCACGTCCTGCGTGAGGGGCTCGTAGGGAATACGCTCGTACTCGCGCTCCATCGTTTCCCGGCGCACCAGATGGACAATCAGCTTGAGCCGCATCTTGCGACGCACCGCTGTTTCACCAAAGATGCCGCGGATGTCGAGCAGACCAATGCCACGCACCTCCAGCAGGTTTTGCAGCAACTCCGGGCAACGGCCTTCGATCGTGGTCTGGTTGATCCGGTACAGGTCCACCGCATCGTCTGCGACCAGGCCGTTACCGCGTGAAATCAGCTCCAGGCCCAGTTCGCTTTTGCCCAGACCCGACTCGCCGGTGATCATCACCCCCAGACCCAGAATGTCCATGAACACGCCGTGCATGGACTCGCGGTCCGCGAAGTGCTTGGACAAATAGGCCCGCAACACGTCAATGACAAACGCGGACGATTCCTTGGTGGCGAACATGGGAATCTGGGCCCGCTCACACATCGACAGCAGGGCGGCCGGCGCCGTTTGCGCGTCCGCCAGCACCAGCATGGGGGGCTCCAGCGTCACGATGCGGGCAATGCGACGGGCACAGTCTTCCGGCGTGGCGTTGGTGATGTAGGCAATTTCCCGCTCACCCAGGATCTGCACCCGGTACGGGTGGATGTAATTGAGGTAACCCACCAGATCGGCGCCGGAGCGGGCCGCGCGCACGGCGACTTCATCGAAACGGCGCTCGGACGCCCCCAGACCCGCCACCCACTCCCAATGCAAGCGGGCGCGGAACTCCTCGAAGAGGACGTCGGCGCTGATGGCGGTCGGTTTCACGGCAAACGCGTATGCAGGGGGTCAGGCCACACGCGCCGACTGCCAGCCGGCAATCAGGTCGTGCAGCTGTTGCGCATCGGTGCAGGTGACCAGCTTCTCGCGCAGCTCGGCGTCACTGAGCAATTCGGCAATCTCGGACAGGATTTCCAGGTGCTTCTGGGTGGCGGCCTCGGGTACCAGCAAAAAGATCAGCAGGCTGACCGCCTGGTCGTCAGGCGCATCGAAGCCAATGGCCTGCGACAGTTGCAAGACCGCAGCCATCGGGGCCTTCAAACCCTTGATCCGCCCGTGCGGTATGGCCACGCCATGCCCCAGGCCGGTCGACCCCAGGCGCTCGCGGGAAAACAGGCTGTCCGTCACCAGTGCGCGGCTCAGGCCATGCAAATTCTCAAACAGCAGGCCGGCTTCCTCGAAAGCCCGTTTCTTGCTGGTGACGTCGACTTGCGCAAGCACTTGCGAAGGGGACAGGATGGACGCGAGTCGGTTCATAGTATGGGGCAGATTATGCACACAAAAAAACCGCCCTGCAGAGGGCGGTTTGGGCAAAAAATGGCCAGGAAAACAGGCTACATCAGGCGCTTGGGCGCCTCATGGTGGTGGTTTTGCGTGCGGCTCTTGTGGCGAACCACTTGCCGGTCGAGCTTGTCCACCAGCTCATCCACTGCCGCATACAAATCCTCGTGGGAGCTCTCCGCGAACATGTCGTTGCCCTTGACATGGATGTTGCATTCGGCGCGCTGCCGTCCTTCCTTTTCCTTCTGGTTCTCTACGGTGAGGAGCACTTTGACATCGACCACCTGGTCAAAATGCCGCATGATTCGATCGAGCTTGGTCGTCACATAACTACGCAAGGCGGGGGTAACTTCAAGATGGTGACCGCTGATCGTCAGGTTCATAAATAGCCTCCAGTTGCTCTCGGGGTTGAAAAAGCCCACCGCATGACACGGTCGGCAGACAAACCAAAAAATGCCATAAAACGCACTGCTGTCGAAGCAACTATGCGCCCGAACCCCGGGAATTGCAACGCCTTTTTCTCCGGCGCAGCAATATCTTTTGACCCCCTTCAACCGGCGCGTAGATTCCGTCCGGAATTGCACCCGGAACCCCTTTTGCAGTGCGATAATTTCGCTGGAACCACTTTTGGAGAACCCTCCTTGGAAAACTACCCCAGTCGGTAGCTTTCAACTCCCCTCGCTGCATCGGGGTTGAAAGCAACCCCAGCCCCATTGATGCAAACAACCCAAGGGAGTGAGCCATGCTCAACATCTTCACGCTCGCCAACGGACGCCTCTTTCAGGAAGAGATCGAGTCCCTGGAAGAGCTCTCGCAGTTCCAGCCCATCTGGGTGGATCTGGAGTCACCCACCGTCGAGGAAAAACGCTGGGTCAAACAATACTACGGCTTGTCCATCCCCGAGGACGCGATGGACGAGGACATCGAGGAGTCAGCCCGCTTTTACGCCGAAGACAACGGCGAAGTCCACATCCGCAGCGACTTCCTGATTGCCGACGATGCGGAACCGCGCACCGTGCGGGTCGCTTTCATCCTGAACCAGGTCAATAGCGAACTCAAGAGCAAGGGCGTGCTGTTTTCCATTCACGACGAAGACGTACCGGTGTTCCGCCTGCTGCGCATGCGCGCACGCCGCGCGCCGGGTTTGATCGAGGATGCCAAGGAAGTACTACTCAAGCTGTTCGATGCCGATGCCGAGTATTCAGCCGACACGCTGGAGGGCATTTACGACGAGCTGGAGAAAGTCAGCAAGAGCGTGCTCTCGGGCGACGTCACCGATGCGGTCGCCGGAGAGGCATTGGGCGCCATCGCCCGCCACGAAGACATGAACGGACGCATTCGCCGCAACGTGATGGACACCCGCCGCGCCGTGAGCTTCATGATGCGCAGCAAAATGCTCAATGGCGAACAGTTCGAAGAAGCGCGCCAGATTCTGCGCGACATCGACTCGCTGGATTCCCACACCGCGTTCCTGTTCGACAAGATCAACTTCCTGATGGATGCCACGGTCGGCTTCATCAACATCAGCCAGAACAAGGTCATCAAGATCTTTTCCGTCGCCAGCGTGGCCTTGCTGCCCCCGACACTGGTCGCCAGTATCTACGGCATGAACCTGCAGTTCCCCGAGTTCGCGCTGCTCGGCAGCTACGCCTACCCCTATGTGGTGGGTGTCATGATCCTGAGCGCGGCCTTGCCCATCTGGTATTGCTACAAACGCGGCTGGTTGCGCTGATGGCAACGCATATTCCCGGCTAACGTCCAGGAATATGCGCAACACGCTGCAAAAACTATAGCAACATCATTAGTTCCGCGATGATTTTGCGGGCGTAGACACTGGCCACGTCCGCCACAAAAGCGGGAAAGTCCACATGGGCCTGGTCATCGGCCCGGTCGGAGATGGTACGCACGGCAGCAAAGGGCACAGCGTAATCGGCACACACCTGCGCCACGGCCGCCCCCTCCATCTCCACTGCCAACGCCAGGTGTCCGCCCGCCTGCAAGGCCTGCAGGATCGCGGCCGACTCCGCCGCATTGCTCACAAAACGGTCGCCACTGGCAATCAGGCCGTGGTGCAGTCGGGCGCCGGTCTGCGCGGGCAGCGCCGCGCCACAGGCTTGTAGCAGCAAGGCCGTCAGCGCGGGGTCCCCCGGAAACACGGACTGCCCGTACAGCGGAATCTCGTACCGGGGAAACAGCGGGGAGGCATCCATGTCATGCTGCACAAAAGCGCTGCCCACCACGACGTCGCCCACCCGTACGCCGGGCCCGACACCACCGGCCACGCCGGTGAACACCACGCGCCCCACCCCAAACGCCTCAATCAGGGTGGCGGTGGTGGTCGCCGCGGCCACCTTGCCAATGCGCGAGAGCCCCAGCACCACCGGCTGGCCCGCCAATTGCCCGGTCCAGAATTCCCGGCCGGCACGCCGGACCCGCACGGGTTCCTGCAGCTGGGCGACCAGCCCCTGCTGTTCTTCGGCCAGCGCACTCAGGATGGCGGTAGGGGTTGTGTGGCTCACAGGCGTTCTCACCCAAAAAGTTGGATCCATAAAAAAAGCGGCCCGCAGGCCGCTTACCGTGCCACAGGGTGGCAAATTTTACTTGTCGCGCAGCTCGCGACGCAGGATCTTGCCCACTGGCGTCTTGGGCAGGTCGTCGCGGAACTCCACCACCTTGGGCTGCTTGTAGCCCGTGAGGTTTTCCCGGCAGTAGGCGCGCACGTCGGCCTCGGTCAGGGCGGGGTCCTTGCGGACGATCACCAGCTTGACGGCTTCGCCGGACTTGGCGTCGGCAACGCCCACGCAGGCGCATTCCATGACGCCGGGCATCTGCGCCACGAGGTCTTCCAGCTCGGTGGGGAACACGTTGAAACCGCTCACGATGATCATGTCCTTCTTGCGGTCCACGATGCGGAAGAAGCCTTTTTCGTCCACCATGCCGACGTCACCGGTCTTGAAGTAGCCGTCCGCAGTCATGACCTTGGCCGTCTCATCGGGGCGCTGCCAGTAACCCGCCATCACCTGCGGGCCCTTGATGGCAATCTCACCGGCCTGACCAGGTGCCGCTTCATTGCCGTCATCATCCAGCAGCTTCATGTAGGTGCTGGGCAAGGGAACGCCAATGGTGCCGGTGTATTCGCTGGCCGTCACCACGTTGCAGCTCGCCGAGGGCGAGGTTTCACTCAGGCCGTAACCTTCGCAGATGGGGCAACCGGTCTTTTCAAACCACAGCTTGGCCACGGCGCTTTGCACGGCCGTGCCGCCACCCACCGATACCTTGAGATGGCTCCAGTCCACCGTGTTGAAATCCGGGTGATTGGCCCAGCCGTTGAACAGCGTGTTGACCGCCGGCAGGCTGTGGATGGTGTGTTTGCTCAGTTCCTTGAGCACCGCAGGAATGTCGCGCGGATTGGGGATCAGGATCAGCTTGCCGCCGGTGCGCATGGACAGCATCATGCCCACCGTGAACGCAAAGATGTGGTACAGCGGCAAGGCGCATACCGCCGTGGGCTGCTCGTTGGCCGGCACCTTGGCCATGACCGGCTGGTTCCAGACCTCGGACTGCAGCACGTTGGCGATCACATTGCGGTGCAACAGCACGGCACCCTTGGACACCCCGGTGGTGCCGCCGGTGTACTGCAGGACGGCCACATCGTCGGCCTTGATGTCGGGCTTCTTGAAGGGGGCCTTGGTGCCGATGGCAACGGCGGCGTTGAAACGCACGGCGTTGGGCAGCGTGAAGGCCGGCACCATCTTCTTGACATTGCGCACCACGTAGTTGACGAGTGTGCCCTTGAGCAGGCCCAACTGGTCGCCCATGGAGCACAGCACCACATGCTTGATCGGCGTGGCCGCAATGCACTTCTCCAGCGTGGAGGCAAAGTTCTCGATGATAACGATGGCCTTGGCGCCAGAGTCCTTGAGCTGGTGCTGCAATTCCCGCGGGGTATACAGGGGGTTGACATTCACCACCACATAGCCAGCCCGCAGGATGGCCGCCACGGCCACCGGATACTGCGGCACATTGGGCATCATGATCGCAACACGGTCACCCTTGACCAGCCCCAGGCTCTGCAGGTAGCCGGCAAACGCCTGGCTCACGCTGTCGGTCTGGGCATAGGTAATGTCCTTGCCCATGAAGCTGTAGGCCACCTTGCTGGCGTACTTGCGAAAGCTTTCTTCCATCAGTGCCACCAGCGAGGTGTAGGCCGAAGTATCGATATCGGCCGGCACCCCTTGCGGGTAACTCTTGAGCCAAATGCGGTCTGTCATGTCGTCGTCTCCGTTTTTTCCAAATACAGGTTTCAATATTGTCGGGCCCCGCAGCCCGCTGCGGAACTGTGTTTTCCCTAGCTTTTCAGGCCTTGAGGGCCACCAGCACCTCGTCAAGCATCTTCTTGGCGTCGCCGAACAGCATGCGGTTGTTGTCTTTGTAGAACAGCGGATTGTCCACTCCGGCATAGCCCGAAGCCATGCTGCGCTTCATCACGATGGAGGTCTTGGCCTTCCAGACTTCCAGCACCGGCATGCCGGCAATGGGGCTGCCCGGATCGTCTTGCGCCGATGGGTTGACGATGTCGTTGGCGCCAATGACCATGGCCACATCGGTGTCCGGGAAGTCGTCGTTCAGCTCCTCCATCTCGAACACGATGTCGTACGGCACCTTGGCTTCGGCCAGCAGCACGTTCATGTGCCCCGGCATGCGCCCGGCCACCGGGTGGATGCCAAAGCGCACGCTGACGCCTTTCTCGCGCAGCAGGCGGGTAATCTCGAACACCGTATGCTGGGCTTGCGCCACTGCCATGCCGTAGCCCGGAACAATGATCACGTTCTTGGCGTCGCGCAGCAGTTCCGCAGTCTCGGGCGCGGTCACGGCCACCACTTCACCCGCAGGCTGTGCGGCACCGGCCGGCTTGGCTGCGGCGTTGACGGTACCAAAGCCCCCCGCAATCACGCTGATGAAGCTGCGGTTCATGGCGTTGCACATGATGTAGGACAGGATGGCGCCGCTGGAGCCCACCAGCGCACCGGTCACGATGAGCAGATCGTTGGAGAGCATGAAGCCGGTCGCCGCCGCCGCCCAGCCCGAGTAGCTGTTGAGCATGGACACCACCACCGGCATGTCGGCACCGCCAATGGCCATCACCATGTGCACACCAAACAGCAGCGCCACCACCGTCATGACGATCAGCGGCGTCATGCCGGCGGCCAGGGTCTCGGCGTGGAGGAACTCGCGACCAAAGTACACCACCACCAGCAGTCCGGTCAGGTTCAGGAAATGCCGCCCGGGCAACAACACCGGATTGCCACCGATGCGCCCCGAAAGCTTGCCAAACGCGATGATCGAGCCCGCAAACGTGACGGCGCCGATGAAGATGCCGATGTAGATCTCCAGCTCGTGGATGGTCTTGGCCGCCCCCACAAAACCGGACGACGCATTGGGATCGACGTAGGTGGCGAAACCCACCAGCATGGCCGCCAGACCCACCATGCTGTGCATCAGGGCCACGAGCTCGGGCATCTGGGTCATCTGCACGGTGCGTGCGGCGTACAAACCGATGCCGCCGCCCACCAGCATGGCACCCACGATCCAGGGAATGCCGGCCGCCGTGACGCTGGGGCCAAACACGGTGGCCAACACGGCCAGCGCCATGCCGACCATGCCATACAGGTTGCCGCGCAGCGACGTTTCCTGGTTGGACAAACCGCCCAGGCTCAGAATGAAAAGAATGGTCGCGCCAATATAGGAGACCGTTGCCAAACTTGCAGACATCAATGGTCTCCCTTATTTGCGGAACATGGCCAGCATGCGCTGGGTCACGGCAAAGCCGCCGAACATGTTGATGGCCGTAAGCACAATGCCCGCCGCAGCCAGCCAGGTGATCAGGCTGTCGGGCCGGTTGACGGCACCGGCGATCGGCGAGATCTGCATCAGCGCGCCAATGGCGATGATGCTGCTGATGGCATTGGTCACGCTCATGAGCGGCGTGTGCAAGGCGGGCTTGACGTTCCACACCACCATGTAGCCCACGAAGCAGGCCAGCACGAACACCGTGAAATGCGCCAGGAACTCCTTGGGCGCCGCCGTGCCGATGAGCCAGAACAGCAGGGCCGCAAACGCAAACAGCACAGCCGTGCGCTGTGCGGAAGCCGGTGCGCTGCTGGCACCATGGCCGCCCTTGGGCTTGGCTACCGCCGCCTGGGGCTTGGCCACGGCGACAGCGGGTGCCGCCGCCGGCTTGGGCGCGGGAGGCGGCCAGGTAATGTTGCCTTCCTTGGTGACGGTCAGCCCGCGAATGGCATCGTCTTCCATATTGACGTTGATGATGCCGTCCTTGGTCTTGCACAGCTCTTCGGTGAGGCGAAACAGGTTCGTGGCGTACAACGTCGACGACTGGCGCGACAGGCGCGAGACCAGGTCGGTGTAGCCGACGATGGTCACTCCATGCTTGACCACGGCCTGGCCCGGTTCGGTCAGCTCGCAGTTGCCACCCTGCTCGGCCGCCATGTCGACAATCACACTGCCGGGCTTCATGCTCCGCACCATCTCGGCGGTGATCAGCTTGGGCGCCGGTTTGCCGGGGATCAGCGCGGTGGTGATGATGATGTCCACCTCCTTGGCCTGCTGGGCGTACATCGCGCGCTGCGCCTGCTGGAAGCCCTCGGACATGACCTTGGCGTAGCCGCCGCCGCCGGAGCCTTCTTCCTCGTAATCAACCTTGACAAATTCGCCCCCCAGCGAGGTGACTTGGTCGGCCACTTCGGCGCGGGTGTCGTTGGCGCGCACGATGGCACCCAGACCGGCCGCGGTGCCGATCGCGGCCAGGCCGGCCACACCGGCGCCGGCGATGAAGATCTTGGCCGGCGGCACCTTGCCTGCGGCGGTGATCTGGCCATTGAAGAAGCGGCCAAAGGCGTTGGCCGCCTCGATCACGGCGCGGTAGCCGGCAACGCCGGCCTGGGACGTCAAGGCGTCCATCTTCTGGGCGCGGCTCAGGGTGCGTGGCAATGCGTCAATAGCCAGCACGGTCACCTTCCGGGCGGTAAGCTGCTGCATCAATTCCGGGTTCTGCGCCGGCCAGATGAAGCCAATCAGGGTAGCGCCTTCGCGCAGCAAGTTCACTTCGGCGGGCGTGGGGGGGCGTACCTTGAAAACGATGTCGGATTGCGCCCACAGCGCGGCGGCACTGTCCACCACCGTGGCACCGGCGGCGCGGTAGGCTTCGTCACTGCAATTGGCCGCATCGCCGGCGCCCGACTCCACCGCCACCGAGAAACCCAGCTTGATGAGCTTTTCAACCACTTCGGGCACGGTGGCCACGCGTTTTTCACCCGGAAAAACCTCGCGCGGCACGCCGATGCGCTGCGCCAGCCCAGTAGAGATACCCGTCTGCATGAAGCGACTCCTCGTTATTAATTCTGTAACAGATCGTTCACGATTCCTCCAACGGTAAGATCCGTGAAAGGTATTGCGGTCGCAACTTTAACTGAATTTCCCCCCGCAACCCCCTGCTGCCCACCCTGACGCGCCCCAATAGAGGCCTTATTCCATAATTGTGCATGGATACACGCTGGAAACCCCATGTCACAGTGGCGACGGTCATCGAAAAAGACGGCCGCTTTTTGCTGGTGGAAGAACACACACCCGAAGGATTGCGGCTGAACAACCCCGCAGGCCACCTCGATCCCGGTGAGTCCCCCGCCGTTGGCAGTGCGCGGGAAACCCTGGAAGAAACCGCCTGGCACTTCACGCCCACAGCGCTGGTGGGCATCTACCTGTCGCGCTACCAGCGGGGGACGCAGGACATCACCTACCTGCGCTTCACCTTCTGCGGCGAGCTGGGCGCGTTTGACGCCAACCGCAGCTTGGACACCGGCATCGTGCGCACGCTGTGGCTGACGCCCGATGAAATCCGCCAGAGCACGGCGCGCCACCGCAACCCGATGGTTTTGCAGTGCCTGGAAGACTATCTGAAGGGCCAGCGCTACCCCATGGCACTGATTCACACCGATCCCAGTGTGCACAACGCGCCGCATTCGCTATAAAAATCATAGCTGTCTGCGCAATACCTACGGGCTTACCGGGTCAATTTGGCACCTAAAAAGGCCGCGCAGGCAGAATGCCTAAAATGGAAGCATGAGCAAGCAACGCATCGTGGTGGGCCTGAGTGGCGGCGTGGATTCGGCGGTCACCGCCTACCTGCTGAAACAGCAAGGCCATGAGGTCATCGGCATCTTCATGAAGAACTGGGAAGATGACGACGACAGCGAGTACTGCTCCTCCAACATCGACTTCGTCGACGCCGCGGCTGTGGCCGACGTCATCGGCATCGAGATCGAGCACGTCAATTTCGCCGCCGAGTACCGGGACCGCGTCTTTGCCGAGTTTCTGCGCGAATACCAGGCCGGCCGTACCCCCAACCCGGACATCCTGTGCAACGCCGAAATCAAGTTCAAGGCATTTCTGGACCACGCCATGCGCCTGGGTGCGGAAAAAATCGCCACCGGCCATTACGCACGCGTTCGGCAGAACCCGCAAACCGGGCTGCACGAGCTGCTGAAGGGGCTAGACCCGAGCAAGGACCAAAGCTACTTCCTGCACCGCCTGAACCAGGCCCAGCTGTCCAAAACGCTGTTTCCGGTGGGCGAACTGCACAAGACGGAAGTGCGCCAGATTGCCGAAGACATGCACCTGCCCAATGCCCGGAAGAAGGACTCCACGGGCATCTGTTTCATTGGTGAGCGCCCCTTCCGGGAGTTCCTGAACCGCTACATCGCCAAGGAGCCGGGCCCGATCAAGGACCCGCGCGGACGCACCATCGGGCAGCATGTGGGTTTGTCGTTCTATACCCTGGGCCAACGCCAGGGTCTGGGCATTGGCGGCATCAAGGCCAGGGGCGCGCAAAAGGGCGGCGGCGAACACGCCCCCTGGTTTGTGGCGCGCAAGGACATGGACAGCAACACCTTATGGGTGGTGCAGGGCCATGAGCACCCGTGGCTGCAGTCCCTGTCGCTGCGGGCGCAGGACGCCAGCTGGATTGCCGGCACGCCGCCCACCGCCACCGCACTGGCGGCCAAGACGCGCTACCGGCAAGCCGATGCACCGTGCACGCTGCACGACGCCAGCCTGCAGGGGTTCGGCCTGGAATTTGCCCAGGCCCAGTGGGCCGTCACCCCGGGGCAATCCGCCGTCCTGTACGACGGCGACGTGTGCCTGGGCGGCGGCGTGATTACCTCAGCCCATACGGGCGAGTAGCGTTTCCATATCCTTGAGCATGTGGTCCAGATCGGCCTTTTGCGTCGCATCGGGATGCATGCGGGCCTGCAGCTCCTGTTCCATGAAACACACGGTCATGCGCAGGTAGGTGCTGTCCAGGGCTTTGCGAACCGCCGCAAACTGCTGGCCAATCTTGAGGCAATCCTCGCCTTCTTCCACCATGCGCTGGATGCCCCGGATCTGCCCCTCGGCACGGCGCAGGCGGTTCAGGACATCGGTGCGGGCCTGGCTGTCGTTCAATACGGTCACTTGGCAACTTTCATCAGTTCTGGAAATAGGGTTGTCCATTTTCGTTGATGTTCCCATGGTTCGCCGGCACCGGAAAATGCCTCACTTCAACCGGGCCTGCAGGCTGTCATAGACTTCAATCGCAACGGGTATGCCCTGCCCCACGCTCTGGGTCACCGTGCAATACGCCTCGAACGTATCCAGCACGCGTTCCAGGTTCTCCAGCGTGGCTGCGGGCACGCCCAGTGTCAGCACCGCCCGCATCTGCAGCACGCGCAAGCGGCCCTGTGCGTTACGGCCGACCTCGGCATGCACATCGCACTGGATGGGCTCGGGCGACTGCTTGAACTTGCGCAGGGCAAACAGCAGCGAGTCCGACAGGCAGTTCCCCACCGCGGCGGCCAGGAGTTGCACCGGCGAAGGCCCCCGCCCGCTGCCCAGGGGCGCGGGTTCGTCCGCCAGCAGGGACGGAACCTGGTCACCAAACTGCACGTCAAACTGGTAGTCCTGCTTCTGGCGAAGCTGGATGTGGACGCTGGTTTCGCTCATCGCGCCCCCGGATCAGTTGGCGCAGCCGATTTGCGACTCGGGCACGCCCAGTTTTTTCAGGATGATGCCCAGCGGACAGAAGTTGGTGAAGCCGGACTGAAACAGGTTGGCCCCCACAAACGCGGTGAACGCCAGCGCCCATTTGCTGACAAAGAACGGGCTGCCTTCGACGCCCAGCGCCAACGAAATCATGATGAACAAGCCTGCGATAACAACGATGTAACGTTGAACGGTCATGGTGATACTCCTATAAAAAAACAAAACATGCGGCAGCACGCCCAGGGCGTGCCGCCTGCTACTTATCGCCCGACAAGCGCACAACCCCCAGAAGCTTGAGAACGTATTTCTCATAAATCGGCTCGGAGTTGCCCGTCTTGATCTTGCGGATGAAGTACTTTTCAAAGGCAATCTTGGCCAGATGGACCCACTTGCCTTTCTTGAACCAGTTCACATTGCGCGGCGGGATTTGCGGCAGTGCCACGAACGCCGCCCCGGTGTCGCCCATATCGGCCAGGCAGATCGCGTTCCAGGTGCCCTTGGCCACGGCGGGCTGGCCCTTGAGTTCGTCAGCAATGTTGTGCGCAATGGCACCCACCATGCTCTCGATCATGTACCCGGTCTTGGGGGTTCCGGTGGGGACCGGCGTCACTTCCACTGGCGGAATGGCCACGCACACGCCGGCCGAGAAAATGTTGCGGTAGGCCTTGCTGCGCTGGAATTCGTCAATCAGCACGAAGCCGCGGGGGTTGCACAGATTGGGCACCGCTGCCACCGCATCCACGCCCTTGAACGCCGGCAGCATCATGGACAGCTTGAAGCCCACCTCATGCTCCTTGTACACGGCGCCCAGATCGTCGAGCTGGGTGACGAACATCTTGCCGTCTTCCACCTTGGTCGTCTTGGCATTGGTGATCCACTTCATGTCGCGGCTGCGCATTTCGGATTCCAGCATGGACTTGCTGTCACCCACCCCGCCCAGGCCCAGGTGGCCGATGTAGGGTTCGCTGGTGATATAGGTGATTGGCACCTTGTTGCGCAATTTGCGCTTGCGCAAATCCGTATCCAGGATGAAGGCGAACTCGTAGGCCGGGCCAAAGCAGCTGGCCCCGGGCATGGCACCGATCACCACCGGGCCCGGATTTTCCAGGAACTTCTGGTAGTCGGCAAAAAATTCCTGCGCATGGTCCACGCTGCAAATGGAGTGGGTGAAACCACCGCCGCCGGATGTGGCGGGGCCCGCGCCCGGCACCTCACTGAACGAGAGCTTGGGCCCCGTGGTGATCACCAGGTAGTCGTAGTCCAGTGTATCGCCACCGTCCAGCGTCAGGCGGTTGGCCGGCGCGTCAATGGCCGTTACGGCCTTGGGGATGAAGGCAATGCCCTTGCGCTCCAGGTACGGGGCAATCGGCACAGTAATCTGCTCGCGCTCACGCCAGCCGACCGCAATCCATGGGTTACTGGGAACAAACTGGAAATAGTCCGTTGAATTGACAACGGTGATGCGGTGCTCCTTGTCCAGCAGCTCGCGCATTTCGTAAGCGGCGGGCATGCCGCCGATGCCTGCGCCCATGATGACGATGTGTGCCATGGTTTGTCTCCTTCGGTTATCAGGTTGTTGAAGTGGGATGGACTAACGTGTTCGCGTCTGCGCGCGATTCCATACGGCGCCGGTACAAGGCGTAGTAAAGGACCGGTATGACCACCAGCGTGAGCAGGGTCGACACCAAAATTCCGAAGATCAGGGAGATGGCCAGTCCGTTGAAGATCGGGTCATCCAGGATGAAGAAGGCGCCGATCATGGCCGCCACGCCGGTCAGGGCAATGGGCTGGGCCCGCACCACCGCCGACTGCAGCACCGCCGTCTTGAACGGCAGCCCCTGGCGCACCTGCAACTCGATGAAGTCCACCAGCAGAATGGAGTTGCGCACGATGATTCCCGCCAGCGCGATCATGCCGATCATGCTGGTGGCGGTGAATTGCGCACCCAGCAGGGCGTGGCCCGGCATCACGCCAATCATCGTCAGCGGAATGGGCGCCATGATGACCAACGGCGTGAGGTAGCTGCGGAACTGCGCCACCACCAGCAGGTAAATCAGGATCAGGCCGACGCCGTACGCAGCGCCCATGTCGCGGAAGGTCTCGTAGGTAATCTGCCATTCCCCATCCCACTTGATGGCGTACTGCTGGTAGTTGTTGCCGGGCTGGCGAATCCAGTATTCCCCCGTGCTGTCGCTCTGGGACTTGGCCGCATCGGCCAGCTTGGAGCGGATGGCAAACAGGCCATACAAGGGCGAATCGAGCTTGCCCGCCATGTCACCCATCACGTAGCTCACGCCCTGCAGATCCTTGGTGTACAGCGGCTTGTCAATCACGCCCCGTTCCACCTGCACCAATTCCGACAGCGGCACCAGCTGCCCGTTGCCCGCGCGCATGGGCAGCGCCAGGATTGCATCCAGACCCACCTGGCTTTCGCGTGGCAACTGGATACGTACCGGCACCGGGTATTTGGACTGCTGGTCGTGCAAGTAAGCGGCATCCGTACCGGACAGGGCCGACGACACGGTTTGTGCAATCGCCGCCACCGGAATGCCCAGCGAATCCGCACGCTGCCGGCGCACACGCAGGAAGGCACGTGACGCATCTTCCCGCAGGCTGGTATCGGTGCCTACGATGTCGGCCGTGGACCCGAACGCCGCCGCAACCTTGGTCGCCAGCTGCTGACGGCCTTTTTCGTCCGGTCCGTAGATTTCGGCCACCAGGGGTGACATGACCGGCGGTCCAGGCGGCACTTCCACCACCTTGATGCGGGCATGGTGCCGGTTGCCGATGTCTTCCAGCGCAGGACGCAAACGCTGGGCAATGGCGTGGCTCTTCTCGCTGCGGTGGTGCTTGTCCACCAGGTTGACCTGCAGGTCGCCCTGCTCGGCATCGGCGCGCAGGTAATACTGCCGCACCAATCCGTTGAAGGTGATGGGCGACGCCGTTCCGGCATAGGCCTGCAGATCCCGGACCTCCGGTTGCTGAGCCAGATAGCCCCCCAGGTCCTGCAACACGGCCGCCGTATCCTCCAGCGGCGTGCCCGCCGGCATGTCCACCACCACCTGGAACTCGCTCTTGTTGTCAAACGGCAGCATCTTGAGCACCACCCACTGCACCATCGTCAGGCCGACCGACAGCAGCAGCGCCACCAGAATGCCGCCCAGCAGCAGCCAGCGCTTGCGGGCGCTGTCGAGCAGGGGCGTGAGAACGGCGCCAAACAACCGCTGCAAACGGGACCCTTTGGTGGCCGTAGCCCCGTGGGCACCGGCCACACCACCGTGGCCGTGGGAGCGCATCAGGTGCAAGGCCAGCCACGGCGTCACGGTGAACGCAATGCCCAGCGACAGGGCCATGCCCAGGCTGGAGTTGATGGGGATGGGGCTCATGTACGGCCCCATCAGGCCGGAGACGAACGCCATCGGCAACAACGCGGCAATGACCGTGAGGGTGGCCAGGATGGTGGGGCCGCCCACTTCATCGACCGCCTGGGGAATGATGTCCTTCAATGCGGCATCGGGTGTCAGTTGCTGGTGCCGGTGGATGTTCTCCACCACCACGATGGCGTCGTCCACCAGAATGCCGATAGAGAAAATCAGTGCAAACAGCGACACGCGGTTGAGCGTGAAGCCCCAGGCCCAGGATGCGAACAGGGTCGCCGTGAGCGTCAGGATGACCGCCGCCCCCACGATGACCGCCTCGCGCCGGCCCAGCGCCAGCCCCACCAGCAGGATGACCGAGCCGGTGGCGAACGCCAGTTTTTGGATCAGCTTGTTGGCTTTTTCGGCCGCCGTCTCGCCATAGTCCCGTGTGACCGTTGCCTCCACATTGGAGGGAATCACCGTGTTGCGCAAGGCGTCCAGCCGGTCCAGCACCGCGCGCGATACGTCCACCGCGTTTTCGCCCGGTTTCTTGGTCACACTGATGGTGACGGCGGGAAAGGCCTGGCCGGCAACCGGTGCGTTGCCGGCAGCCGCATCACCCTGGCCGGAAACCGACGCAGCACCCGGCGTGAACCACACATACCGCTGGGCCTGCTGGGCACCGGCTTGCACGCGTGCCACATCACGCAGGAAGACCGGCTTGCCCTGGCTGGTGCCGACTACCAGGTCGCCCACATCGTCCGCCGTGCGCAGAAATTCGCCGGCGTCCACCGTCAGCATCTGGGCGCCGGCGTTGGCCTTGCCCGTATCCAGCACTGCACCGGCCGGCATGCCAAAGTTGGCAGCCGCCAGAACCTTTTTGAGCGACAGCAAATCCACACCACGGGCGCGCAGACGCGACGGGTCCACTTCCACATGGATGGCGCGGCCGGGTCCGCCCAGGGTCTGGACTTCACGCACGCCGGCCACCGCCTTGAGTTCGGACTCGATGGAGTGGGCCACGGTCTCCAGTTCCACGCCGGGCGCCGCATCTTTGTTCCACAGCGTCACGGCCACCACCGGCACGTCGTCGATACCCTTGGGTTTGACAATCGGCGTCAGGGTGCCCAGATCCCGGGGCAGCCAATCCTGGTTGGCATTCAGCACGTCGTACAGGCGCACCAGGGCCTCGGTGCGGGGCACCCCCACCTTGAACTGGATCGTCAGCACCGCCAGCCCGGGGCGGGCAATGGAATAGGTATGCTCAATGCCGGCGATCTGGCCCAGCACCTGCTCGGCGGGACGGGCCACCATGTTTTGCACATCGACGCTGCTGGCTCCCGGGAAGGGAATCAGTACGTTGGCCATGGTTACGTTGATCTGGGGCTCTTCCTCCCGCGGAGTAACCAGCACGGCAAACAGCCCCAGCAGCATCGCCACCAGCGCCAGCAACGGCGTCAGCGCATTCGACTGGAAGGCCGCCGCGATGCGACCCGAAATACCAAGAGACGGTTTTTCACTCATGGTGTGCTCACTTTGCGGCGGCAGGCGCTGCATGGGCAAAGCCCGCCCGGATTGGATCCAGGGCCACGGCTTCACCGGCCTTCACGCCAGCCTGGACTTCCACACCCTCGGCGCCAAAGTGGCTGCCCAGCCGGACCGCCCGCAGGGAAAACGTCTTGCCCACCACGACATAGACCGCCGTCAATTCACCACGGCGCACGATGGCCGCTTCCGGCACCAGCAATTTGAGCGTCGACTGGGTTTGGGCTTGCGCAAAGCGCACGCGCACCTGCTGACCCGGCACCAGGCTGGCGCTGTCTTTGGCCGGCAACTCCAGACGCCACTCCGTGGTCTGCGAGACCGGGTCGGCCGAAGGAACGGCACTGCGCCCCACCGGCGTGATCCACTGCGCGGCATTCGGCGCACCATCCACCCCCACCTGCGTCGCGGTCGCCGCGGCCACCGCTGCCGAGCGCGATGCCGGCACCTGCACCACGGCGCGCAAGGGCTGCGGCGCATACACCGTCATCAGCGGCTTGCCCGGAACGGCCAGATCACCGGCCTCAACTTGGGTCTGCAGCACCCAACCGTCGTAGGGGGCGCTGACGCGGGTAAAACCCTGTGAAATGCTGGACTGCCGGGCCACGGCCGTGGCCTGATCCCGCATGGCAACAGCCCCCTTGTACTGGGCGTCCGCCGTATCCAGTGCGGCCTTGCTGACAAAACCCTTGCTCTGCAGGTCGCGCGTGCGCGCCAGATTGGCCTGCGCATTGCGCAACTCGGCATCGGCCTGGTTAATTTGTGCCTGGCTGCGCTGCACCCCCGCCACAGCCTCTTGGTCGTCGATCGTCGCCAGGACCTGCCCGGCACGAACCTTGTCACCGGCCTTGACCAGCAGCGTGGCAACGCGCCCTGAGGCCTGGGCGGCGATCGTACTCTGCCGCACGGGCTGAATCACGCCATCGAGTTCATACACGGAACCCACGGCCTTGGCCTGCAAAACGGTCGTAGGCACCGCCACGTTCTGGGCAAAAACAGGCAGGAAACCAGCCGCGGCGACCGCCACCAAGCCGGCGCGCAGGGACGGCCTCTGAAAATTACGGTGCACCCGACTCAAAACGCTGGTTTTCATAACTTCTCCTGTATACCCCATGCAGTATATATGAATACTGCTATGGGTATCAAGTCCAGACCGGAAACGCCCAGCCGATGCACAAACCGGCAGTCCCCCGACGGCAAAAATGCCCCGAAGGCATAGGCTGCGCCAAAAACAGCGGAAAATCAAACCCTGGTTGTGCCCGGCGTACGGATGTACGCGGGCAACCTCAACCCATCCACAAAGGCACTATGGCCATTTTCGTAACCGGTGGTGCGGGCTACATTGGCTCCCACACATGCGTTGAGTTGCTCAACGCAGGCCACGACGTGGCGGTATTTGACAATTTCTGCAACAGCCAGCCCGAGGCGCTGGCGCGCGTGCAGCGCATCACGGGCAGACAGCCGGCCCTGTACCGGGGTGACATCCGCGACCCCGCCGCCCTGACACATGCTCTGCGCCACAGCGGCGCGACCGCCGTCATCCACTTTGCCGGACTGAAGGCCGTAGGCGAATCCGTGCAGAACCCGCTGCAGTACTACGACAACAACGTGGTCGGCACCGTCCGCCTGCTGGAGGCCATGGACGTCTGCCACATCAAGACGCTGGTATTCAGCTCCTCCGCCACCGTGTACGGGGAACCGCAGCGCCTGCCGTTGTCTGAGGACCACCCGCTATCAGCCACCAATCCCTATGGCCGGACCAAACTGGTCATTGAGGACATGCTGCGGGACCTGTACCGCAGCGACCCCCACTGGCGCATCAGCATGCTGCGGTACTTCAACCCGGTCGGAGCACATGACAGCGGCCTGATCGGCGAAGACCCGCAAGGCACCCCCAACAACCTGATGCCGTACGTCGCGCAAGTCGCCGTGGGGCAGCGCCCATTCCTGAACGTCTGGGGCAACGACTACGACACCCCGGATGGCACCGGTGTCCGTGACTACATCCATGTCGTGGACTTGGCACTGGGCCATCTGAAAGCGCTGGAACGCCTGAAAACCCACGCGGAGTGCCAGGCCATCAACCTGGGGACCGGTACGGGCTACAG
>JBAQKO010000241.1:0-3301 GCA_049301075.1 Rhodoferax sp.
GGTCGCTGCCGCGCCGCGCTAAAACCGCTCAGCGCAGGAAGGCGTCGTAGCCGGTCTTCAGGATCAGGGCCGACACCACGGCGATGAAGGCGCCGCGCACAAATCCCGTGCCATGCTTGAGCGCCAGGTGCGTGCCCGCCAAGCTGCCGGCCACGTTGGCCAGCGCCATGGTCAGCGCAAAGTGCCACCACACATGGCCCTTGAAGGTGAACAGCAGCAACGCGGCCACGTTGGTGGCGGTATTGAGCAGCTTGGCGCCGGCGGAGGCATGCAGAAAATCGTAGCCCAGCAGGCGCACGAAGAGAAAGACAAAAAAGCTGCCGGTGCCCGGGCCAAAGAAGCCATCGTAAAAACCGATCAGGCCACCAATGCCGCAGGCGATGGCGGTCTCGCGCGCACCGGTGTGGCGCGGCGCATGGTGGCGGCCCAGGTCTTTCCGGGCCAGGGTGTAAAGCAGCACCAGCAGCAGCACCGCCGGCAGGGCCTTGCGCAGGAAGTCGGGCGACACCACGGTTACCAGCCACGCCCCGCCCAACGCGGCCACAAACCCCGTCAGTGCAGCGGGCGCCAGCGCGTGCCAGGGCATGGCGACCCGCCGGCTGTATTGCGCGGTGGCCATGCCGGTGCCCCACACCGATGCGCCCTTGTTGGTGCCGAACAGCGTGGCCGGGTGGGTGGTGGGAAAAATGGCGAACAGGGCCGGCACCAGAATCAGTCCACCGCCGCCGACGATGGCATCCACGCAACCCGCGAGCAGGGAGGCCAGTGAGGCAAGAAGCAGTTCCATGCGGGCATTGTCGCATCGGGGCGGCAAGGAGTGTCTGCTATGTTTTTGGGAGCTATGCGCGCAGGTAATGCGGCCGTTGGCGCCCGATTGGGCATAAAAAAAGCACCGGAGTGTTCCGGTGCTTTTGTAAACTGCCCCTCAAGGTGGGGGCAGGAATTATTGGTTGTTGCTTGCCGTCTCCTCGGCCCTATTGTCGATACCCTCTTCCATCAGGCGCTTTGCAGTTGCCGCTTAATCAGAAGCTGCATGCACTGTACCGCGGGCAGAGGCGGGCGCGTATCAGGATTTACCCTTCATTCGCAGCATTTCATCCTCCGCAATCCACTGCGCGGCCTTCTCGGCAATCATCAGGGTCGGCGAATTGGTGTTGCCACTGGTGATGAGCGGCATGACGCCGGCATCCACCACCCGCAGGCCGGCTACGCCGCGCACCTTGAGCCGCGCGTCCACCACCGCCATCGGGTCGCTGTCGGGCCCCTCCACGCGGCCCATTTTGGTGGTGCCGACGGGATGGAAGATGGTGGTGGCGATGTCGCCCGCGAGCTGGGTCAGTTCGGCATCGGTCTGGAACTGCGTGCCGGGTTTGTATTCCTGCGGGCTGTATTTTTTCAACGCGGGTTGCGCCATGATGTGGCGTGTCAGACGCAGGGAGTCGGCGGCAATCTTGCGGTCGGCATCGGTGCTCAGGTAGTTGGGGGCAATGGCCGGGGCATCCTCGAAGCGTGCGGTCTTGATGTGCACCGTGCCCCGGCTGGTGGGGTTGAGGTTGCACACGCTGGCGGTCATGGCGTTGAAGGTGTGCAGCGGCTGGCCGAATGCCTCCAGGCTCAACGGTTGCACGTGGTACTCCAGGTTGGGGTAGGGCTGGGCCGGGTCGCTGCGCGTGAACGCGCCCAGCTGGCTGGGTGCCATGCTCATGGGGCCGGTGCGCTTGAAGGCGTACTCCAGTCCGATCTTGGCCTTGCCCCAGAGGGACTGGGTCTGGGTATTGAGTGTGGGGGCTCCTTCGACCTTGAAGACGGTCCGGATTTGCAGGTGGTCCTGCAGGTTCTGCCCGACACCGGGCAAATCCTTCAGCACCGGAATGCCCAGCGACTGCAGATGCTGGCCCGCGCCCAGGCCCGAGAGCTCCAGAATCTGCGGTGACCCGATGGCGCCCGCACAGAGAATGACTTCCAGCCGCGCCGTGGCGTCCACCATTTCATGCCCGTTCCATACCTGCACGCCGGTGCAGCGCAGGGCGTTGCCCGCGTCGGCGTCCGGTGCCACCTGCAGTTTGGACACCTGGGCGCCGGTCCACAGTTCGAAATTCGGCCGGGCGTAGCAGGTCGGGCGCAGAAAGGCCTTGGCCGTGTTCCAGCGCCAGCCTTCTTTCTGGTTGACCTCGAAATAGCCCACGCCCTCGTTGTCGCCCCGGTTGAAGTCGTCGGTGGCGGGGATGCCGGCCTGCACGGCCGCCTGGGCAAACGCGTCCAGTACGTCCCAGCGCAGGCGCTGCTTGTCCACCCGCCACTCGCCGCCGGCATTGCGGTGGCGCAGCAACTTGCGGTAGGGGGAACCGTTATCCTGCATCAGCTTGGGCGCGGTGCCGCGGGCGCCGTGCACGGCGTTGGCGCCCTTGTAGTGGTCTTCGTGCAGCTGGAAGTAGGGCAGGCTGTGCTCCCAGCCCCAGGTGGCGTCGCCCGCCAACTGGGCCCATTGGTCGTAGTCGCGGGCCTGGCCCCGCATGTAGATCATGCCGTTGATGCTGCTGCAGCCTCCCAGCGTCTTGCCGCGCGGGTAGCGCAGGGAGCGCCCGTTCAGGCCCGCATCGGGTTCCGTGTTGTACAGCCAGTCGGTGCGGGGGTTGCCGATGCAGTACAGGTACCCGACCGGAATGTGGATCCAGTGGTAGTCGTCGCGTCGTCCGGCCTCCACCAGCAGTACCCGCTTGGTTGCGTCGGCGCTGAGGCGGTTGGCCAGCAGGCAGCCCGCGGTGCCGGCGCCGATGATGATGTAGTCGAAGGTGGTCTCGCTCATGCTGCTAGGGGTGTTGGGTAGGTGGTTGAAGGGGCATCATCAAAGCGCTGTCAGGCACTTTACAGAAGCAGGAAACAGGCGACGGCGACGGCGGTGGGCGCCAGCGCCCCCAGGAACAGGCCCCCGGCCCCGATGGAGCCGTCGTTGAAGCCTGGTTTGAGCAGCGCGGCACCGGCCGGGTTGGGTGCATTGGCAATGATGGTCAGCCCGCCCCCGGCGACCGAGCCGGCGACCAGCATGTACTTGGAGGCCTCGCTGATGCCGTCGATCAGCGAACCCAGGTAGGTGAGCGCGGCGTTGTCGGTAATGGCCGTCAGCGCGGTGGCGCCAAAGAACAGGGCCGTGGGTTGCAGGCTGGACACGATGGGCTGCAGCCACCACTGCTGCATGCCTCCCAACACCACCAGCCCCGCCAGGAAGAAACCCACCAGCAAACCTTCCCGGAGGATCAGGGGGCTCTGAAAGCGTGCGTACGCCTGGGTATAGCCCAGGAAG
>JBAQKO010000242.1:0-4130 GCA_049301075.1 Rhodoferax sp.
GCCCTGGGTCGCGCGGGTTTCCGGCTTGCGGGCCGCGGCGCGCTGCTCGGCCCGGGCGTTCTTTTCCCAGGCCTTTTCCAGTGCGTCCCAGTCCACGCCATCGTGGTTGGCGAAGCCGTCGTCTTCCGAGGCGATGACGGCGCGCTTGAGGTTGTTGGAAATCTGCGGGTAGTCCACCCATTGCTGGCGCCAGCGCAGGCTGCCCGTTTCGCCGGCAATGCGCCAGGCTTCGGAGCGCTGGAAGGTGGTGGACTGGGGTGCCACCACTGCCATGGCGGCAATGCGCAGCACAAAATACAGCTGCAAGGCCACCAGGGCGAGCATGCACAGGCCCAGCCAGCGCAGCAGGGCCTTCATGGCTGTGCGGCCATGCTGGCTTCCAGCGTCTCGTTGCGGGTGAACTTGAAGCGTGACACCACCAGAATCTGGTCGGCCTGGCGGCGCATGGCCGCATTGAAGGCACCAAAGGGTCCGGACGCTTTGGCAATGGCCGCGGCGCGGCGGTCCAGCGTGGGGTTGCCCGAGCTCTGCGCCACTTCCGTGTCGAGCACCCGGCCGTCGTGGTTCACGGTCACCACCATGGTGAGCTCGCCATACAGTTTCTTGCCACCGGACTGCGGGAAGTTCTCGGTGCCACGGTCCTCGATGGCGTGGCGCATGGCGTCGTAGTACACCGCGTACACCTCTTCCCGCGTGGCCGGGCTGATGTAGCGCTTCTTGGGGCGCGCATTTTCCTGGTTGATGCGCCGTTCAATCTCGGCCAGCAACTTGGTCAACTGGCGGCGCTTGGCTTCGCGTTCGGCCTGCTCGGCCTTGGTGGGCGCCTGGCGCGGGTCGGGTGCGCGCAGGGCCGTGAGCTGGTTCTTGACCTCGGCCAGCAACGTGGTCTGCTGCTCCTGCAGCGTCTGCAGTTGCTGGGTCGATTCCTGCTCCAGGGTGTCGCCCATGTCGGCGAACGCCGAGGGCGGCAGCGGGCTGGTGGCGCGGCCTTTCTCGGCCTCGCCGCCGCCGGCCAGCGCGGCCTGGGCAATGGCCTGGGCCTTGTCGGGCTTTTCGTTGCTGCGCGCGTTGACCAGGATGACTTCCAGCGGCGTGTCTTCAAATACCCGGTTGAAGGACTCGGGGTCCACAATGCGCACGGTCAGCAGCGCCGCGTGCACCGCAATGGATGCGCCCAGGGCGAGTTGGAGGGTGCTGAAGGACCGTAGGTTCACGGAGCAGGATTATCGCCGGAAGGCTCGCTGGGTTCGTCCAGGTCCACGGCGATCGCAATCGGTCCGGTGACTTCTTCGTCCTCGCCGGTGTCGGCCTCTTCGTCGGCGGGCGCGGCCCCGGCAGCCGGCACGTCGAGCTGCTCCACGACGGTGCCATGGATGTCCAGGGTGATCAGATCCATCTCGCCGAGCTTCACCCGGACCCGGGCGCCGCGTGGCAGGTTCTGCGCGCCCATCACCGGCAGCACCAAGGGCAGGGTGTCGGCGCGCACCATGTTTTCCTTGAACACACTGGCCGTCAGTTCGGTGATGTGGTTCTGGCGCAGGTACTGCAGGGTCCAGAAACGCTCGATGGCGCCCTGGAAACCGTTGTAGGCACTGTAGGCCGCATCAAAGCCGGAGATGATGGAAAACAGCTCGGCGTCCTTGGGCTTGAAGGGGGCCGCCAGTGCCGCGGTCTTGCCATGGCGCACACAGGCAATGATCTGCCACTGGTTCACCAGGTCGGTGTAGCGGCGTAGCGGCGAGGTGCTCCAGGCGTAGCTCTTCACGCCAATGCCGGCGTGCGGCAGGGCCTTGGTGCCCATGCGCACCTTCACGCCCGGGGCGAGGGACGCCTGGCTGCGGTAGATGCCGGGCACGCCCAGCTCGGCCATCCAGTTGCCCCAGGTGCTGTTGGCCAGGATCATGGCTTCGGAAACGATCAGGTCCAGCGGCGCGCCGCGCATGCGGGTGCTGATCTGCACGGTCTCGTGGCCCTGCGGCTCATCCTTGCCGTTTTCCAGCAGCCGGAAGTTGTAGTCCGGCCGGTTGAAGGTCTCGGGTTTGCCGCGCACCACTTCGCGTTTGGCCTTCAGGTCTTTTGCCAGACGGTATAAAAATGATAGCTGCGCACGCAGGTCCGGCAAGGGGTGCGGCTCGTTTTCATGGTTAAAAGCGGGGTCGGTCAGCCAGGCTTCGGTGACCACGGTGTCGAGCTGGTCGTGGCGCAGGTTCCAGGCGATGGGCACGCGCTCCACGCGCGACTCGCTGCCCTGGATTTCCAGGGTGGCCTCGTCCAGCGTGACGTAGAGTGACAGTGCCGGGCAGTCGCGCCCCTCCTGCAGGGTGTAGCTCTGCACCACTTCGTCGGGCAGCATGGTGACCTTGTAGCCCGGCATGTACACGGTGGACAGGCGGGCACGGCCCAACTGATCCACGGGGCTGCCGGGTCGCACGGCCAGGCCGGGCGCGGCAATGTGGATGCCCAGCGTGAGGGTGCCGCTGCCCAAGCCCTGCACCGAGAGGGCATCGTCAATTTCCGTGGTGGCCGAGTCGTCAATGGAGAAGGCCTGCACCGGGGCCAGCGGCAGGGTGTCGTCGATGGTGGGCGCCGTGAGGGGGGGAAAGCCCGTGCCCTTGGGGAAGTTTTCCAGCAAGAAGCGCTTCCAGTGGAACTGGTAGGGTGAGGCGATGGCGCCGGCCTTTTGCAGCAGCTCCAGTGGCGCGGTGTGGGTGGCGCGGGCCGCCTCGACCACGGCCTTGTACTCGGGGGCGTTCTTGTCGGGCTTGAACAGGATCTTGTACAGCTGCTCCTGGATCGGCGCGGGGCACTGGCCCGCACCCAGATCGGTGGCCCACTGCGTGATCTGCAGCGCGACCAGTTTCTTCTTCTCGATGGCGGCCAGGGCCTGCGCGATGACCTCGCTGGACGCCTTGCGGAAACGTCCCTTGCCGGCGCGGCGGAAATAGTGCGGCGCCTCGAACAGGCGAAACAGCATGGCGGCCTGCTCCACCAGCGGGGCCTGGGCAGAGAAATAGTCGCGCGCCAGGTCGGCGAAGCCGAATTCTTCTTCGGGGGCAAACTCCCAGGCCAGCTCCAGTTCAATGCCCTGGCTGGCGGCCTGCGCCTGCGCGATCAGCTCCGCCGGCGCAGGTTTTTCGAACTTGAGCAGGATGTTGGCGGCCTTGACCTTGACCCGCTTGCCGCTGTCGAGTTCCACCTGGGCCGAGGACTCGGCCTCGGACAGGACGCGACCGGCCATGAATTTTCCGGTTTCTTCAAACAATACATACATGGGGTGGATTGTCCCATGGGAGGCCCGGGCGCCAGGATTCAGGTGGCGAGGTCCAGAAATGCCAGCACACGGTCCAGCTGGGTGTCGAAGTCGCTCAGTGCATGGTCGCTGCCGGGCAGCAGGGTGACCTGCGTGCCGGCATAGCGGGCGTGCATTTCGCGCCAGTCCAGCACTTCGTCCCCCTGGGCCAGGATGGCCAGGTAGCGCTCGGGGTGGGTCAGGGGGCCGGCGTGCAGGGCGCGCAGCTCGTCTACATACTCCGGCCGGAAGAAAAAGCGCTCCTGCGGGTCGTGCCAGCTGGTCTGCTCGCCAATGTAGCGGGCCAGATCGCGCGCCGGGTGCACCGCCGGGTTGAGCAGCACGGCCTTGCAGCCGGTCTGTTCGGCCACTGCGGTGGCATAGAAGCCGCCCAGCGAGGACCCCATGACGGCCATGGTGGCGTGTGGCCAGTGCCCGATGCCCTGCAGGACCTGCGCCATGGCCTCGTGCGGCGAGGGCGGCAGCTGCGGGCACCACCA
The DNA here is from genome assembly GCA_049301075.1 of Rhodoferax sp. GTDB lineage: Bacteria > Pseudomonadota > Gammaproteobacteria > Burkholderiales > Burkholderiaceae_C > Allorhodoferax. The sequence continues at coordinate 3,790 of JBAQKO010000242.1, forward strand.
GGTGACGCCGGGAAAACGGGTGGCGACCAGCGCCGCCATGGTGCGGGCCTTGGTGGATTGGGGCGAGGAACGAAAACCGTGCAGGTACAGCAGGTGGGTGGTGGGCATGGGGGCATCGTAACGGCGAAAAAATGCCCTGTGGGGCAGGGCATTTTCTGGGGGCTATTCCGCCAGGCGGCGCCGCTCCATGCGAACGGATCAATACGCGGAATACGAGGTGGCCGAGAAAATCTGCAGATCGAAGCGGTTGCGTGCGTTCAGGCTGACGTAGTCAAAGTCCTTGTTGGCCAGCACACCGCCCATGCCCACAATCGAGGGGTATGGCGTGGCCGGGGTCACCG
>JBAQKO010000243.1:0-2311 GCA_049301075.1 Rhodoferax sp.
GCAATGTGGTTTTCCTTGATCAGCACGGCGTCGTACAGGCCCACGCGGTGGTTGGTGCCGCCGCCCGCGCGCACGGCGTATTTCTGTGCCAGGCGCAGGCCGGGGATGGTCTTGCGCGTGTCCACGATGCGGGCCCGGGTGCCCGCGACCACGGCCACGTAGGTGGCCGTCTTGGTGGCCACGCCGCTGAGCAGTTGCAGAAAGTTCAGGGCCGTGCGCTCGGCCGTGAGCAGGGCCTGGGCGCGGCCGGTGACTTCAAACACGATCTGGTTGACCGCGCAGCGCTGGCCGTCCTGCACATGCCAGGTCATCTGTGCCTGCGGGTCGCATTGGCGCACGGCTGCTTCGACCCAGGCCTGGCCGCACACCACGGCGCTTTCGCGGGCCAGCACGCGGGCGCGCGCCGGGCGGTTGGGGTCAATCAGGCTGGCCGTCAGGTCGCCGCTTCCCACGTCTTCGGCCAGGGCGCGGGCCACATCGGCCTGGGCCAGTTGCCGGACGGATTCGGTAGAGAAATCAAATGACTTTTGCATAACTAATAGGGTCAAAAAGCGGGGTGCACCGTGGTCTACACTACGCGACGTCGTTCGGGGCGGTCTTGGATGGTACACATCTTGCCGCTGGCTCTCCGTTTACAACTGCTAAGAACCATGTTCAGAACCCTGCTTAAATCCAAGATCCACCGCGCCAGCGTGACGCACTGCGAACTCCACTACGAGGGTTCCTGCGCCATCGACGAGGACCTGCTGGACGCAGCCAATATCGCCGAGAACGAACAGGTGCATATCTGGAACATCAACAACGGTGAGCGTTTCATCACCTACGCCATCCGCGCCGAGCGCGGCAGCCGCATCATTTCGGTCAACGGCTCAGCAGCCCGCCGCGCCGCGAAAGGCGACTTGGTCATCATTGCCACGTTTGCCCAGGTGGCTGAAGCGCAAGTGAAGGGCTTTGTGCCCCAACTGGTGTTCTGCGATGACGACAACCGCATCAAGGAACAGCGCTCGACCATTCCGGTGCAGATGGCCTGAGTGCCGTGACACAGTCCACGATGGCGGCGCGCAGCGTGCGCGCGGTGTGGCACCCCTGCACACAGATGAAGCTGCACGAGGCGGCGTTACCCGTGCCCATTGCCCGCGCGCAGGGCGTGTGGCTGTATGACTTTGAGGGCAACCGCTATCTCGATGGGGTGAGCTCCTGGTGGGTCAACCTGTTTGGCCACAACCATCCCCACATCAAGGCCGCGCTGGTGGACCAGTTGGACACCCTGGACCATGTGATGCTGGCCGGTTTTACCCACCAGCCGGTGGTGGAGTTGTCGGAACGCCTGGGTGCGCTGACCGGTCTGGGCCATGCCTTTTACGGCAGCGATGGCGCCAGCGCGACCGAGATCGCACTGAAGATGAGCGCCCACTACTGGCGCAATACCGGTCGCCCCGAGAAATGCCGCTTCATCGGTCTGGCCGGTGGCTACCACGGTGAAACCGTGGGTGCGCTGGCCGTGACCGACATTCCCCTGTTTCGCCAGGCCTACGCACCCCTGGTGCGCCTGGCAGCCACCGTGGCCTCGCCCGACGCCCGGGGCGCCTTGCCCGGTGAAACGGCGCAGGACGTGGCCCAGCGCGCGGTGGCCGATCTGCGCGCCTGGCTGGAGCAGCACCACGCCCAGACGGCCGCGCTGATTCTGGAGCCCCTGGTGCAATGCGCCGCGGGCATGGCCGTGCACGATGCCCATTACCTGCGCCAGGCCCGCGCCCTGTGTGACCAGTTCGAGGTGCACCTGATCGCCGACGAGATTGCCGTGGGTTTTGGCCGCACCGGCACGATGTTTGCGCACCAGCAGGCCGGCATCCGCCCCGATTTCATCTGCCTGTCCAAGGGTCTGACCGGCGGCACGCTGCCCCTGTCGGCGGTGCTGACCACCGATGCGGTGTACGACGCCTTTTACGACGACGACGTGGCGCGTGGCTTCCTGCATTCGCATTCCTACACCGGCAACCCGCTGGCGTGCCGCGCCGCGCTGGCCACGCTGGAGCTGTTTGAGCAGACGGATGCGCTGGCCGCCAACGTGCAGCGGGCGCAGATGCTGGACCAGGCCTTTGCGCCCCTCACCGGGCATCTCGCCATCCGCCATGCGCGCCGCCTGGGCATGATCTGGGCCTGGGATGTGGACCCGGCCCAAACGGCCACGCCCTTCTTTGCCCGCCGCTATGCCCAGCACGCCATGGCCCAGGGCGTGCTGCTGCGCCCCATTGGCAACACGCTGTATGCCATGCCCCCGTACGTGATCGACGCCGAGGGGGCCGAGCAC
>JBAQKO010000244.1:0-1903 GCA_049301075.1 Rhodoferax sp.
GGGTGGCGCCGGCCGGCAGGCCGCCCAGGAAGTCGTGCTTGACGCCGCAGTCCACCACGGTCAGGGCCAGGCCGTACTGGCGCGCCAGCACGCTCACGGCCGCGCCACCGGCCAGGAAGTTTTCCACCATCTGCCAGGTCACTTCGCTGGGAAAGGCCGACACACCGCGGGCGGTCAGGCCGTGGTCGGCAGCAAACACCACCATTTGCGGCTGGTCCAGCGTGGGCGACGCGGTGCCCAGCACCTGACCCAGCGTGAGCGCCAGGCTTTCCAGGCGGCCCAAGGAGCCCAGGGGCTTGGTCTTGTTGTCCAGCTTGTGCTGCAGGGCGGTGGTAAGGGCGGGCGTGGCGATATCGGCCAGTTGGGGAAGTGAGGTGTTCATGGAAAAGACTTTCGGAATAAATGGATCAAGAGGTCAAGATGAAAACGGGGCCATGCGCCAGCAAAGGCCATGGCGGACGTTGCGGGTTATGCGAGGGCCGCGGTCTGGCGAACGCTCTCTGCGGCCGCCTGGTCACGTTGCAAATGGGCCATGAGCGGCTGGCTGTCGTCGCGTTGACCCCACTGGTCAAAGTAGACCAGGTCTTGCATGGGCAAACGCGGCAGCCAACCGGCGGTCTCCAACTCGGGTTTGGCATGGAAGTGGCTGACATAGCCCACGCACAGATAGGCGATGGGGGTGATGTTTTTGGGAATACCCAGCGCCTGCTGCAGATCGGCCTGGTTGAAGATGCTCACCCAGCCCACACCCAGCCCTTCGGCGCGGGCGGCCAGCCACAGGTTTTGCACGGCGCACACGCTGCTGTACAAATCCATGGTTTTCATGTGCGTGCGCCCCACCACCACCGGGCCGGTGCGCTCGCGGTCGCAGGTGATGCAGATACCAAGGGGCGACTCCACAATACCTTCGAGCTTGAGGCGCTGGTACACCGAGCGTTTCTCGCCTTCGAACATGTCGGCGGCTTCGGCCTGCGCCTTGGCAAACGCGTCGTACACCCGGCGCTTGGTGTCCTGCGACTGCACCACCAGAAAATTCCAGGGCTGCATGAAGCCCACCGAGGGCGCGTGGTGCGCCGCCGTCAATATGCGGCTCAGCACCGCATCCGGCACGGGCGTGGGCAGGAACTGCCCGCGCACATCGCGGCGTGAAAAAATGGCTTGGTAAACGGCGTCGCGTGCCTCTTGCGTAAAGGCGTGGACGTTCTGCGCGGCGTGCGCCGGCGTGGTATTCATGGCATTCCCCTGTGCGTGAATAGAAACAGCGCTGCCTGGCCTTGCAGCGCAATGAACTATCAGGCCGGTCTTCTGGCTTGGATTCATCTGACCCGACACGCCTTCCCGGCCTTGGCGGCCAGTGGCACTCTATGGGGGTCATCATCCTTACAGCGTTGGGCACGCGACGGACTCACACCGTCTTCCCGATTCTCCCTTTGCTTTGCAGCAGCGGGCACCTGAAGCGGGCGATGATACCAGCCCGCGCCAACGCCCCGGTTACGCTGCCGGCACGCCCGGTGGAGGCGCAATGAGCGAGGCCAGCACGCCGGGCTCAAAGTGCTTTTCAATGTAGTTCGCCAACCCGTCAAACACCACATCGAGCGTGGGCGTGTGGGCGCCAAACAGGGCCTGCAACACGGCCGGATCTTCAAACAGGCCATGCAGGTACACACCCATCACATTGCCCGCACCGTTGCACCAGCCCAGCCCGTCGGGCAACACCGCATGGGCCACATCACCCGCCTTGGCCATGGCCGGGTGCTGCGCCGTTTGCCCATGGTGAATCTCGTAGCCCGAGACCGACACACCGGCAAGGGCCCCCCACGGCGTGCACAAAGCAGGGGCCACGCTGGTGGGGCTTGGGCCGGGGGCCGATTTGTGCGCATTTGGCACCATGAGGCCCCCGGCC
>JBAQKO010000245.1:0-4663 GCA_049301075.1 Rhodoferax sp.
GGCCAGTACGGGCACCATCTCGCGCTGGCCCCCGCTGCTCGTACCCTGGCCGCCCGGCAGCTGCACCGAATGGGTGGCGTCAAACACCACGGGTGCGGCGGTTTCCCGCATGATGGCCAGCGAACGCATGTCGCTCACCAGGTTGTTGTAGCCAAAGCTGGCACCGCGTTCGCAGGCCATGAAGGCGTCCTCATTGAGGCCTTTTTCACGGGCTGCCGCACGGGCCTTGTCGATGACATTTTTCATGTCATGCGGCGCAAGGAACTGGCCCTTCTTGATGTTCACCGGCTTGCCTGACTGCGCCACAGCCCGGATGAAGTCGGTCTGGCGGCACAGGAAGGCCGGGGTCTGGAGCACATCGACCACGGATGCCACCTGGGCGATCTGCGCTTCATCGTGCACATCGGTCAGCACCGGCAACCCCAATTCGCGCCTGACCTTGGCCAGGATTTCCAGCCCCTTGTCGATGCCGGGGCCGCGGAAGGTGCTGCCACTGGAGCGGTTGGCCTTGTCGAAGCTGCTTTTGAAGATGAAGGGAATGCCCAGCGCGCTGGTGATTTCCTTGAGCGTGCCGGCGGTGTCCATCTGCAACTGCTCGGACTCGATGACACAGGGGCCGGCAATCAGGAAGAAGCGATGTTCCAGGCCAACATCAAACCCACAGAGCTTCATGTTAGGCAACCGCTTTCAGGGCCTTGCCCGCGTTCTGGCGATCCAGTGCCGCCTTGATGAAGGCATTGAACAGCGGGTGGCCGTTCCAGGGCGTGGACTTGAATTCGGGGTGGAACTGCACCCCCATGAACCAGGGGTGGACGTTCTGCGGCAACTCGACCATCTCGGTCAGGTGTTCGCGCTGGGTCAGAGCCGAGATGACGAGGCCGGCCTTGCGCAGGGCGTCGAGGTAGTTCACGTTGGCCTCGTAGCGGTGGCGGTGGCGTTCGGTCACCACGTCGCCATAGATCTTATGGGCCAGCGTGCCCTTGGTCACATCGGAACTCTGCGCGCCCAGACGCATGGTGCCACCCAGGTCGGAGTTCTCGTTGCGGGTCTTGATGGTGCCATCGGCGTCCTTCCATTCGGTGATCAGGGCGATCACCGGGTTGGGGCAGGCCGGGTCGAATTCGGTGCTGTTGGCGTCCTTCAGGCCGGCCACATGGCGGGCGAACTCGATGGTGGCAACCTGCATGCCCAGACAGATGCCCAGATACGGCACCTTGTTCTCGCGGGCAAAACGGGCGGTGCTGATCTTGCCCTCGATGCCGCGCTTGCCGAAGCCGCCGGGCACCAGGATGGCGTCGTACTTCGCCAGGCGCGAAACGGCGTCTTCGGTGATGGTTTCCGAATCCACGTGCTCGATCTTCACGCGCACATGGTTCTTCATGCCGGCGTGGCGCAGGGCCTCGTTGACCGACTTGTAGCTGTCGGACAGGTCCACGTACTTGCCGACCATGGCAATGGTGACCTCGCCCTGGGGGTGCTCAGTTTCATAAACCAGGTCATCCCAGCGCTTGAGGTTGGCCGGCGGTGTGTTCAGGCGCAGCTTGTCGCAAATCAGGCCGTCCAGCCCCTGCTCGTGCAGCATGCGCGGCACCTTGTAAATGGTGTCCACATCCCACATGGAGATCACACCCCACTCGGGCACGTTGGAGAACAGGGAAATCTTGGCGCGCTCTTCGTCCGGAATGGGGCGGTCAGCGCGGCACAGCAACACGTCGGCCTGGATGCCGATTTCGCGCAGCTGCTTGGCGGTGTGCTGGGTGGGCTTGGTCTTGAGCTCGCCCGCGGCGGCAATCCAGGGCAGGTAGCTCAGGTGCACGAAAGCGCTGTTGTTGGGGCCGAGCTTCAGGCTCATCTGGCGCACCGCTTCCAGGAAGGGCAGGGACTCGATGTCGCCCACGGTGCCGCCGATTTCAACGATGGCCACATCCACCGCGTCGGGCTCGCCGAAACGCGCGCCGCGCTTGACGAATTCCTGGATCTCGTTGGTGACGTGGGGGATGACCTGCACGGTCTTGCCCAGGTAGTCGCCGCGGCGTTCCTTGTCGAGCACGCTCTTGTAGATCTGGCCGGTGGTGAAATTGTTGGCCTTGCGCATGCGCGACTCGATGAAGCGCTCGTAATGGCCTAAATCCAGGTCGGTTTCGGCGCCGTCATCGGTGACGAATACTTCGCCGTGCTGCAGCGGGGACATGGTCCCCGGATCCACGTTGAGGTAGGGATCGAGCTTGATTAAAGTGACTGTGAGGCCCCGCGATTCCAAAATCGCAGCGAGGGAGGCTGAGGCGATTCCCTTGCCAAGGGAGGACACCACACCGCCGGTGACGAAGACAAATTTGGTCATGTCAGGGGGAGCTGATAACGCTCAGGGAGGTGGTAAACGGAGATTATAAAGGTCAGGCTCTCTGCTACATTGCCACCCATGAATGATCTTGCTGGAAAACACATTGTTTTGGGGCTGACCGGGGGGATTGCCTGTTACAAGGCGGCCGAATTGTGCCGCGCGCTGGTCAAGGAAGGGGCGACAGTCCAGGTGGTCATGACCGAGTCCGCCACCCAGTTCATCACGCCGGTGACCATGCAGGCCCTCTCCAACCGGCCGGTCTACGGCTCCCAGTGGGACGCCCGCGAACCCAACAACATGGCGCACATCAACCTCAGCCGGGAGGCCGACGCCATTCTCATTGCCCCGTGCAGCGCCGATTTCATGGCCAAACTGCTGCACGGCGGGGCCGATGACCTGTTGAGCCTGATGTGCCTGGCGCGCCCGCTGGACCGCGTTCCCCTGCTGATCGCCCCAGCCATGAACCGTGAAATGTGGGACCACCCGGCCACCCAGCGCAACCGGGCCCAGCTGCAGGCCGACGGCTGCACGGTTCTGGGCGTGGGAACCGGTGACCAGGCGTGCGGCGAAACCGGCGACGGGCGCATGCTGGAGCCCCAGGAACTGCTGCAGGACGTGGTGGCCTTCTTCCAGCCCAAGGTGCTGGCGGGCCAGCACGTGCTGGTTACGGCCGGCCCCACCTTCGAAGCCATTGACCCGGTGCGCGGTATTACCAACCTGTCCAGCGGAAAAATGGGCTTTGCCATTGCCCGGGCGGCCCATGAGGCGGGCGCACAAGTCACCTTGGTAGCCGGACCGGTCAGCCTGCCGACCCCCAGGGGGGTACGCCGCGTGGATGTGAAATCTGCCTCAGATATGCTTGCAGCCTGCGTGGATGTTGCGCAGACAGCTAGCATATTTATAGCAACGGCTGCCGTGGCCGACTGGCGACCCGCGCAGCTGGCCGACCAGAAGATCAAGAAAGATGGCTCCGGACAGCCTCCGACGCTGGGGTTTGTGGAAAACACCGACATTCTGGCCACGCTGGCCGCTTCACCCCGGGCGCAGGGCGGGGCGCTGTATTGCGTCGGCTTTGCGGCGGAAAGCCATGACCTGCTGGCGCATGCCACGGCCAAGCGGGTCCGCAAAGGGGTGCCCTTGCTGGTGGGCAATATTGGTCCTGCCACCTTCGGCCAGGATGACAACGCCTTGCTGCTGGTGGACGCGGCCGGTGCCCGGGAAATACCGCGCAACTCCAAGCTGGCACTGGCGCGCTTGCTGGTGGCCGAGATTGCCAGCCGTTTGCCGCCTTCTTCCTGAAATGGGTTCCATGAAAATCGACGTCAAGATCATCGACAGCCGTCTGGCGGATCAACTGCCCACCTACGCCACGCCCGGCAGCGCCGGCCTGGATTTGCGGGCCTGCCTGAGCGAGCCACTCACGCTGGCGCCCAACGCCTGGCACCTGGTGCCCACCGGCATGGCCATTTACCTGCAGGACCCCGGCTACGCGGCCCTGATCCTGCCGCGCTCGGGGCTGGGCCACAAGCACGGCATCGTGCTGGGCAATCTGGTGGGCTTGATTGACAGCGATTACCAGGGGCAGCTCATGGTTAGCGCCTGGAACCGCAGCAGCACCGCGTTCACCATCGAACCCATGGAGCGCATTGCCCAGCTGGTCATCGTGCCGGTGGTGCAGGCGCAGTTCAACGTGGTGACCGAATTCCCGGCTTCGCAGCGTGGCGAGGGCGGCTACGGCTCCACCGGCAAGGCCTGACGGCTCAGTGCAGGGTGTCGCTGCCGGGGGTGGCGGCGTGCAGGGGCTGGATGCGGTAAAAACCGGTTCCGGTTGAGCCGCGGCCGATTTCCTCTGCGGTGGCTTCGCGCACGGATTCCACCTTCAGGCTGACGCGAATGGCGATGCCGGCCAGTGGGTGGTTGCCGTCCAGCACCACGTGCTCGGAGTAAATGTCGGTGATGGTGTACAGCGCGTCCTTGGGGGCAGCCGGGTTGCAGCCGGCAGGCAGGGCGGATCCTTCCATGGTCAGCCCTTCCTGCAAGTCCTGGGGGAACAGGTGGCGGGGTTCCAGAAAGATCAGCTGGTCGTTGAAGTCGCCAAACGCCTGCTCCGGTTCAATCTGCAGATTGAGCTTGGCGCCCGTGCTGTGACCTTGCAGCGCGGCTTCAATGGCGGGCAACAGGTCGTTGCCGCCAATCAGGAATTCGGCGGGCTCGTCCAGCACGTCCAGTTCTTCGCCCAAGGTGTCTTTCAGCGTCCAGGTGAGGGCAACGACGCATTGTTCAGTGATTTCCATACGAGAATTGTCGCAGTTTGAATTGCGT
>JBAQKO010000246.1:0-4118 GCA_049301075.1 Rhodoferax sp.
CAGGAGCAGGGGCGGCAACAACCGCAGCGGCAGGCGGCACCACAACAGCGGGAGACCCACCAGAAGCCAAGATGCTGATTCTTCGAACCAAATCGGCCGTTGGTAGCGCATCCCCCTCGCCACCGGCTTGGTGACGCGCCAGCAAACTTCGCGAAGCATCAGCGGATTCCAGTAAGACATCCACCATGGCTGCATTGGGCTGCAATTCATGGCGACGCAGCTTATCCAGCAAAGACTCCATTTGGTGGGTCAGTTCAGCCACATCAGAAAAACCGAATGTGGCGGCACCTCCTTTAACCGAGTGTGCACAACGAAACACCCCGTTCAATTCCTCGTCGTCTGCCGTGTCCAGATTCAAATTGAGCAGCATTTGCTCCATCAAGTCCAAATTCTCACCGGCTTCCTCAAAGAAGATTTGATAGAACTGCGTTAGATCAAAATCGCCATTCCCACCGCCGCTGTCTTGATGCGTATCCGCCATGCCAAGCTCCTCTATATTTGTTCCATCAAGTCATCAAACCGCCGATCAGCGAATGACTTTCTTAATTACGTCCAGCAACCGTGCCGGGTCAAAAGGTTTGACCAGCCACCCCGTAGCGCCGGCCGCTCGACCCGCCTGTTTCATCAAATCACTGGATTCCGTTGTCAAAACCAGAATGGGGGTCATCTTAAACTGAGGGTGTTCACGCAATTTCCGCGTCAACCCCAAACCATCCAGACGCGGCATGTTTTGATCAGTAAGGACCAGGTCAAACGCCTGGGTTTGCGCCTTTTCATAGGCATCCACCCCATCTACCGCCTCCACTACCTGGTACCCAGCACCGGTCAAAGTAAATGTCACCATCTTTCGCATGGATGGCGAATCATCAACGGCAAGAATTAAAGGCATTAGAAGCTCCGACTAGTTCAGTTTGATCGTTTTATTCAAAAAAGCTCAATGGACCCTGCGTCCATTTCGTCTTGCGTCACCGGATTGGGGCGTTCCGGGACCTCCTCTACAAAGGGAACCGCCTCCCCGTCTTCAGACCCCATGGATTCAGAAGCCAGACGGTAGGCACATCCTTGCAATATTTTTGAAGTATGAGAAATAAGCTGCGACGCCATATCTTGGAACTGTAATTCCGTGACCGCTGCGCGCAACGTGCTGCGAACGCTATCAAGCTCTCTAGAGTCCATTAGCGCAGGATCCGCAAGATTGGCACTCGCGCTAGTAAAACGCTCCATCAGGTTTTCCATGGCGTGCGCAAGCAGATCATCCAGTCTCGTCAGATCATGCACAACCACCAGCAAGGCGTCCTGAACTTCAGCCACAAGCATGACAGGCACTTGCACAACAGGCGTACTTGGCGTTGTCAATGATGGTTGCATCGTCATTTATCCTCAAAACCGCTCTTCACTTCAATCAGCGCCCGCACCACCAACCGGGAATCATGCAAGCGCCTAGGTTAGCAGGAATCCGAGGCATTGGAAAACTATCGGCGGTCGCCCAAACGGTCCGCTACAACTGGTAAAGCCCAGGTTTTCCCCATATGCCCCCCATAATCAGCCACAATGATAGCGTTGAACATGGAACACAATCCGTCCGTAACCCCCATGAAAGTCCTTCATCTGGAGGATTCACTGCTCGACCACCAACTGGTCTGCCGCGCGTTAAAAAAAGCAAACTTCGATTTTGAAATGACTCGCGCAGAAACGCTCGAAGCGTTTACGCAGGCGGTCAATCACGATTCATTTGACCTGATCCTTGCCGACTATCGACTGCCCGGCTTTACGGCCCTGGACGCCTGGTCCGCACTGCCAACAAACCGCTACCGCCCGCCATTCATCATACTTTCGGGAACAATCGGCGAAGCGGCCGCGGTATCTGCCATCCATTTGGGCATCAGCGACTATTTGCACAAAGACGATCTGGGAAGGCTCGAACGCGTAATCAAAAGGGCTCTGGAAGTTCGCCAAGCCCATGCCGCAAAGGAAAAGGCCGATCGGGAGCTTGCACTGTCGGAAAAACGCTTAGCGGAATTTGCCGGCCATCTGCAAGCAACCATCGAGAGGGAACGTGCCGCCATAGCCCGGGAAATCCATGATGACATCGGCGGCTCTCTGGCTGCTGCCAAACTTGACTTAGCCTGGATATCCCGGCACCAAACCGAAACGACGATTGAGGCCCACTTGCAAGCTGCCACCGAGATGCTGCAGCATGCTATTGGAGCCAGTCAACGCATCATGATGAACCTGCGGCCGTCCATTTTGGATCAGGGCCTGTTTGCCGCCATCCAATGGCTGGCTGTCAGCTTCGAAAAACGCACAGGCGTCAAGACACACTTGCGAACCAATAACGAGCACCTGGCGCCCCGCAAGGACATCCAGCTGACGGCATACCGAACGGCACAGGAAGCGCTGACTAACATATCCAAATATGCAAACTGCAGCCAGGTTCATATTGAGCTATCGGATGCAGAAGACGTCCTGACTTTGGAGGTCAGTGATAACGGCAAGGGGATGTCCAAGCAAGAATTGGCAAAGACTGAAGCCTTCGGCCTGCGCGGCCTGCAGGAGCGGGCCAAAACCGTTGGCGGCTGGTTAGACATCAGCACATCCGAAGGCACTGGCACGTCCATCATCCTGTCGGTACCTTTAGGGCCACCAGGGGAAAGCAGTCACGACGCATTGGAGGAGCAATTTCAGTGATAAAAGTGGTTCTTTGCGACGACCATGCGATGGTCCGGCGCGGCATTCGAGACACCTTGGCAGATGCGGTCGACATACAGGTTGTCGCAGAATCGGGAAGTTACTCCGAAGTTCGTGAGGTACTGAGGACGACACCTTGCGATGTGTTGCTACTGGATTTGAACTTGCCTGGGCGGGGCGGGCTCGAAGTCCTGGCCAGCCTGCGCGAAGCGAATTCACCTATCCGGGTTCTGGTGGTTTCCATGTTCGCAGAAGACCAATATGCCATTCGGTGCCTGCGCGCAGGCGCATACGGGTACCTTAACAAGGCCGGGGACCCCGCAGAATTGATTACCGCCGTCCGCACCCTGGCCGGCGGTCGCAAGTACGTGACACCCGCCATATCTGAAATGCTGGTGGAGAACCTGGCCTCCCCAAGCGTGGAAGCGCTGCATGCGACGCTGTCAGAACGCGAGTTGCAGACCTTGCTCAAAATTGCATCCGGGAAACGTCTCTCCGACATAGCAGAAGAACTCATGCTCAGCCCCAAAACGGTAAGTGTTTATCGGTCAAGACTTCTGGAGAAGCTCAAGTTGACGAACAATGCCGAACTCACGGTTTACGCCATCCGAAATGGACTGGTGTGAGGCAGACTGCTAGTTATTGACAAAAATTTCAACGGCCCGCTCCATGAGCGCCATGAAAGGCTGATCCAGCATCGGCAAGGTTGTCGCAATGCCAATCAAACCCACCATCAGAGTCACGGGGAATCCCACTGCAAAAATATTCATCTGTGGCGCAACGCGGGAAATAATACCCAGCGCCAGATTGACGAACATCAGCATGCCCACCATGGGAAGTGCGATCCATAAGGCACTGGCAAACACATCCGCGCCCAGCCGGTACAACTTCATGCGGGCCATGGTCTCCAAGAAGTTCTGATCAACAGGAAACGACTGGAAACTGCGATTGATCGCCAGGAGCACCATCAGATGCCCATTCATCGCCAGGAAAAGCAACGAAGTCATCTGCCCAAAGAACCGGGCAACAGCACTGGACTGGGCATTGATGGTCGGATCGAAGAATGACGCAAAGTTCAATCCCATCTGAAAACCCACGACTTCCCCGGCCAACTCTACTGCTGAAAACACCAACCGAACAGCGAACCCGATAGCCAACCCGACGCCAACCTGTTGAACCACTGCGCCCAGCGCCTGGGGGTCGTTGAACCCGATAACTGGCATGGCGGGCAGGCTCGCCTGTGTCGCCAGTGCGATCAGAAAGGCCAACGCAATTCTGGCTCGCAGGGGGATGGCCCGGGAAGAAAAAACCGGGGCGGTGGTGAACACCGCCAATACACGCAAAAAGGGCCAGAATATCGGCGAGATCCATGCCGCCAACTGGGCTTCAGTAATGGAAATCACCCAAGGCCTCCAGTCACACCACGGATC
>JBAQKO010000247.1:0-4272 GCA_049301075.1 Rhodoferax sp.
GTCTTGAACTCACCAAAGCGCAACACCCCGCATTCCTCCGCAAACTGCACAAAATCCAGGGCCAACGGGTCTTGATCCGACATGGGAAATTCCTTGTTTAAGTTAACCAGCCTGAACCTCAATGGCATCCGCTCCGCCACCAGCAAGGGGCTGGAAGCCTGGCTTGCGCAGGCAAAGCCTGATTGTATTTGCGTGCAGGAAGTCAAGGCGCAGGCCCCGGACATGGCCGGGCGTTTTGAACACCTGTCCGGCTTGCAGGGCCACTTCCACTTCGCCGAGAAGAAGGGCTACTCCGGCGTCGGCGTCTACACCCGCCACACGCCCAGCGATGTGCGCATTGGCTATGGTTCACCCGAATTTGACGCCGAAGGCCGCTACGTGGAAGTGCGCTTTGACACGCCGCAACGCAAGCTGTCCATCATCAGTGCCTATTTCCCCAGCGGCTCATCGGGCGAGGACCGCCAGCAGGCCAAATTCCGCTTCCTGGCGGAATTCCAGCCCCACCTGGCGGCCCTCAAGGCCGAACGCGAATTCATCCTCTGCGGCGACGTGAACATCGCGCACCAGGAAATGGACCTGAAGAACTTCAAGGGCAACCGGAAGAACTCGGGCTTCCTGCCAGAAGAACGCGCCTGGATGACGCAACTGCTGACCGACGGCAGCATGGTGGATGTGTACCGCCAGCTGGAACCCACGGCCACCGACGCTTGCTACACGTGGTGGAGCAACCGTGGCCAGGCCTACGCCAAGAATGTGGGCTGGCGGCTGGACTACCACCTGGCGACCGTCGGTTTGGGCCAACGCGCCCGGTCGGCATCCATCTACAAGGACGAGAAATTCTCCGACCATGCCCCGCTGACGGTGGCGTACGACTTGGCGCTCTGACGCGCGACGTACTTTTATGGCGCCCGGCTCACGGCCGGGTTCCGGTGCGGGCACGGGCCCGCTCATACAGCGGCATGACCCGGGGCAGGTTGGCTTCAATATCCGCGATGCGGGTCGTACCCGCCGGGTGGGTAGACAGCCACTGGGGTGTTCCGGAGCGGTTGGCGGCCCCCATCTTGCGCCACAGACTGACACCCGCACGGGGATCAAAACCCGCACGCGCCGCCAGTTCCATACCCACCAGATCGGCCTCGGACTCGTCCTGGCGGCTGAACTCCAGCGTCAGCAAGTTGGCGCCGCCGCTGGCCAGACTGTCGGTGAGGCGGGGATCAATACCGAAGTAGAGCGCCGCCAGCGCCCCGCCGATGCGTGCCGCGCCGTGCGTCACGGCGCTCTTGCCCATGCGTTCGCGCGCATGTTCGCGCAGGGCGTGGGCAATCTCATGGCCCATGACCATGGCCACCTCATCGTCCGTCAACTGGAGCTTTTGCAGGATGCCGCTGTAGAAGGCAATCTTGCCGCCGGGCATGCAAAACGCGTTGATCTGGCTGGAGCCGATCAGGTTCACCTCCCAGCGCCACTGGCGGGCCCGGGCATTCCAGGGCGTAGTAAACGGAATGATGCGCTGGGCAATGGCGCGCAGGCGCCTGAGCTGGGCGTTGTCCTGGGACGCCAGAGCATCCTGGCCGTTGGCCTGCGACAGCATCTGGTCGTATTGCTGTGTCGCCGAGCGCTCGACCTGCTCGGCGGGCACCAGCTTGGAGAACGCCGAATTGCCGCCCACATCCACGCCTTCGCGGGCCTGGGCAGGCGCCAGCGCAACACCCAGCGTCAGGGCTAGCGCCCACGCCAGGCGCCGTAAGAGATGCCGCTGGGGTTTGCGGCCCGGGGTGCGATCGGAGTCCAATGTCATGACGGTATTATTCCTGCATGAGCACACCAACGCCCGGCACCCCTTCTTTGGCCGACAAGCCGTCGCTGGAAACCCCATCAACAACCGCGCCCCACCCCACCGCGCGCCGCAAACGCTCTGCACTGGAGGTGCTGCACGAGCTGAGACAGCCCAAAGTCGCGGTCATGCTGGGCCTGGGCTTCGCCTCGGGCCTGCCCTTTTTGCTGACGGCCAACACCTTCGGCTACTGGTTAAGAGATGACGGCACGAGCCTGGTTGCCATCGGGTTCATCTCCTGGGTCGGCTTTGCCTACGCTTTCAAGGTGTACTGGTCGCCGCTGGTGGACCGCATCGACGTGCCCCTGCTGGGCCGCCTGGGACGGCGGCGCGGCTGGATGCTGCTGTGCCAGATTCTGGTCACCATCGGGCTGCTGGGCATGGCTGCGGTCGGCACCGCAGGCGGACTCGCGGCCATAGGCGCTTTCGCCGTGTTGACGGCTTTCGCCTCGGCCACACAGGACATCGCGATCGACGCCTGGCGCATCGAATCGGCCTCTGACCCCGACGAAGTGGGCCTGATGACCTCAGCGGCACAGGTCGGCTACCGCATGGCCCTGCTCATCACCGATGCGCTGATCATCGCTGCGGCGGCACGCCTCGGGTGGGCTCTGTCGTACGTGGGCATGGCGGTGCTGATGGCACTGTGCACGATTGCCACCCTGTTCGCCTCCGAGCCGGCCCGCGCCGATGTGGTGTTGCAGCAAAAGCCTTCGCTGTGGACCCTGCGCGGCGTCGCCGATGCCATCGTCGGCCCGTTCGTCGACTTTTTCGCCAAGCACAAAGTCGCCGGACTCGTCATGCTGCTCATGGTGGCGCTCTACCGTCTGCCCGACTTCGTGATGGGGCCAATGTACAACCCGTTCTACCACGACCTCGGACTCTCCAAGGACACGGTCGCCTGGGTACGCGGCTCCTTCGGCCTGGTGGCCACCTTTGCCGGCATTGCCGCGGCCGGCCTGAGCGCCGTGCGACTCGGTTTTTTGCCGACGCTGGTTGCAGGGCTTGTGCTTGAAGGGTTCGGCACCGCAGCGTTCGCCCTGCTCAGCTTCTACCCCGACGCGTCGATTTTTGCCGCCGTGATGACACTCGACGCTTTCGCCCAGTCCTTCGCCGGCGTTGCGCTGGTGACCTATATGTCGAGCCTGACGAGCCTGGGCTACACCGCCACCCAGTACGCCATGCTGTCCTCGACCTACGCCTTGCTGGGCAAGTTCCTGAAGGGTTTCTCGGGCATAGCGGTCGAAACACTCACGCCCACCTACGGGTTGCTCGGCGCCTACGCCACGGCGTTCGTGGCGACCGGCCTGACCGCCATTCCGCCCCTGCTGCTCCTGCTGCTGCTGTGGCGCATGCAACAGTTCAAGCGCTAGCCAGCGCGCCACGCCGCGCCGCGCGGCCACGTTTACCCAACTTTACAGAGGCTTCAGATGGCGCGCATACGCCACGCCATGGGGCGGGATAGACTGCGCGCATGAGCCAACACCTGCTGATCATTGAGGACGACGCCCGCCTGGCCGCGATGGTGGCGCAGTACCTGGAACAATCCGGTTTCACGGTCCGCCACGCCGGCGACGGCCTGGGCGGTCTGGCCGAACTCGGCAGCCCGTCCAACGGCGCACCAGCGGATCTGGTGATTCTGGACCTGATGCTGCCCGATATCGACGGACTGGAAGTCTGCCGCCGCATCCGCGCCCTGCCCCCGCCGCTGTCACACACACCGGTGCTGATGCTCACGGCCAAGGGCGACGCCATGGACCGCATCATCGGTCTGGAAATCGGCGCCGACGACTATCTGCCCAAACCCTTTGAGCCCCGTGAACTGCTGGCGCGCATCCGCGCCGTGCTGCGCCGCAAGGTGGAGGGCCCGGTGACCGACAGCCAGACTTTGCGCTTTGGCTCGCTGGAAATTGACCGTGATGCGCGCACCGTGTCCGTCAACGCCGACGCGTGCGAGCTGACGTCGTACCAGTTTGACTTGCTGGTCGCCATGGCCGAGCGGGCCGGACGGGTCCTCACCCGCGACCAGATCATGGAAGCGGTGCGGGGCCGCGAGCTCGATGCCTTCGACCGATCCATCGACGTGCACATGGGCCGCATCCGCGCCGCCATCGAGGCCGACCCCAAAAACCCCAAGCGCATCCTCACCGTGCGCGGCGTGGGGTATGTGTTTGCCCGCCAGCAGGACTGACCATGTTCCTGCGCAAACTGTATGTACGCATCTGGCTGGCTGTGGTGCTGGCCGTGGCCGTGCTCACCCTGCTGGTGGGCTGGGCCTGGCGCATGGCGGCCGAGCCCCCCCTGCGGGAGGTCGTGGTGCGCAACCAGGCGGGCGAGATCATTGGCAGCGGTGTTGCGCGCATGGGGCGCCCGCCCGGTGCGCCGGGCTGGGTCATGGGCGCGCCCCCTCCACCCGACGCGCAAGGGCCCAACGGCCC
>JBAQKO010000248.1:0-7679 GCA_049301075.1 Rhodoferax sp.
GGCCTGCGCGCACTCCACGGCGCGGGCATCGTCGTTAAACCCCAGGCGCATCTTGGCCGACACCGGCATGTGGGCCGGCACCGCCCGGCGCACGGCCGACACGATGCGGGTGAGCAGCTCCGGGTCGTCCAGCAGCGCGGCACCACCGCCGTGGCGGTTGACCACCTTGGCCGGGCAACCAAAATTCAGGTCAATGCCGTGCGGCCCCAGTTCGGCCAGGCGGGCCGCGTTCTCGGCCATGCTCACCGGGTCGGAGCCCAGCAATTGCGCCCGCACCGGCACACCAGAGGGCGTGCGCCCGCCGTTGGCCAGCTCCGGCATGATGCGCAAAAAGGTGCGCTCCGTCAGCAGCGTGTGGGTGACGCGGATGAACTCGGACACGCAGCGGTCCACCCCGCCCACGCGGGTCAGCACGTCACGCAGCACACAGTCGAGCAGCCCCTCCATGGGGGCGAGGTAGATACGGGCAGACACGGGGATCAGGGAAACCAGCGGTTGGGAGAATGGTTGGGGAAACGCACCCCCCAATTGTCCCCGCTTTGCGGTGTGGCCCGCTCCCGCGCAGCGTCAGCCATCGTTGCGCCGTGCCTCGCGCTCGCGTTTTGCCCGCAGCACGCGATGACGCCAGCGCACCAGACCCAGCATGTATCCCGCGTAGTAGCCGGCCATCAGCCCAAAGGCGCCCAGCGTCAGCGGGCTACGTGCAAACTCGGCAAAGCTCCGCGGGACGGCGGTGTCGATGGCATACACCTCGAATACGCGGTAGGCAAGGCGCGCCACGAAAAGCACCGCCAGCGCAATGCCAATGGGCCCATGTGGTGTGTAGAAGAGCCCCTTGGGCGTAGGCTCAAACTGGGTGCGCTTGAGCGCAAACGCCGCCAGGCCACCACCGGCCGCCAGGGCCACCGCGAAGGCCAGGAGCTGGAGCGGGTAACCCAGGTTGGCCAAGGCGATGGCGCCAATAAGCAGCGTGTACAGCGTGAGCGTGATGGGCCCGCGGTAGCGGCTCAACCGCTGGCGACCCGAGGCGCGGCGAAAGCGGACATAAATGCGCCAGCCCAGCAAGGGCACGAGTGCGATGGTTGCAAGGGTGGCGGCGCTCGGCGGTGTCATGTCTGCGATGGTCAACGTTTTAGATGCGAGGCGCGACCCAGCTTGCTACAGGACACCCACTCGATTGAAGGGTTAGCCACCTTGGAGCTGGACAAGGAGAGCGTCAAAGTGTGCCTCCATAAGCAACCAATGACTTCTCATGTGCGCTTCGATTTCAGCCAAATCGCCAGTAAGTCCAAGGTCGCGCCGAATTTCAATCATTACGGGGATCTGCTTGGAACCGATGTCTTTCAGTTGTGCAAGCAAGTAACGTTGGAAGGCATGGTGGCGATGGTTGAAATCAGCCCATGCGGCGCTTCGTTCATCTGCATATTTCTTCGCCAGGCTCTGCTGGAACTTAAAACTAGAGTCAAGGGCACTGAATACTTGCGGGTCGGGCTTTCCTGATTCGTTGACCTTCACCATTTCAGAGAGCACCCGCGTTACCTCCCCTTCAGCCTTAGTGCACAGATCATCTGCAATCTGAATGTCTGTCTTCGATTGCCCCATGGGAATCAGATGCGACATCAGTTTGAATACGAGTTCCCCGTACTCCGATGAAAGCTGACTTACCAGTAACGCAGTCTTCGGCTCTGCTATTAGCTGCAAGCGTGCTGATGCAGAAAAGAAGCCTTGAAGTCCGTCAGACAGATTTATCTTCGCAAGATCGAGCTGAGGAAGACTCGCGAGATGAGAATTTACTTTTACAAGCTCCTCAGCAGTGCGCAAATACACCTCGCGCCTCAAAATGGCAGTGCGTTCCTTTGCCTTTTCATCCGCGTCATGTTGAAACTGCAACTTCAATCGATTCGTATTGCTCCGATTCGAGATTAATACTCCGCTGAGCGTGAGAATGGACGCGATTACCCCTGACCAGATGACGTCTGGTATTGACTGCAAGAACGCAATGAAAATAGTCATAAGAGGCGACTAACGTAAAAATGAGCGGCCTGCGCAGCTGCCGGGTTAGGCTGCATTGTTAGAAAACAATTGAGAGACACGATGCTCAAGAAGAAACTGTGAAAATTCGCTGACAAGGACAGGTTGATTTTTCCGGGTTTTGACACATTCATCGGTGTACATATATAGATGGAAGCGCCCCTTTGACTCTTGCTGGGCGCAATCTGCCAACTCGCTCTTTGTCAGTAACCAAACGCGGTTGGTCGAAACATCTACAAAAGCAAACAGATCGGCTGGTGAAGCGACAGGAACCCACCAGTCAAGAACTGCCCGGCCTTTCCCGCCTCCAGGCTTCGATTTGAGATTGGCTTTCACCTGAATTGTCTTTGCTCCACTGACCGAAGAAGAGTAAGCGACCAAATCAATTCCGGCATCGGTGGTGAGATGGGCCGATTCAACTGCACATTGGAGCAAGCGATATTGCACAAGCAACTCACCGAGCTTGCCGATTTGCTGAGTGGAAAGGCGAGTTGCCGGTGGCATATGTTTGTCTAACGTAATGTCCTGAGCAAAAACTGCTCTATAAGCTGGTCCGTGCTCCGCAAATTGGACATCGCATCCTCCTGAAGATAGTCTGCGGCCTTGCCATTTTTTTGGAAGTGTGCTGAGCCAGTTGCGGGATCAAATTCGCTACATGCACTATAGCCCCAGCCCCGCGCAAGTCTACGTCTATTGGATGCGCTTATTCATTCGTCAGTTGGAACACGCCAAAACCGAAATCGCTACCAAAAACATAGCTATATGCGCAGTATCTACGGGGACTACAGCCCGATTTAATCCCTAAAACGGGGCAGGCTCACACCCTGCCCCTCCCGGCTCAATGCCGGATCAGGTGATCAAACGCACTCAGTGCCGCAGTTGCGCCCGCCCCTGCGGCGATGACGATCTGCTTGTACGGCACGGTGGTGCAGTCACCGGCGGCAAACACGCCGGGCACGTTGGTGTGGCCTTTGGCGTCCACCACAATTTCGCCGAACTTGGTCAGCTCCAGCGTGCCCTTGAGCCACTCGGTGTTGGGCACCAGGCCGATCTGCACAAACACGCCTTCCAGGTTGACCAGGTGTTCTTCGCCGGTGGCGCGGTCCTTGTAGCGCATGCCGTTGACCTTGCCGTCTTGGCCCGTGATTTCCATGGTCTGCGCGTTGGTGTGCACAGTGACGTTGGCCAGGCTGTGCAGCTTCTTCACCAGCACGGCGTCGGCCTTAAGTTCGGGCATGAACTCGATCACGGTCACGTGGCGCACCACGCCGGCCAGGTCGATGGCGGCTTCGATGCCCGAGTTGCCGCCGCCGATCACGGCCACGTCCTTGCCCTTGAACAGGGGGCCGTCGCAGTGCGGGCAGTAGGCCACGCCCTTGTTCTTGTATTCGGCCTCGCCGGGCACATTCACATTGCGCCAGCGCGCGCCGGTGGACAGGATGACGGTCTTGGCCTTCAGGCTGCCGCCGTTGGCCAGCACCACTTCCGTCAGGCCACCGGGTTCGGTAGCGGGGATGAGCTTGTCGGCCCGCTGCAGGTTCATGATGTCCACGTCGTAGGCGCGGGTGTGGGCTTCCAGCGCGGCGGCGAACTTGGGGCCGTCGGTTTCCAGGACCGAGATGTAGTTCTCAATGGCCAGCGTGTCATTGACCTGGCCGCCAAAGCGCTCGGCGGCCACGCCGGTGCGAATGCCTTTGCGTGCGGCGTACACGGCCGCGGCGGCGCCGGCCGGGCCACCACCGACGATGAGCACGTCATACGGGGCCTTGGCGCTGAGTTTGGCGGCGTCGCGGGTGGCGGCGCCGGTGTCGAGCTTGGCCACAATTTCTTCCACCAGCATGCGGCCGTTGCCAAACATCTGGCCGTTCAGGTACACGCTGGGCACGGCCATGATTTCGCGTGCGGTCACTTCGGGCTGGAAGGCACCGCCTTCGATGACGGTGGTCTTGACCTTGGGGTTGAGAATGGCCATGAGCGAGAGCGCCTGCACCACGTCCGGGCAGTTGTGGCAGGTCAGGCTCATGTAGACCTCAAAATTGAAGTCGCCGTCCAGACCCTTGATCTGGTCGATAACGTCTTGCTCCACCTTCGGCGGGTGGCCGCCGGTCCACAGCAGGGCCAGCACCAGGGAGGTGAACTCGTGCCCCAGGGGCAGGCCGGCAAAACGCAGGCTGGTGTTGGTGCCGGTGCGCTGCAGGCTGAAAGAGGGTTTGCGGGCGTCGTTGCCGTCCAGGCGCAGGCTGATCTTGTCGGCGCGCAGGCTCTGGATGGTTTCGAGCAGCGAACGCATCTCACGGCTGGTTTCGCTGTCATCCAGTGAGGCCACCATCTCGAACGGCTGGGACACGCGTTCCAGGTAGGCCGCCAGTTGGGTTTGAAGTTCTTGTTCGAGCATGGTGGTTTCCTTCAGGATGTAAAAAAGCCGGACGGCAAGGCACGCGGGTGCCTTGACGCAGTCCGGCTTGATGGCGCCTGCAAGCAGGCGCCGTCTGGGGCCGGGTACGGCTTAGATCTTGCCGACGAGGTCGAGCGAGGGCGTAATGGTCTTGGCGCCTTCGTTCCACTTGGCAGGGCACACCTGGCCGGGGTGGGCAGCGGTGTACTGGGCAGCCTTCAACTTGCGCACGGTTTCCTTGACGTCACGGGCGATTTCGTTGGAGTGGACTTCCATGGTCTTGATCGTGCCAGTGGGGTCGATGATGAAGGTGCCGCGCAGCGCCAGGCCTTCTTCTTCGATATGCACGTCAAACGCGTGTGTCAGGGCATGGGTAGGGTCGCCGATCAGCGGAAACTTGGCCTTGCCCACGGCGGGAGACGTCTCGTGCCACACCTTGTGGGCGAAGTGGGTGTCGGTGGTCACGATGTAGACCTCGGCACCGGCCTTCTGGAACTCGGCGTAGTGTTCAGCTGCGTCTTCCACTTCGGTGGGGCAGTTGAAGGTGAAAGCGGCGGGCATGAAAATGAACACGCTCCACTTGCCCTTGAGGGTTTCGTTGGTCACGGTCACGAACTTGCCGTTGTGGAAGGCTTCGTTCTTGAAGGGCTGGACTTGGGTGTTGATCAAAGACATGGTGTTTTCCTCGTGAAGTTGCTGTTCTGCAAATGAACAGGGTGAATACTAGCCCCTCTATGGAGCACCGTGGTTTGATTGATCCAATCAATCAAATTGACAAAACCTATGGCGCCCGCCCCTAGTCCTTGAACACGCTCTGGTGCAGGCGGCGCAGGGACCACCAGACCCCCGTGGCCACCACCGGAATGGCCGCCGCCGCGGTGAGTTCGGCGCTCCAGGGCCAGCCCCAGTGCTGCGCCCCCTTGGCCAGGTAGCTCGCCAGACCGACGATGTAGTAGGTAATGGCCGCCACCGACAGCCCTTCCACCGTGGACTGCAGCTTGATCTGGATGTCCTGGCGGCTGTTCATGGTGGCCAGCAGGGCCTGGCTGCTTTGCTGCTGTTCGATCTCCACCCGCGTGCGCAGCAGGTTGCTGATACGCGAGACGCGCTGCGAGAGCGCGTCCTGGCGCCGTGCCGACCAGGCGCAGGTGCTGCGCGCGGGCGAAAGGCGCCGGTCCATGAACTCACGGATGGTCTGCATGCCCGCCAGCCGGGACTCGGCAATATCGACGATGCGCTTGTCCACCAGCTCGAAATACGCTGCGCTGGCGGAAAACCGGGAGTGCGTGGCCGCGTGCTGGCTTTCCACCTGCCCGGCCAGGCGGGTCAGGCGGTCCAGCAGCAGAGGTTCGTCGTCGCGCGTGGCCGAGCGGATGGCCTGCGCCAGCTCCGCCAGCTCGCGCTCGGCAGAGGCCAGCACCTGCGAGGCATCCCGCGCGGCCGGCAGGCCCAGCAGGGCCGCCATGCGGTAGGTTTCAATCTCCAGCAGGCTTTGCACCAGCCGCCCCAGGCGGCGCGGCGCCATGCCACCGGCCAGCAGCACCATGCGCGAAAAGCCGTCGGCATGCACCGCGAAATCGGTATAGACCTCGGCATAGCCATCGGCCACGGTGGAGGCCACCAGGGTTTCCTCGTGCAGCACATGCTTGACCAGGGAGCCCGACCCAAACGCCTGCGTGGGCAGCACCCACACGTGCATGCTGGCCAGGCACTGGCCGGGCAGCGCGGCAAACCAGCGCTGGGGCACGGCGTCCAGCGCGGCTTCGGGTTCGCGCTCGCCAAAATTTTCCGCGTTGAGCGGACGCATGAAGGTCCAGGTCACAAACTCGGTGTGCAACTCCCAGCGCACGCGGTAGGGGCCCAGGTCCATGCGCACGTGGGTGGAACCCGCATTGGGCTGGGGCAGGTGGTGGTCGCGGGCCAGTTCGGCAATGTGCGCCCAGCTGGCTTCCCGCTGGGCGGCGTCGCACACCATCACCACGTGGGAGATGCTGACCGGCACGCCCATGGCCTCGGGCGGGCGGGCGTGGATTTCGTTGTGCAGCGCGACGCGCTGGGGGTGCTGTTGCAACATATCAGTCTTCAACAAAGGCTTCTTCTCGTTTGGTTTTCACCGATGGCATGAGCACCACCACCAGCAGCAGCGCCGCCGCCGCCAGCAGACCGGCGGACAGGGGGCGGGTCAAAAACACGCTCCAGTCGCCGCGGGACAGCAACAGGGCGCGGCGCAAATACTCTTCCATCATGGGCCCCAGAATAAAACCCAGCAGCAACGGCGCCGGTTCGGTTCCCAGCTTGATGAACAGGTAACCGATGAAGCCGAAGAGCCCCACCATCCAGATGTCAAACGTGGCGTTGTTGGTGGAGTACACGCCAATGGCGCAGAACAGCACGATGGCGGGAAACAGCCAGCGGTAGGGTGCGCTGAGCAGCTTGATCCAGATGCCGATCAGGGGCAGGTTCAAGACCACCAGCATCAGGTTGCCGATCCACATGGAGGCGATCAGGCCCCAGAACAGTTCGGGGTTGCTGGTCATCACCTGCGGCCCGGGCTGGATGTTGTGGATGGTCATGGCCCCCACCATCAGGGCCATCACGGCGTTGGGTGGAATGCCCAGCGTCAGCAGGGGAATGAATGAGGTCTGCGCCCCCGCGTTGTTGGCCGACTCCGGCGAGGCTACGCCCCGGATGTTGCCCTTGCCAAACGGCACTTCGCCCGGCTTCAGCTTGGTCTTCTTCTCCAGGGTGTAGGCGGCAAACGCCGCCATCACCGCCCCGCCGCCGGGCAAGATGCCCAGGATGGATCCCAGCGCCGTGCCCCGCAACACGGCCGGCACCATGTTCCTGAAATCTTCCTTCGTGGGCCACAGGCCGGTGACGTTGGCCGTAAACACCTGGCGCTCGCCCTCGTGTTTGCCCAGGTTGGTGATGATTTCTCCGTAGCCGAAGACGCCCATGGCAATCACGATGAAGCCGATGCCGTCGCTCAACTCCGGAATGTCAAAGCTGAAGCGGGCCACGCCCGAATTGACGTCGGTGCCCACCATGCCCAGCAGCAGGCCCAGCACAATCATGGCAATGGCCTTGAGCAATGAGCCCGAGGCCAGCACCACGGCGCCGATCAGGCCCAGCACCATCAGCGAAAAGTATTCGGCCGGGCCGAACTTGAAGGCCACTTCGGCCAGCGGCACCGCAAACGCCGCCAGCAGCAGCGTGCCCACGCAGCCCGCAAAGAACGAGCCGAGGCCTGCTG